>NZ_CP041745.1:1775937-2086875 GCF_007556815.1 Paraburkholderia megapolitana
GACTTCGAATGCCGCACCCCAGCCCGAATCGCCCGATGCTTCGCCCGGTTCATAACCGAGCGCAAAACGTTGCGCACCGAACGCGATCTGCTCGGAGGTCGGCAGCGAGTCCGGGCTGTACTGACCGATCGCCGAGAACGAGGTACCGATCTTGAACGGCCATGTGTTGGTTTGTGAGAAGTTCGCGCCGGTGCGCGTGAAAGTCAGCGACACGGGGTTTGTGCCGGAGATGAGCGACGAATTGCGATCGAACGACTTTGACGCACCGAGGACATCGAAGGCTTTCGCGACATTGATGCTCGCCTTGCGCACCTGCGTCGGCTGTATGTCCGTGTAATCGGCCTGCAACTGCAGCACGCGAACCTGCGAGCGCAGCCCGAAGCTCAACCCGTTGACCGTGCTGTAGTAGCTGTCCTGATCATGCGATGCATACGCTGTCACGGTGCCCAGCACGCTGCGCGTATTGCTCAGCAGCAACGGATACGCGAGCGACCCGGCCAGTTTTTCGTTGACCACCGTGCGCGTGATGGTATTGGGCAGGCCAGGATTGTCGACCGGGTTGCCGCGGTAACGCGTTGCATCGATCTTGCCGATCAGACCGTCGCTGCCGATCGGCACCGATGCATGCGCAGCGAAATAGGTTTCATTGTCGCGCCCCGGCGGAAATAGTGCGGAAATGCTGAGCTGTTCGCCGAGCGAAGTCAGGCCGTTCTCGGTCGCTGTCAGCAGCCCCTGGAAGCCGGGGTGGTTGAAGTCGAGACCGGTGCTGACGTCGAACTTCTTGCGATCGACGGCGAGGTTCAGGGTCCCCGCGCCATCGGTATTGGTGGGCGGTTCCACGGTGGCCGCGACTTTCACGCCGGGTAGCAGACCGAAGATCTGCGTGTAGCGCTGGAACGTGGAGAGCCGCAGCGGATGGTCCGCCTGGATGTGCGCCGCGATCGAGCGGATGCGTCCTTCGAGCGAACCCGGCTTACCGGTGATGTTCACATTGGCGACATAGCCTTCGACGATCGTCACGCGAACAACG
The DNA here is from genome assembly GCF_007556815.1 of Paraburkholderia megapolitana. Classification (NCBI taxonomy): domain Bacteria; kingdom Pseudomonadati; phylum Pseudomonadota; class Betaproteobacteria; order Burkholderiales; family Burkholderiaceae; genus Paraburkholderia; species Paraburkholderia megapolitana. The sequence goes on from NZ_CP041745.1 coordinate 1,776,968, forward strand.
TTGTTTTCGAAAGTCTGCGCAGGGACGAATGCAAACGACAGCGCGTAGCCGCGTTCCTGATAGAGCTTCGTCACGCCGTTCGCGACTTCGATCAGCTCGCCGATCGTGATCGTCTTGCCGACGAGCGGCGTAAAGCGACTGGCGACATCGTCGAACGGAATCGATTTCACGCCTTCGACCTGAATCTTCGAAGGTGTGAGTTGACGTGCAAGCAGCTCCTGCAGCTGCGGTGCCTGCGGCTGCACCTGCACAGTGACGCTCGGCCCTTTTTGCGGCACGTTGATCTGCGGCAAAGAGTCGAGCGGATTACCGCCTGCAGCTCGGCTTTGTGCCTGCGCGGCTCCTGCTGCTACCACTGCGAGTAGCAGTGACCATTTTTTATACCCGAGTTTCATCGGATTGCCCTCGTTGGCCGTTCTTGTGATGCGAGTATGCCGTCTAAGCGGCTGGATCGCGAACGTTTATCTATCTCTCAGTGTGTACTGCATGGCGAGGTTGTAGCGTTGCGCACTCCGATGAACTTGAAGCACGCGACCTCGCGGATTATTTGTGTTGCACGGCCTCCGGACTGCCAACTGCGTTTCCAACCGGGATGTTCCGCCGCTGATGTTACCCAGACACATGGGCGGCTGCCTAGTCGGGGATGCATGAGTCGCGGCGTTATCACCACAGTACGCGGCGGCCGCAACGACGCGAGCGTCGTGCGGGCCATGTGAGAGATCAAGAGCCGTTGATCACGCAAGGTGCGCCTCGCTGTTTGTTGTGGTGCGATGGTTGAAGGTCTCCGCGCGCCGTCGCGCTATGCATCTTGAGCTACGGTCTCGGCGCCGACCAGCCGGGGGTGACGCGCTGTCTCCCGGCTGTGTCGTGCGCTGTGTGCTGCGCTTGTGCTTGTTAAGCCGCGTTACTTCTTGCCGCCGCTAAGACCGCCGAGCAAGCCGCCAAGCAGAGACGTCACCGGCGCGAGCAGATTGTTCACGCCGCCACCGCTGCTGCTGCCGCTCGTCGCCGACAGCGCCGCGCCTGTCGATGCTGTAGTCGTGGCCGGTGCCGCTGCTGCAGCGGCCGGTGCTGCTACGCCGCCGAGCGCGCCTGTGACTGCCGTGAGCAGACCGGTCACGGGAGCCAGCGGGCCGGTGCTGCCGCCCGTCGCACTCGACAACGCACCGGTGACCGACGAGAGCAGGCCTGTGACCGGGGCGAGCGGACCACCCGAGCTGCCGGCCGTGCCGCCACCTGCTACGCCACCCAATGCGCCGGTTACGCTCGAGAGCAGACCGGTGACGGGCGCGAGCGGGCCGCTGCTGCCGCCGGCTGCGCCGCTCAGCGTACCGGTGACTGCGGAGAGCAGGCCCGTGACCGGAGCGAGCGGACCGCCGCTGCTGCCGGCGCTACCGGTCAGACCACCGAGCAGACCCGTGATCGGCGAGAGGGGACCACCGCTGCTGCTACCTGAGCCACCGGTCAAGCCGCCGAGCAGACCCGTGATCGGCGACAGCGGATTGCTGCCGGTGCCGGAGCCGCCGGTCAATCCACCAAGCAGACCCGTGATCGGCGAGAGGCCGCCACCGCTGCTGGAGCCGCCCGTCAAGCCACCGAGCAGACCTGTGATCGACGAGAGCGGGTTCGTACCCGTGCCGCCGACGAGAAGGCCACCTGCCGATGCGACGATCTTGCCGGTGTCGGTGACGACGTTGCCGAGGCCAGTCGTGACCGGATTGCCGCCTGCGCCAGCGAGCAGCTTGCCGGCCGTGCCGAGACCGTTGCCGACCGTACCGAGCAGACCGTTGAGCGGTGCGCCGAGGCCCGTCACGGTGCCGACAGTCTGCGTAGTGGAAGCGACCATCGATGTGATCGGCGTGATCGCCGAGCTGACCGTTTGCGTGATCTGCTCTACAGGGCCGGTGGAGAGCACGTTGGTGAGCGTGCCGCCGCCATTCGTCACGGCGACACCGAGGGTGTTGACGAGGCTGCCAAGCGGCGTGGTGAGTGCGCTGAGCGGGGCGAGCGGGCCAGTGCCCAGACTCGACACGAGGGCGCCCGTGCTGCTGACTGCGCCACCGAGATTACCGACGACGCCGCCCAGGCTCGACACCGTCGTGCCGACAGCGTTGCCGCCGGTGCCGAGTTGTCCGAGACCTTGTGTGACGCCGTTGCCAAGCGTCGATACGGCTGCACCAACATTCTGAACGACACCGCCTAAAGCTTTCGTGGTTTGCGCGCTGACGATCGGCAGGTTTTGCGAAGCGATCACACTGCCGAGACCCGATACCGTCGAACCGACATCGCCGACAACACCGCCCGTTTTCGCGACGACAGTGCCGATAGCATTTGCCTGTACCGCCGGAGAGCCGCCGGTGTTTCCAGTGCCTGTGCCCGTGCCGGTTCCTGTACCCGTACCCGTACCGGTGCCCGTTCCCGAGCTGCCACCGATAGTCGTGCCGCCGCCGCTACCCGAGCCACTACCGTTGCTCGAGCCCGAACCGCTGCCGGTCGTGTCGCCTGAACCGCCCGCTGTCGTGACGGTGCCGCTACCGGAAGCGCTGCCGCTGTCGCCGCCGGTACCCTGGCTGAGCGTTCCCGAGCCGCCGCAGGCGCTGAGTGAAAGCATGGCTGCTACGGTGGCCGCGATGATTGTGATCCGTAACCCGCCATTGGTCGTTTGAATGTTCATGTTGCCCTCGCATTGCGTATGTAGTTGGGTGGTACCGCGGCTCTATCTCTGCAACAGCCGTGCCATTTCGCATGCGAATTGATGGGTCGTTTTTCTATGTAAGTCGTAGACGTAATTGCAGCGGGCGTTTGCGGGCAATCGATGGAGTGCCTGCTAAAGCAATTGAAATGTTAAATACTGTAAATACGAGGCGTGTGCGGAGCCGGCGTAACGTAACGGGCGATGGGTGGCGTTACGATGGGCTGCGTAACGAAGGTGACGTGAAGAGCGCGCGACGCTTGAAACAACAGGTTCAAACGCGTAATTAGTGGAGCGAATCTAACGTATGGTTAGTCCTATGTGCGTTCGCACATGAGCAAACGCTAATCTACTTATGCGGGATCGATCAACAACGGCGGGGCCTGGCGCGTCGGATAATTGCTTAAAAATGATTGATACGCTATAAAACCTGAGAGCGTTAAAGATTACGAGGGGGGTGCGATATCGAACAGACGGCCATATTTCTTTTGCATAACAGAAGCTGGCTGCAATAAACCTGGCGTGTTAGCCGAGGACTAGATCGGTGGCAGAGAGAACCACCGAACTATCGCTAGCGTCGGGAGCAGTCCGCAAACCACAACGAATAGATGAAGTTCCGAGGGCAAGAAAATGAAAAAGTTCACTAAGTTCCTGAGAGAAAACAAAGGGGTTACCGCACTCGAATACGGGCTGATCGCAGGCCTGATCGCAGTGGTCATCGGTACTACCGTGCAGACGCTTGGTACTGACCTGAACACGGTCTTCCAAAACGTCGTCAACAAGATCGCTCCTGCTGGCTGACAGGTTTAGCAGCGGCCTCTACAGGGTCCGGCTAGGCTCGGCTTAATGCCTTCTGGGCGTCTGAGAGGCTCTGCTCGATAGGGCGCGTACGGCCGCGTTAGCGGCTCGTACGCGATTTCGTTCGCCTGTCGAGGTCGATATGAGTGCGCTTTTCACTCTTCTTTTATTCGTTGCGTGGGCTGCGCTTGTCGCCTTTTGCGACTGCCGCAACCGACGTATTCCGAATTCCGTCATCGTGATCGGTCTGATCGCGGCGTTTGCGTGCGCGCTTTTGCGGCACAGCCCCTTCGACGTTTCGATGAAGCAGGCAGCACTGGGCGCGGTCATCGGTCTAGTTGCGCTACTGCCTTTTTACGCTTTTGGTGTGATGGGTGCCGCTGACGTCAAGGTTTTCGCAGCGCTCGGTGCATGGTGTGGCGTGCACGCGCTGCTGGATTTGTGGGTGATCGCGACGATCATTGCAGGAGCGCATGCGCTCTGGCTATTGATTGCGACACGTACACGAGTTGCGGCCCTGGTTCGTCGCAGGGCGCCAACGTTCGAACTAGCCGGCAGGCGTTCAACTCCTTTTGCGGCCTGCCTTACGGTGCCGGCTATCGTCTGGCTTGCGACGCAAGCAGTTGCCGGAGGTTTGCGATGAGCGTGCCTGCAAAAAGACAAGCAGTGCGCAGCGCGTTGCGGCGAAATTCGGCGTCACGGTGCGCGCAGCATGGCGCTACAGCCGTTGAATTTGCGATGGTCTTTCCGATGTTTTTTGCAATCTTCTACGCGATCGTCACGTTCAGCCTGATCTTCGTTGCACAGCAGAGCTTGACGCTCGCGACCGAAGAGGGCGCACGCGCAGCACTGAGTTATCAGCCGGCGAGCAGCGTTGCCGCAGCAATTACCCTGCGAGCGAAAGCCGCATGCAACACGGCGACCAACATGGTTGCGCCGATGATCGGCAACGCGAAATGCACGACAGTGCCAGCCGCGTGTTCCTTCGACAGCACAATGCAATGTATTGCCGTCACGCTGAACTATAACTACGCGTCCAGCCCGCTTGTGCCTAATCTGCCGGTGCTGGGCGCAGTTTTACCAAATTCTCTGTCCAGTACCGCGACGGTACAACTCAACCCCATAAACATTCTGTGACTGACATGCTTGTATTTCGTTACCCGATGTCGCGTTGTCCACGTTGGCAAACTAGCCGGCCAGGCAAGGCCATCTCATAGTGCGGAACATCATGCCGAAACTGACCCGGATCCTCGCAGGTGGACTGATTGTGCTGGCACTTTTGCTCGGTGTGTTCGCGTGGGTGCTGTCGCGCAAGCCGGCACCGGCACCTGTTGCGGCCCTCGCGCAAGCCAGCTTCCCCGTGGTAGTAGCGAAGCACATGTTGCCCGCCGGGAAGCCGATTACCGTGGACGATCTGCGGGTTCAGTCGCTACCGATCAATCCCGGCGGTGCGTTTACCGATTCCTCGCTGCTTGTAGGGCGGATACCGGGCACGGATATTGGCGCGGAATCGCCGGTGCTCGAATCTCAGTTGTCGTCTGGAATGGCGGAACAGATCACGCCCGGTGAACGTGCGCTGGCTGTACGCGTCGACGATGGCAACGCGGTTGGCAACCGACTGCGACCGGGGAATCTTGTCGATGTGTTCTTCACACTGAAGCGCGACGGTAACATCGGCAGCGGGGGTGAAATCGACCGGACCCAGGCCCGCTTGTTGATTTCGAAGGTCCGTGTACTCGCTTTCGGTAATGCGACCATCGGTAACGACAACTCGGGAGATCCAAATGGCATGGTGCGCACGGCGGTGCTGGCTGTTCCTGTCCCTGACGTGGACCGGTTGACGCTTGCCGAAGCTTCTGGCCGTCTGATATTTGCGCTGCGTAATCCACGCGACACCGATGTAGTCGATGCGGACGCGTTCGCGCCACTACCGGAGGTGGTTAAGACTGCCGCTCGCATACAGGGTGCGTCCGCGAGCGGTTCGACGCGCGCCGCTGCAGGTGTTGCGCTCGACGCGCTGTCCGGTGGTGCCGGTGAACGCCCGGTTGCCTCGCCACGAATGGCTGCCCCTACCGCGAGAGTGGCACGCAGCGGCGGAGGAATCGAAGTGATACGGGGCGGGCGTACGGAGACTGTCGCCCAATAGCAGCTTCAGGGAGTGGCGTTCAAGCGCCATCATAAGAACATGAAAAAACGCATTTCGGCCTGCGTAGTGATGGCGGCACTCTTGATGACAGGACTCGTCGCATCGACGGCGAGCGTTGCCATCGGCGTGTCGCAGCAGACATTCGACATCAGTGTCGGTTCGCAGCAAGTGGTCGCGAGCGGCCATTCGTTGCGTCGCATAGCGATCGGGGATCCCACGGTCGCCGACGTACTGATCGTGAGGGGCGACAAAGCGGGCGGCGTGCTGCTGGTCGGTAAATCCCCAGGAACAACAAACCTTATGTTGTGGGAGCGTGGAAGCGACGTGCCGCTGTCATATACCGTCAACGTTACGACTGCCGCGTCGCGCACGATGCTTGGAACCGATACCCCGAGCGTAAAAGTCCTCGGCGACTCGGCGTTGATTTCGGGCTCGACTTCGACGATGGAAAAACACCAGCGCGCGGTGGTGGCAGCGGAGATAGAAGCGCGCCAGCGTGCGACGCAGAAGGCAAGTGCAGCGGGTAGTGGCGGCGCAGGCGGCAAGGGCGGTGGGCCAGCAGGTGGCGATGATGCCGGTACCGCGGTGTACGACACTTCCACTGTCGATACCCGGTCGGTCGTCCAGGTCGACGTGCGAGTAGTCGAATTTAGTCGATCGGTGCTTAAGCAGGCGGGGCTGAATATTCTCAAGCAGAACAACGGCTTCACATTCGGTTCGTTTGCGCCATCTGCACTAACCTCGGCCACGTTCGGCTCATCACCGAGTTTCACTGCCACGCAACCGATCTCGTCCGCGTTCAATCTGGTATTCAATTCGGTGACGCATGGGATCTCCGCAGACCTTAGTCTGATGGAAACCAACAATCTCGCGCGCGTGCTTGCTGAGCCTACGTTGGTCGCCTTGTCCGGGCAAAGCGCAAGCTTCCTTGCTGGTGGCGAAATCCCGGTGCCGGTGCCGCAGGGCCTGGGCACGACATCGATTGAATTCAAACCGTACGGCGTCGGCCTGACGTTGACTCCCACGATACTGAGTCCGCAGCGCATTGCCTTGAAGATCGCGCCCGAAGCGAGTGAGCTGGACTTCACGAACGCGGTCACGATCAGCGGCGTGTCGGTGCCGGCGCTCACGACACGACGCGCAGATACCACCGTCGAGCTTGGCGATGGCGAGAGCTTCATGATCGGTGGCTTGATCGATCGCGAGACCACGTCGAACGTCAATAAAGTGCCGCTGCTTGGCGACCTGCCGATCATCGGCGCGTTCTTCAAGCAATTGAGTTACAGCCAGACGGACAAGGAACTCGTGATCATCGTGACGCCACATCTGGTGTCACCAATCGCGAAGGGCGCTGCGCTGCCATCGACGCCCGGTGAGCAGAGCGAGCAGCGTGACGGACCCGTGTGGAGTTCGTTCGTCGGTGGCGTGTTGTCGCGCGATGCCGCACCGGGGTTTTCGAAGTGACGGCGCCCGTGGTTCGGGCCGAAGCAATGTGTAGTGCCGCGCCGGTTGTCGGTGCGTATGACGATGTGGCGGCGTCGCAGTTCTCGCCGCTGGAGGATGTCCATTATGAACGCGAGAACGCATTCGTTGACTGAGCGCGCGATCACCGATTATTTTGTGTTTGCCTCGCTTACGGACGAGCACGTACGTTGGCTCGCGGGTACGCTCGTCGCAGCGGGTGCCGTCGAGGCGGCAACGCTCGACCCCACTCAGCTCACGCAGCGGATCGCTACGCTGAACCCTTCACTCGTGTTCATCGATTTTTCAGGCGGTCGCGCGGCGGCCGCGAGCGTTGCCGCCAGTGCCGCGCGCACTGCATATCCTGGTCTGCAGATCGTCGCGGTCGGTTCGCTGGCGGAACCGGAAAGCGCACTTGCCGCGTTGCGTGCGGGCGTGCGCGATTTCATCGATCTGTCCGCGCCGGCAGAAGATGCGCTCAGGATCACGCGTCAGGCGATCGATAATCTGGTCGAACCGGTCAGCCGTCATGGCCGCGTCACCGTGCTGCTCGGCGCGCGCGTCGGCATGGGCGTGAGCACGCTGGCGGCCAATCTCGCGGTGATGCTGCAGCGACGCGATGCACCGCAAGGCCGTCAGGCAGCGTTGCTCGATCTTGGTCTGCCACAAGGCGACGGTACGTTACTGCTCAACACGCGCAGCGAGTTCAATTTTGTCGAAGCCGTGCGCAACCTGCGCCGTTTCGATCAGACCTTCGTGCACACCGCATTGTCGCGACACGCCAGTGGACTTGCGCTGACCACGCTGCCGCCCAATCTTGCGGATATGCGCGAGGTGTCGTATTCCGCTTCGGTCGGCCTGCTGAACCGTTTGCGGGCATTCTTCGATCAGCAGATCGTCGATCTCGGTGGTTTCACCAACAGCGAGTTCATTGCGAACGTCGTGCAGGCAGCCGACGAAACCTGGCTGGTCTGCGATCAGGGCGTGGCGTCGATCGTATCGGCTGCGGCGGTGCTCGATTCGTTGCGCGAGGAAGCGGTTGATATGGAGAACGTCCGGCTCATCGTCAATAAGTACGAGTCGGAATTGAGTCTCACCTCTGCCCAGATTGTGCAGAGACTCGATGTGCCGCTGCTTACGATGTTGCCGGAGCGCCGCGTCGCACTCGGTCAGGCGGCGAATCAGGGGCAGTTGCTGGCCGATGCGGCGGCGCGCGATCCGTATGTGCGCGCGCTCGAACCGCTCGTCGAACGGCTGGGCGGTGCGGCGCCGACCGCAGCGTCTTCGCGGGGCCGGTCCGCGCTCGGCGCGCTCAGGCGTTTTATTCCAACCTCACAGAAGCGGTCATAGACGATGGCAAAAGATATCGAATTTGCCGACGACGCACCTGCGTTCGCGCATAGCCAGCAGTTCCAGGACATCAAGAACGCTGCGCACGAGCATCTGCTTACGCGGATTGAAGAGCTCGGCGCAGAGTTCGGTCGCTGGTCGCGCAATGCAATCAACCAGTTCGTCGACCTGGAAATGGACAGCTTCGTACGGATGCGCCGCATCCCGATCAACGAGAGTGAAGTGAGGTTGATCGCCGAGGCGTTGACGAAGGAACTCGCCGGCTTCGGTCCGATCGAGGATCTGCTGAACGATCCAGCCGTTGAGGACATTCTCATCAATGGCTATAACGATGTGTACGTGTCGCGCCACGGCATCCTGACGAAAATCCAGGTGCGCTTTGCCGACAACGCACATCTGCTGCGTATCGTGCGGCGCATTCTTGCGCCGATCGGGCGGCGGCTCGACGAGTCGAATCCGATGGTCGATGCGCGCCTGCCTGATGGCGGTCGTGTCAACGTCGTGATCGAGCCGCTGTCGATCGACGGTCCGATTGTGTCGATTCGCAAGTTCCGCAAGGATCCGCTACGTCCCGACGATCTGCTTGGCAACGGCACTTACAACCCAGAGATCGGCGCGCTGCTTGAGGCGGCCGTACAAGCACGCTGCAACGTGCTGGTGTCGGGCGGTACGAGCTCGGGCAAGACATCGCTGCTCAATGCGCTGGCGTTCCACATCCCTGAGATCGAGCGCGTGGTGACGATCGAGGACACGGCCGAACTGTCGCTGAACCACCCGCACGTGGTACGACTTGAAAGCCGACCCGGCGGCTTCGACGGCTCGGGGCTCGTGACGATTCGCGACCTGCTGCGCAACACGCTGCGGATGCGCCCGGACCGGATCATCGTCGGCGAAGTGCGCGGCGGTGAAGTACTGGAAATGCTGCAGGCGATGAACACCGGGCACGACGGTTCGATGGGCACAGTCCACGCGAGTTCACCGCGTGAATGTCTGTATCGGCTCGAAATGCTGGCAGGCTTCGCGGGCTTTCAGGGCACCGAATCGAGCTTGCGCCGGCAGATCGCGAATGCGATCGACTTCATCGTGCAGATCGGGCGACTGTCGAATGGTCGTCGACGCATCCTTTCGATCACTGAAGTGACAGGACTTTCAGACAACATCATCGCAACGCAGGAACTGTATCGCTACGAACCTGTGACGACACCTGAGGGTGAAGAGATCGATCAGTGGGAGTCGCTGGGGATACATCCGCATTCACCGAAACTCGCGCGTTTCAGGCAGGTGCTGGGTGAGTCGTCGGCAGTCGCGGGTGGCTTCGGTGGCGGATTTGGCGGTAACGGTCCGGGGTTTGGCGGAGGGTTCAATGTCTAGCATGGCTCTGGTATTCGCTGCCACCGCGCTGCTGTGCGCGGCGCTTGCGCTACTGCTTCTGCATCGGGGGGCGCAGCGTAAGGAGCAGGTCAATACCGAGCGGTTTATCACTAGTCGCGTCGCACCAGCAGCGGTTGCAGCGGGAGTGCCAGTCGGAACGCCTGCCGTGTCACCGACACGTCGTATCGCGCCTGCCTCGGTGTTTGCTCCTCAGCGGCCATCGGCCGAAGACGGTTGGGGGGCATACGTGCGCTACGCAAGGGCGTGGGCCCAATATGCATTCAACAATGTGGTAAGCCGTGCGGGAATTCGTAACCCGCAGGTGTCTCTTTCGATTGTGGCGGTGCTGGTAATTGCGTTGTGTGCGCTGACGTGGAGCGAAGGCGGGGCACTGGGTGCGTGCGTCATGCTGATCGTCAGCGGTGTGGTTATCTATTTCGCGTTATCGATGCGTGCCAGCCGGCGCCGTCGCGCGATTGTGCGGCAGTTGCCGTCGTTTCTGGATGGCATCGTGCGACTGGTCACCTTGGGTAACAGCGTTCCTGCCGCGTTTCAGGCTACGTTACAGACCACGGAAGCGCCGTTGCGCGATTGCCTCGATCATGTATCGCGGATGTTGCGCACTGGCGTCGAGATTGACCGTGCACTGTCTCAGGTAGCGCAGCTGTATGGCGCTCGCGAACTGGATCTGGTCGGTTCGGTGTTGCGTCTGTCGGTCAAGTACGGCGGACGCTCAGACGTGATGCTCGATCGGATGGCAACTTTCATGCGAGATCTCGAGCAGGCAGAGCGCGAGCTCGTTGCAATGTCGTCGGAAACGCGCCTGTCGTCGTGGGTACTCGGCCTGCTGCCGGTAGGGATCGGTGGTTTTCTGATCGTAACGAACCCACGCTATTTCGGTTCGATGTGGTTCGATCCGTTTGGTCGGAAGATTCTGTATCTCGCGTTTGCGCTGCAGATTCTGGGGGCATACCTCTTGTACCGCCTCACGCGGCTGAAGGGGTAGCGATGGAATCGAACCATCTCCTCTCGTTTGCTCTTGCAGCCGCAGCCTTGGGGTTGCTGTTGATCGCGTCTCTACTGATTGCGCGACTCGTCGCTGCGGGGCGCAGCGAGCGCACGCTGGCGCATGCGCTTGACGAGCGAGCATTGCAGAATGCGGCGGCGGTAGCAGCTACGGCCACGCGCGCTGTCCCCAGCATTCAGGGCGGTATATCCGGTGCATCGGGCGCCGCGAAGAAGGCACCGGCAGTAGCTCCTGCTCGGGGCATAAAGGGGATGCTCGAAAGTTTTTCGCATACGGGAGCTCGTTGGCTCGATACACCGTTTGGCCGGCAAATCGTCGCCGAGGAAGACCGTCGATTGCTCGAGCAATGCGGCTTTGTCGATACGCGAACCCGCGGATTGTTCCTGATAGCACGGATTCTCTGCGCCATCGTATTTCCGGTTATCGACGGCATTGGGTTACACGGGCATGTCGACGGTACGCGCTATGTGGTATTCCTGCTTGTCTCCGCGGCAAGCGGCGTGATGGTGCCGAAGATCATGCTGCGTCGCCGCGCGGCCGCGCGACGACGCGCTATCGCCGACGAACTGCCCCTGCTGGTCGATCTGTTGCGTTTGTTACAGGGCGTCGGGCTCTCACTCGACCAGAGCCTGCAGGTAATCGTTGGCGATTTCCGCGGCGTGTTGCCGGTGCTGTCGAGCGAACTCGAAATCGCGCAGCGTCAGTTCGCGACGGGTCGCACGCGCGAGCAGTCGTTGAACCGGCTGTCTTCGAGTTACGAGAACGAGGATCTGCGTGCGGTGGTGCGTCTGCTGATACAAGTGGACCGACATGGCGGCGCAGTGCAGGAGCCGCTTAAACAGTTCGGCGATCGGCTGCGCGAAACGCGCCGCTCCATGTTGCGGGAGCGGATCGGGCGCCTCACCGTGAAAATGACCGGCGTGATGATTCTCACGCTACTGCCGGCGCTAATGATAGTGACTGCAGGGCCCGGTGTGCTGTCGGTTACCCATTCCCTGAAGTCGATGCATCACTGAGGGATAGAGACATGGCTTTCGATACCACTTTGAATCTCACAGCGCGACTAGCAAGCTGCACGGTTGTGGCGCTCGTACTTGCGCTGCTGGGCGCATGCAGTGCGCAGGGCTACGGCGTTGGTCCGCAGGCAGAGCGTCAGGCAATGATGCAGCAGGCCGATCGTACGCCCGCGCCGGATACGCCCGGCATGTACCTCGGCCTGATCGACCGGATGCAACAGCAGGGGCTGTACTTCGCATCGCTTGCCCATATCGACGCGTACGAGAAGCAATACGGCGTTTCGCCGGACACGATCGTGTTGCGTGCCGATGCGCTGCGCATGACCGATCAGCCGGCTGCGAGTGCGGCCAGTTATACGCAGTTGTTGCAGACACCGCTTGCGGCACGCGGTCACCGCGGGCTGGGTCTTATCGCGGGCGAATCGGGTGATTTTCCGCGCGCCGTTCAGCAGTTGCAGCAGGCGGCGCAACTGGTACCGACCGACGCGTCGACGCTGTCCGATCTCGGCTATGCGGAGTTACGTACTGGCGATGTGAGCGCTGCGCGCGTGCCGTTGATGAAAGCTGCGCAGCTCGAGCAGAGCAATCAGAAGATCATCAGCAATGTCGTGCTCTTTCTGCTTGCGGATGGGCAGAGTAAGCAGGCACAGGCACTAATGACGCAGCAAAAAATGTCGCCGGACTTACGATCGGCGATTCGCATCGATGCGGCAAAGGTGGCGACTGCACAACGGGCAAAGCAACTAGATTCGCCGCTACCACAAGCGGAACGCACTACCGGGACGGTCGCAAGCGTACCGCGCACGTCCGAGACAGCGCCACGGCTACTGCAATGGTTCACGCAGTGACGAGCCAGAGAAACAGGGGGTGACATGAAAAGCAAGAAGACAATTCGACGCCTGCGTACGATCGCGGCGAATCTATTGACCGTGATATGCAGCGCTGGAGTGACTGGGTCGGCGTACGCGCAGGATGTTGTTCCGGCACCGGCTGTTCCGCCCGGCGAAGTCGGCCACGCGACCAAGACATGGCTCGAGCTGCAACGAAGCAACACGGCCGCAGCGCCTGCGCAGCCGATGCTCGGAGAGGAGGCAGGGCTTGCCTATCGGCGCTACATGGAATCATTTAAGTCGAAGATTCCCGATCTGTATGGGTCGGCGGTTAATCAACAAGGCAGCGGCGGCGGATCGGGTGGTCAGCTGCCGTCGAATTGATATGTTTACGCGCAAGCAACCCACCTGCGTCAGGCCGTACGCAAACCGGACGCACAAGGCGGCGCCGCGCCAACAGCGGGGCGCGGTCGCCGTGCTGGCTGCGATCTGGGTCGCCGTGGCAATGGCTGCGCTCGGCGCGATCGATATCGGTAATTTCTATTTTGCGCGTCGGGATCTGCAACGCTCCGCCGATCTTGCTGCTACTGCCGCGGCCGAAACGATTGGCAGCGCAGGCGGTTGCACTGCCGCAACCACGTCCGCACAGGGTGCTGCGGGCGCCAACGGGCTGCCGACGACCGGAACGGTCGCGGTGACGTGTGGCCGCTGGGATCCGACCTCCAACGCGGGAAGTACGTATTTTTCCACCACAGGTACACCGCAGAACGCTGCGCAGGTCACTGTGAGCGAACAGGTTCCTTATTTCTTCATGGGGCCGGCACGCACGCTCAGTGCGACCGCGATCGCACAGGCAACGAATGTAGGCTCGTTCAGCGTCGGCTCTGGATTGTTGTCGCTCGGTGGTTCGATGTGCCAGGCGAACGGTACACCCACTGCTGGAGCTGCTGCGCAGGCCGGCATTCTCAATGCAATACTCGGTGGACTGCTGAACACAAGCCTGAGCCTGTCAGCCGTTTCGTATTGCGGGCTTGCGAATGTTGGTGTGAAAGTAAGCGACCTGATGGTTGCAGCCAATGTCGCGACTGTGGACCAACTGCTACAGCTACCGATCAATGCGGGCTCACTGGCTGCACTAATGGTGACGGCACTCAGCCGCACGACCGTCGCAAGTGTCGTACTGCAGGCAGGCCAGTCGGCGATGCAGTCGATCAATCTTGCGAGCATTCCGGGTACGCCGACGTTTCCGCTCGGGCAGACAGCGGGCAGTACTACTGCTGGGGTTATCTCAGTCAGCCTTGCGAATTCGCAAGCAGCACTCAATGCCGTGATCAATCCACTCCAGGCGCTGATCGTCGCGGCCGAGATCGCCCAGGTTGGCAAGCCGGCCATCAACGTGGCGGCCGGACTCACAGTGCCGGGCGTCGCCGGTGTGACACTATCGCTGCAGGTCATTCAGCCGGCGGTCGTGGCGATCGGCGAGGCGGGTAAGAATGCGGCCGGCGTCTGGCGCACCCAGGCACAAACGGCGCAGATCCAGACGACGCTGAATGTCAACGTCGGGTCGGCAGGCACATTCCTCGGTGCGCTGCTTCAGGTGAATCTGCCATTGTCCATTCAGGTGGCCACCGCCACCTCATGGCTGCAATCGACGCAATGTGCGACAACGCTCGCCGCGAGCCGTTCGACGATAGCCACGAAGCCCGGCTTAGCGACGCTCACTGTGGGCAGTACATCAGGTCCTGCATGTAGCTCGCCCGCAACGCTTGCAAATCTGTTGGGTTTGATCACAGTAACCGCCTGTGGCAGCGCGCCGGTCGCTCCGCCGGGGCAGCAAACCCAGGTGTTCGACGGCAATACAAACCTCGTGAGTGGTTCTACGCCGAACTCGAACAACGTGGGGCTCGCGGTGGCGAACGCGTTGACCACTCTCAATCAGACGCTCACTAGTACGTTGTCGGTGAACATCATTGGGATTAATCTCGGCCTCGGAGCGCTGCTCGCCCCGATCACAAGCGCGGTCCTCGCCATCCTGTCGCCGGTCCTCACGGCGCTGAACCAACTGCTGGTTCCGCTCCTGCAACTGCTTGGCGTACAACTAGGCGTCGCAAGCGTCACCGACCTGTCGCTTTCCTGCGGCGTGGCGAACCTGGTCAACTAGCAACCATTTCGATGAGAACCTCCACCAAACTCGAAGAACTCGACCTCTACGTCTGGGAAGGCAAGGCCGACATCGTCGACCGGGTCGCGCGCTGCATGGCGAGTTTCGACGTCGAGGTGATCCGCGCCGACGACATAGCGATCTCGCCTGAAAGAACCGCGGTACGTCCGTCGCTAGCGATCATCAGCGTCTCCGTGATCGACAGCGGCGCGCTGATCCTGCGCGACTGGCAGGCGGCCCACGGCATGCCGGTCGTGTGGGTCGGCGCGGCACCACGCGATCACGATCCGTCGATGTACCCCTCGGAGTACTCGCACGTACTACCACTAGATTTCACCTGCGCCGAACTGCGCGGCATGATCTCGAAGCTCGTCCTGCAGTTGCGCGCACACAGCGCGCAGACGCTGGAGTCGAGCGCGCTAGTGGCGAACTCGGAATGCATGCAGGCGCTGCTGCACGAAGTCGACACCTTCGCCGACTGTGATACGAGCGTACTGGTCCACGGCGAAACCGGTGTCGGCAAGGAACGCATCGCGCAGCTTCTGCACGAAAAGCATTCACGCTACGGACTAGGCCCATTCGTCGCGGTGAACTGCGGCGCAATCCCCGACGGCCTCTTCGAATCGCTGTTCTTCGGCCACTCGAAGGGTTCTTTCACAGGCGCGGTCGTCGCCCACAAAGGCTATTTCGAACAGGCGGACGGCGGCACGCTGTTCCTCGATGAAATCGGCGATCTCCCGCTCTATCAGCAGGTAAAACTGCTGCGCGTGCTCGAAGACAGTGCGGTAACGCGTATCGGCTCGGCCGCACCTGTAAAGCTCGATTTCCGGCTCGTCGCGGCGACCAACCGGCATCTGCCACAACTCGTCAAGGACGGTACCTTCCGCGCCGACCTGTACTACCGGCTCGCAGTGATCGAGCTGAAAATTCCCTCGCTGGAAGAGCGCGGTGCCGTCGACAAGATCGCGATCTTCAAGGCCTTCATCGCATCGGTGGTCGGGGTCGAGCGGCTTGCTGAACTACCCGACATTCCGTACTGGCTAGCCGACGCTGTCGCCGATACCTACTTCCCCGGCAACGTGCGCGAATTGCGCAATCTCGCCGAGCGTATCGGCGTCACGGTCCGGCAGATCGGTGCATGGGATGCGGCACGGCTGCAACGGCTACTCGCGCTCGCGCGCAGCACGCAACCGGTGCCCGCCGAAATCGCCGCGGAAGTGCTCGTCGATCGCAGTAAATGGGACATGGCGGAGCGCAACCGGGTGATCGCCGCGCTCGATGCGAACGGCTGGCGCCGGCAGGATACAGCGCAGCATCTGGGTATCAGCCGCAAGGTGCTCTGGGAGAAAATGCGTAAGTACCAAATTTTTGACGAAGAGCCCGAAACTCGCGAAAGTGAGTAATAATGCGTCGGCTGTAATAAAACAAAGACTGTTTTCAGCAGGAATCACATGGACCATAAGTCGACACTTCGACACCTCGCGTTGGCCGCGTTCGTGGCGCTGGCCGGCGTGCAAAGCATAGGGGCCCAGACCCTTCCCGACGGCGCATCCAACGCCGCCGCGGTCGTTTCCCAGCCGTCCGTCAACACGGCGTTGCCGTCCACTGCGCCGCTGCAATCGGGCGCTACGGCAGCGCAAGCGTCGCCCGCGCTGACACCCGCCGAAGCGCAGGAATCCGCCGCCGGCAACGTCGCCGAGTTGCAGCAGATGATCCGCGGTTCGGATCTCAGCGAACTCCGCACGACCTACAACGGTACCTATGGGGCGAGCCTGCTGTTCTACGGCAAGGAAATGACGTACTACGTCGCGCTGTTCCAGCAGAAAAATTTCTGGCGCGTTATCAAGACCTCGGATGAGACCCGCGCCGAAATGATCTACAAGGACTTCGTCCGTCAGACCTTGCAATTGTCTGACGTCGAACTTCGCCGTACGCGACTCGAAGCGCAGAAGGCGTTCACCGAGCGCATGATCGCGCTGTCGCAAGACCGCGCTAGCCGGCTGCAGTCGGATCTCAACGTGGCGCGTCAGCAGCAATCGATCGTTTCCGATCAGCAGCGTGCCAATCAGGCGCAGGCCGTCGCGCTGGCGCAGCAACGGGCGAGTGCGCAGGAGCAACTGCGGGCAGCCCAGCGTCAGGTGCGCGAGCTGCAGCGTCAACTGGAAAACGGCTTGCCGACGAACTGATCGCTTCGTCGGAACAGCGGACCTAACGCCGCTGACAGCACGGATCCAACCCGCATGAACCAGACCCCGCCCGGTGCGCCGCGCGGGGTTTTGTTTTTCAGGAGGGGCTCTCCGCACATCCGTGCAGAGACTGGCGACAAGCGGATAGAAAGCGGGATGGCCCGCTCAAGACGATTTGTGCGGCTTCGAATTTGGCTGCTGGCCAGGTCGATTCGTACGACGTGGCTCGGTCGGATCGACTGCGATCGGGTCGCTGGCCGGGAAGGTTTCGTCGAGAGCCTCATCGAGTCGCTCATCCGCGCTTTCTGCGGGGCTGGGCGCATTGGGGCGGGAGGTCGCCATGGCGTGCTCCGTTTGAAAATGCCAGCGCTCAGGATAGCGCAGGTCAACCTGGCGCATACGGCTGCCCGCTGGCAAGGCAACGTGCGGATCACGATTTCGCACGGTCGTATTGCATCGACGGCGGTAAGCGTTTTCTTAACGAATTCGCGTGCCACCACGCCGTGCCACAGGATGCCACGGATATCCTAAAAATCAATCCGCATAATTTCGTCTTTCGAGTGTCGCGGCGATGGCGGTATGGGCCGGCCATCGCGTCAGCACACCAACGGGACGGCACACTCATGGAGACGAAGAGGCCAGGGCAGGCGCAACGCGTGCATGCGTTGCACGTAGTGGAGGCGGAGCTGGAACATCTGGAGTGGGCCACGCGCCAACCGATGATCCGCGCGCTGAACGCCAGCTACTGGCGCCGGCGTCTACTTGCCGTGCAATGTGGTTTCGCGCTGACGCACCAGCAGGACTTGCGGATCGAGCGGATTTTGCAGCGGCTGGGTAGCGAGACGGCGGAATAGCGGCCGTCTCGCGTTACAGGCTATTCGGTGGCGCCGCCGTTGCCGCTGTTGCCATTACCGTTGCCGTTATTGCCGTCGCCACCGCTCGTGCCGAACAGCCTGCGGCGCCGGGTGACGACAACTGGCGTGTCAGACGTGCTCCGTTCGGAGCGCTCGGCCGGCGAGTGGGAGCCATACGATTCACGCGGTTCCCGGTGTTCTCTCGGTTCACCGCGCGGTTCGCGGGGTTCGCGCGAGCCGTGCGGGCCCCGCGTGGTGTGTTCGCCGTGCGACGGGCGCGGGGTACGAGGGCCCGGCCGCGTGCCGGTATCGAGCTGGATCGTCGAGATGGCGCGCTTATAAATGCCTTGCAGCCCCACGGGCGTGCGCAGCATCACCAGATACTGATCGAACGACTCGATACACCCGGTCAGGCGAATGCCGTTGACGAGGTAAATCTCCACGCGCTTTCGTTCTTTGCGCGCTGCGTTCATAAAGTCGTTTTGCGGATGCGATTCTGCGGAAGGCATGGATAAGTCAGGTTGGAGAAACGGTTGTTCGCCGCGATTCTACCCCTTGTGGGCGTAGTGCGCGTCTGGCGGCAAACTTTCGACCACTATAACGGCTTGTCGGCGCGGAAGCATCTCCAAAATTCCTTATGTAACGTTGAGTTACCAATCTCATGATGGTCTGGCCGTTCCGCATGAATCGGGCGTGACAGCCGGGTGACCGGCGAATTTCCGGCGCGGCGCGTGCCGGATCGACGGAAAGCGCGCAAAGTGCGGAATAAAGTCGCGTCCGCGTCCGTTAAGTCCACAGGGTAGCGCAGGGCAACGTCGCGGCAGCGCCGCGCAGGGCGTTGCGCATACTGCCTGCGACCTGACCAGGAGGGTGCCGGACGATCCGCGTACGGCGCCGCTCCCCTAAATCCGGAGACGAACATGAAAACCCAGAGGATGTTGTCAGCTGTATTCGTAATCCTGGCGCTTGCGCTGGCGTCGCTGGCAACGAGTGGATGTAGCGATATGGGGTCGTCGGGCGGTAGCAGCTCGAGCAGCAGCGGTGGAACGGGCGGCTACTGAGCGCAACTGAAACCCGTGAGGCGGGCCCCTTGATGCGTGTGCTGCCACCCGGTGTGTCCGCCGCCACCTTCGACCGCGCGATCGCGCAATGGTCAACAGTGGTCGGCGCGGCGAACGTGGTGTCGGCGGCGGCGGGGCTCGTCGCGTATCTCGATCCGTTTGCGCCCGGCCAGGCTGCGTCGGGCGCGGCGTCGGCGGCGGTGCTGCCGGCTGGTGTCGACGAGATTCGCGCCATCCTGCGTATTGCCAGCGAATACCGCATTCCGCTATGGACCGTATCGACCGGTCGTAATCTCGCCTACGGCGGGGCGGCGCCGCGTCTCGCAGGATCGGTGGTGCTCGATCTGCAACGCATGAACCGCATCATCGAGGTCAACGACACGCTCGCGTATGCACTTGTCGAACCGGGTGTCAGCTATTTCGATCTGCATACCTATTTGCGCGAACACGGTCACAAGCTCTGGGTCGATCCACCCGCGGCGGGCTGGGGCAGCGTGATCGGCAACACGCTCGAGCGCGGTTTCGGCTACACGTCGTATGGCGATCACGCGGCACAGCAGTGCGGTATGGAGATCGTGCTGGCCGACGGCACGGTCGTACGCACCGGCATGGGCGCACTCGGCATGGGCGAGGGACCGGGTTCGGCGTGGCAGTTGTACAAGGCAGGCTACGGTCCGTCGTTCGATGCGATGTTCATGCAGTCGAATTACGGCGTCGTTACGAAGATGGGTGTGTGGTTGATGCCCGCACCGCCCGCATGGCTGCTCGGCGAGATCCAGTTTCGTCGGGAGGAGGATCTCGAAGCGATCGTCGAAATTCTGCGGCCGCTGCGCCTCGATGAAACGATCCGCAACCAGGCGGTGATCGAAGGCGGTCTGCGTCGGGCCGCGGGTCTGTCGACACGTACGCAGTGGTATGACGGCGATGGGCCGATGCCGGAGCGCGCGATCGATACGATGCTCGATGCGTTGCACGTCGGCCGCTGGAATCTGCATTACGCGATCTATGGCGAGCCTGAACTTATCGACGTACGGCACAGGCGCATCGAGCGCGCGTTTTCGCGCATACCCGGGGCGGTTTTTTCATCGGCGAAGTATGCGGGCGATGTGCAGCCAGCGGGCGGTAGCGATCGCAATCTCTCGGGCATTCCTGCGATGAGCGCGTTCCGTATGCTCGACTGGCGCGGCGGTGCAGGCGCACACGTGGACTTTTCGCCGCTGTGTCCGGCCACCGGCCGCGACGCGATGCGCCAGTACACGATGACGAAAGCGCGGGCTGCCGAATATGGCTTCGATTACTACGGCGGCTTCACTGCCGGTGTGCGGCATCTGCATCATGTGTTCGCGGCGATCTTCAATCGCAACGATCAACGTCAGACCGAGAGCGCAGGTGATCTACTTCGCGCACTGATGAGCGACGCGCATGCAGCCGGGTACGGCGAATATCGCGCGCATCTGGCGTACATGGACTATGCCGCCGCGCAATACAGCTTCAACGATGGCGCGCTGCTCAAGCTGTCGGAGACGATCAAGGATGCACTCGATCCGGCCGGTATCCTGTCGCCGGGCAAGCAGGGGATCTGGCCGCGCGCGTGGCGGGACCGGCGCGGTTATACATAAGTAAGCGGATTTCACGCGCAGAGGAGTGAGGCGTTGGATCGACGTACTTTTGTTGCTACCAGTGCGTGGCTTGCAGCCACTGCGGGTTACACGTGGCCTGCGTTCGCGCGCGTTGCCGATACGCGTGGCACGCTCGCGGTGGTGGACCTGAACTTTGCGCATGGCCGCGCGTTCGCGCAGCATGCAGCGGGTATGAGCATGGCAACGGTTGAGGTTGGTGACGACATCGGCGCGTTGTGGCATAGCGTGCTCGTTTCGCATCTTGCCGGCACAGGTGCGTCGCTTGTCGGTGTTGTGCGTGCATCCGACAGTTTCGTCCTCGCACACCTGGCGAACCGTTTCTGCCGGATCGCGCAGCAGGTACTAGAGCGAGATGCCGTGAATACCTTGCTCGTCACATTTGTGCTAAAGCCTGCCACGAGCTGGACGTAACGCGTGCATCGTCTTGTCGCCAAGAACTCGCGGTGAGATTCGGTGCATGGTGAAAATCGATCGAACTCATCCGGAATTCGCCTTTCGGCTTCTAGGTACTGTGTCTTGGGACGACTTCACACCTCTTGTTCGATAAACCAATAGGGTCGACTACCGCTATATGGCCTCGCATGTCACATGTAGCATGACTTGGCCGTGATTACGTTGACGGCCGGATTATCCCGCATCGCGATTGTCACGATTTGCACGGCACGGCATGGTAATCCGCCCTCGTTGTATTTGCGACGATACTTATTGGTAGAGGCATAGCTTCGGGTGTTCGCAGTCTGAGTGATTCCATTGGGAGAGTCACCTAAATTTTGCCGACGCACCAAACGGACCCATTGCACGTCGGGCCACAGTTGCGTGGGTACTTATATTTCCTGTGGGCCATATTCTTTCATAAACATTAAATTAGCTTTCTAAATTATTTCAATAAAAATTCCCGACGAATTGATTGACATTGCATTACGTGCGGCATAGTGTATCTCTGATACGTAAACGTCTGCGAAAGGCAGGCGTATTGAGAGAAGAGAAAAATATCGAGGGCCACATGAAAAAGTATCTGGGGGCGTTGTCTCGTCATTGTTATTCCTCGCCGCGTCATGGCATTTGTTGTATCTCCCCGTAGTACGTAAACTGATCACGCCTGACTGTGTGTGACGTCGGTATATTGCGCTTTCCTGTCTGGACTGGCGCTGTGTAGACGTGCGCCTGTATTGCCGATTGCATAACCGTTTATCGGCCGTTCAGTGCATGGGTGATTATTAAATTAGATTTTTCTAAACAACAATCACCAGATTAAATTCCGGTGGCTATTAGCCTGTCGTATTACCAATTGCGCGTTGTCGTATCGAGTGCAAAGTAATGGATTACCGACGATGAATTATCGATTGACTGATCGTGTCTGGATAAGCATGCCTGTGACGACGCAGCGCACAGGCGAATCGTGGGCTTGCTGCGCAGCGACGGCCGATAGAGTGCAATGGGCGGTTGGTTAATTGGTCACGCATCGGAGCGCACGTGCGAACGGGCATTGAATCGTGAAGATCTTGTTGATCCATCAGAACTTGCCGGCACAGTTCCGTCATCTAATGTTTCATTGCGCGCAGGATCCGCGCGTCGAGATCGTCGCGATCGGTGAGCGCAAGCGTATTCGCGAGAATATCCGACGTTTGGTGGATGGCGTGCGTTTTATCGGCTACGACTTTACTCCGACGCCGCGCGATCGCATGCCGCGCGATCTGTGGACTACAGGCAACGCCTTGCGCCGGGGCCGTGCTGTCGCGGCTTGTATGAGGCAACTCGCTGCAGATGGCTTTCGCCCCGATCTGGTCTACGGTCATCCTGGCTGGGGTGATATGTTGCACGTGAAGGACGTGTTCCCGCAAGCACGCGTGGTCGAATATTGTGAGTTCTATTTCAATCGAGATGGTCAAGACTACCAGTTCGACCCCGAGTTTCCCGACATCGATCCGGAGGGGTTGCGCATTCGCACGGAGAACATGCCGCAACTCGTCAGCCTAGTCGCGGCAGACGCGGGTATTAGCCCGACGCAATGGCAACGCTCGCGTTATCCAATGTTGTTTCAGCCGGGCATTGAGGTCGTGCACGACGGCATCGATCTCGATCTGGTCAAGCCGAATCCGACCGTTCGCATGCACTTGCCGCAACGCGGCATCACATTGACGCGCGATGATCAGGTGATCACCTATGTGGCCCGCAACCTTGAACCGTACCGTGGTTTTCACTGCTTCATGCGAGCGTTGCCTCAGCTGCAGCGTCGATTACCGCGTGCGCATGTGGTGATTGTTGGCGCTGACGGTGTGTCTTATGGCAAGCCGCCTGCAAAGGGGACGTGGCGCGAGCACTGCCTTGCCGAAGTCGGCCCACAACTGGATGCCTCGCGTGTCCATTTTCTCGGCCGCCTGCCGTACATCGATTATCTGCGCGTGCTGCAGTTGTCGAGTGCGCATGTCTACTTGACCTATCCGTTCGTGCTGTCGTGGTCGATGCTCGAAGCGATGGCTGCGGGCGCCGTGGTAGTCGGCTCGCGGACCGCCCCGGTCGAAGAGGTGATTGACCACGGTTGCAACGGCTTGTTGGTGGATTTCTTTGCGAAAGACGAACTGGTTGATGCGCTCGTGAATGTGTGTAGCGACGCGGCATTGGCGGCAATGCTGCGCGATGCCGGTATCGCGACGGTGCGCGAGCGGTTTAGCTTGCGCGATCTGTGCCTGCCGCGGCAGATTGAAATGCTTGGGCTCTGAGTGTACTGCGTAGTTTGACAGACGGCGCGGACCCGACTCGATCGGCGCCACGGACAGAACATGACTTCAGGAGGTGGTATGGCTGGCACCGATGCGATGTACGAGGGACTGGTCGGCGACATCAGTACCTTCATCGACGACATGAGCAAGATGGCGACGGACGAAGCCGACCCGAATGCAGTTCCGGGAAGTGTGGGGCAGGATTTTGGTGCCGAGTTCCAAGATATCGAACAGCTTGCTTCGGATCTGGGCAACGTTCCGCTCGATGCGGGTTCGACAGCTGCGAATCTTGCTGGCACCGCCGGTGTTCCTGTTCAGGAGGCGACGCAGGCATACAACGACTACATGAATGGCAGCGCGTCGACCGACCAGGTCAATCAGGCATTGATACGCGCCTTCAGCGCATACACGACAGCCAGTGCGGCACCCGACGATGGGGTCGATCCTAGTGATCCAGCAGCGATGCCGACGGCCGCCCAAATGGGCGAGACGCTCGAAGCGGAAGGCAAACTGATCATGATCGTGGGCAATGTCCTTACCTTCTCGGGAGCTCCTGAAGTGGGTCTGCCGTTGTCAGCGATTGGCGCGATCATGGCATATGTCGGAACGGACGATGACGACAAGGTCAAGGAGGTACGAGAGGTTGTGTCGGCGATCAATGAATGGCTCAACCACCACGACGACAATGATGATGATCCGCCGGGCGGTAGCGCAGGCGCTACCGCCGAGCATGATCTCGGCCTGGCTCGTAGCGAAACCGATCCGGTCGTATTAGATCTGACCGGCAACGGCCTGAACCTGACTGCGCTATCGGGTTCGTCGACTTATTTTGATTTCAGTAACGACGGCTTCGCGCAACAAACCTCATGGGTCGGTGCGGGCACGGGCATCCTGTGTCTCGATCCAGACGGCAGCGCGATCACGAACGGCACACAGATGATTGATTCGTTCGCGCAATTGCAGGCGCTGGCCGGCAACACGCAGACCATCGACGCGTCGAACCCGCTATACAACGAGTTGCGGGTCTGGGTGGCGGACGGCGCGACTGGCAATGCCGCCGGCAGCGGAAAGTTAATGACGCTTAGCCAACTCGGCATCACGTCGATCAGTCTCGCTGCGCTCGCAACCAACCAGACGATCGGAGACGACACGGTCACCGCGACCGCCAGCTACACACTGGCGGACGGGTCGACCCGCGAAATTGCGTCTGTATCACTCGCGCAAAGCTCGATGAACACCGTATCAGATACCACCACCACGATTTCGCCTACGATCGCCGCGCTGCCGCAGATCGCAGGTAGCGGTACGTTGCGCGATCTGCAGAGCGCGATGATGGGTGATCCGGTTCTGGTCGCGCTAGTGCAGAGCTTTGCCGCGTTGCCCGTGACGACCGCTGCGGCCATGCTGACCGCAGACGCGCAGGCCATCATGTATGAATGGGCTGGGGTGGAGAGCGTCTCGCCGAGTTCACGCGGCCAGGTCGACGCGAGGCAGCTTGAATTCATCGAGGCTTTTCTCGGCGAGAAGTACAGTAACCCTTTGTTCGGTCCGAATCCTATCTACCACGCAGTACCAGACGTCAATGCGGCATGGAATGAGCTGTATTCGTCCGTCTTCGCTCAGCTACTGCTGCAATCGCCGACGCTGGCGACACTCGTGCCAGAATTCTCGTATCAGGACGGCAGCGTGGTCTCTGCGCAGGGCTTCGATGCGATTCAGTCCGCATTCGCACGGCTTGGCGACCTAAGCATCGCAAATTCCACCTCATGGGAAATGGAATTGCGGGTCGCCGACGCATATCGGCTCGAGACCGGCATGGCGCTAGCGGACTTCGAGGTGGTAGTGGCTGCACAGAGCAGCGATGCGATCGGGTCGCTCGCCAATGCAATTGCGTCCAACCTGGCGGTGAGCGTAGACGCCAACGGTCGCCTGACCGAGACTGGTACGTCGATCAACGATACGTTCTACGCTGGTCAGGGCATTGCGCTGATGATAGGCAACGGCGGTGGAGAAACCTACGACGATCCGTCGACACAGCATGATACGTTCGTGTATCAACTCGGCGACGGGTCGTTGGAGATTGAGGAATTCGATGGACTGGGGCGCAACTCGACCAATACGTTGCAATTCGGCGTCGATATTACTGCGGCCGATGTCCGCGTGTCGTCCCAAAACGGCGATGTCATGCTGACCCTTGCGGACGGTTCGACAATCCGGCTCGACGGCATGTTGACTAGCATTTACGACGGCGTGCAAGTCGTCACGTTCGCCGATGGTTCGCAATGGTCGCGCAACCAGATCGTAGCACTAGCGACGGTTGCACAGGGTACGAGGGAGCTGACCGGTTCAAAGGGTGCCGATTTGATAGACGGCGGCTCAGGCAACGTCTACGAGCTTGATCTGGGTGGCAACGATACCTTCGTGTTCGACATCGGCTACGGTACGCTCGAAATCGACGAAACCGATACGTCGGCGAATCCGCATAACGTATTGCAACTCGGTGCGGGCATCACGCCCGACATGATTCAGGTCAGCGCGGACAAGGCGGGCGACGTGATCCTGACGATCGGATCATCGGGGGATCAGGTCAAGGTCGACGGTATGCTGGCGAGCACCGCTCAGGGCGTGCAGGAGATCGTGTTTGCCAACGGCACGACGTGGACAAGCAACGACTTGTTCGCATTGGAGCTGCAAGATGCCACTACGGGCGCAGACGTTTTGTACGGATCGACCGCTGCTGAACGTTTCGACGGCAAAGGCGGCAACGATCTCGAACTGGGCGGTGGAGCGAACGACACGTTCGTATTCAATCAGGGTTACGGCGCGCTGGAAATCAACGAGACCGAAGCTGGCACGGCGACTAACGTGCTCAGCCTGGGCGCTGGTATCACGACGTCGTCGTTGCGTGTCCAGGTCGACAGCCTCGGTGACCTCATCCTGACTGACGGCACCACGGGCGACCGCATCCAGCTCGACGGCATGTTCACGAACGCAAGACAGGGCGTGCAATCCGTCCAGTTTGCCGATGGGACCACCCTGTCGCTCCAGCAACTGATCCAGTTGCAAACGACCGGTACGAGTGGCGCCGACACACTATACGGCTCCTCCGGCGTGGACCTGTTCGATGGCAAAGGTGGCAACGATGTCGAGATCGGCAATGGCGGCAACGACACCTTCGTCTTCAATGCCGGTTACGGCATGCTGGAAATCGCACAGACGAACTTCGCCGACAATGCCGATAGTGTGCTGAAACTTGGCGCCGGGATCAGCGCGGCCTCACTCGTTGTGCATGCGCAAGGACAGAGCCTTGAGCTGACCGACGGCATCAGCGGCGACCAGATCACACTCAATAACGCCCTGGAAGGATCGTACCTCGGCGTGCAATCCGTCGAGTTTGCCGACGGAACCACTCTGTCGCGTCAGCAACTGATCCTGCTGGAAACGACCGGCACAACGGGCGCCGATTCGTTATACGGTTCGTCAGGAGCGGAACTGTTCGACGGCAAAGGTGGCAACGATATCGAAGTCGGCAACGGCGGCAACGACACCTTTATCTTCAACACCGGCTATGGCGCGCTGGAAATCGATCAGTTGAACGTTGCCAACAACCCCGAGAGCGTGCTCAAACTCGGCGCCGGGATCAGCTCTGCGTCCCTTGTCGTACGTTCACAAGGAAGCGCCCTTGAGCTAACCGATGGTATCAGTGGTGATCAGATCACACTCGATAACGCGATGGAGGGCTCGTACTTCGGCGTGCAATCCGTGCAGTTTGCCGACGGAACCACCCTGTCCATCCAGCAGCTGCTCTTGCTGGAAACGACCGGCACCAGCGGTGCCGATACGCTATACGGCTCGACAGATGCAAACCTGTTCGACGGCAAGGGTGGCAACGATATCGAAGTCGGTAACGGCGGCAACGACACCTTCATATTCAATGCCGGCTACGGCTTACTCGAAATTGATCAGACGAACCTCGCGAACAATGCCAGCAGCGTGCTTAAACTCGGTGCCGGGATCAGCGCCGCGTCCCTCGTCGTGCGTTCGCAAGGACGTGGCCTTGAGCTGACCGACGGCATCAGTGGCGACCAGATTACGCTTAATAACGCGCTGGTGGGATCGTACTTCGGCGTGCAATCCGTCCAGTTTGCCGACGGAACTAACCTGTCGCTCCAGCAACTGATCCTGCTGGAAACAACCGGCACGACTGGTGCCGACTCGTTATACGGCACGACCGACGCGGAGTTGTTTGACGGTAAGGGCGGCAACGATGTCGAAGTCGGCAACGGTGGCAACGACACCTTCGTATTCAATGCCGGCTATGGCACGCTGGAAATTGATCAAGCGAATGTCAGTGCCAATGCAGACAGCGTGCTGAAACTCGGCACCGGGATTAGCGCCGCGTCGATCGTCGTGCGCTCGCAAGGATACGATCTGGAACTGAGCGACGGCATCAGCGACGATCTGATCAAGCTTGACAGTGCTCTGTTTGACGAGCGTTACGGCGTGCAAACGGTCGAATTCGCAGATGGTACTGTCTGGACGCGCGATCAGCTAATCCGCGCAGAAACCACTGGTACTACGGGCTCGGAAACGCTCTACGGCATCGATGGCCCGGACCTGTTCGACGGCAAGGGTGGAAGCGATGTTGAGGTTGGCAACGGCGGCAACGACACCTTCGTTTTCAATGCCGGTTATGGTGCCCTCGAAATCAACGAGTACAACAATGCGTTGGAAAATCCGGAGAGCGTACTCCAATTCGGCGCGGGTATCGACAAATCGGCGATTCGCGTGCAGTCCAATAGCTTCGATCTCGAGATTACCGATGGTATAGCCGGCGACCAGATCACGGTAGATTGGGGCCTAAATGGGCCGGGCGAGGGCGTGCAACTCGTGGAGTTTGCCGACGGCACGACCTGGACACGCGCGCAGCTAATCCGGATGGAAACGACTGGTACTACGGGCGCCGATTCGCTCTACGGCGGTGGCAACGACGCGAACCTCTTTGATGGCAAGGGCGGCAACGACTACGAGTCCGGTACCGGCGACAACGATACATTCGTATTCAACGCCGGTTATGGGCATCTAGAAATTCACGAAACCCCTCAATCCGGCACGCAGGCCAACGTACTCGAACTAGGTGCCGGCATCGCGGCGACCTCACTGTCGGTCCAGGAGTCGGGCAACAACCTTTTGCTGACCGACGGCGTGACCGGTGATCAGATCCAGATCGACGGCATGATGGCGAGCACCTACGACGGCGTGCAGACGGTTCAGTTTGCTGATGGCACCAGCCTGACGCGCCAGCAGATCCTACGCCTCGCAACCACTGGCACCACCGGTAACGACTGGCTATGGGGCACGAGCGGCGCGGATGTATTCGACGGCAAAGGTGGCAACGACAACGAGTGGGGCGGTGGGGGCAGTGACACGTTCATCTACAACTCTGGCTACGGGAAGCTGGATATCACCGAGTATGGTGCAGCGACCGACACCAGCGTTTTGCAACTCGGCGCTGGCATCAGTGCAGCGTCGGTAATGGTGCGTGGCAACGATGATGGTCTGGTGCTGACCGACGGTATCACAGGCGATCAGATCACGATCGAAAATGAACTCAGCAATGCTATTGGCGGCATTCAGCAGGTGCAGTTCGCCGACGGCACGGTATGGACCCGCGCCGACATGATCGCGCTCGCGACGACGGCAGGCACGCCCGGTAACGACTCCATGTACGGATCGAGCGGCGCGGACATGCTGGATGGCAAGGGGGGCAATGACTACATCTCCGGAGGTGGCGGCAACGATACTTTCGTGTTTGACGCGGGGTACGGGCAGTTGGAGATTCAGGAAGAGGACACGAACCAGGCACGCGACAACCTGCTGCTGTTACACGGTGTCGCCTCGACTGCGTTGACAACCCGGGCCGCACAAGGTGGTGGGAATCTGGTTCTGACGGATGGCGTAAGCGGAGATCAGATCACGCTCGATGGCGTGTTGGGGCTGTCGGGTGAGTACGGCGTGCAGCAAGTTCAATTCGACGACGGCACGACTGTGTCATTGCAACAACTGATCAATGCATCACTTGTATCGACGATCGGCAGTGATTCGCTGTATGGCGGCGCTGGTGCGGAACGGTTTGACGGACAAGGTGGTGGCGATTTCGAATCGGGTAACGGCGGCGCAGATACCTTCGTGTTCGGTGCCGGTTACGGCAGTCTAGAAATCAAGGAATCGATCTTCTCTACCGGCGTGGCGACACTGCAGCTAACCGCTGGGATCACGGCCACATCGTTGAGAGCGAGTACCGACATCTACGGCAACCTGACTTTGACCGACGGCATCGCGGGCGACCGCATCCAGCTCGATTCAATGTTGCAGGACCCAGGCATTGGGGAAATGGGCGTCGGCGAAATAACGTTCGCCGATGGAACGACGTGGACGCGACAGCAGCTACTCCAGTTAGCTGCAACAGGCACAGTCGGCGACGATACGATCTACGGGGGGGCGGCTTCCGTCGTGTTCGACGGCAAGGGGGGCAACGACTCGATTTCCGCGCGCGGTGAACAGGACACATTCATTTTCAACGCGGGCTATGGACATCTCGAGATTAACGAAGTGAACTGGGGGCTCGGCGAAGACGTCCTTCAGCTCGGTGCCGGGATCAGTGCGTCCTCGATTACCGTGAAAGTTGACCGGGCTGGCGATATTCTGCTTGGCGACGGCGTGACGGGTGACCAGATCCAGGTGGACTCGCAACTGACGAACACGTTATATGGCGTCGGTCTGGTGCAGTTCTCCGACGGCACAGCGTGGACCGGCGCGCAACTCGTGCAGATGGCGGAATCCGAGACTCCATCGGCCGGCGACGACCTGCTGTTTGGTACGCCCGGTGCCGATCTTTTCGACGGTAAGGGCGGCGACGATTACGAAAATGGTGACGGCGGCGCGGATACCTTCGTGTTCAATGCTGGTTATGGCCAGCTGGAAATTTCCGAATACAACGGATCGAACGCGGTGCTGCAACTTGGCGCGGGCATCAGCGCGTCATCGGTCGTCGTATCGATGACCAGCAACGGGTACATGCTGACCGATGGCATCGACGGCGATCGGATCACGCTCGACTATCAGCGCAACAATAGCTCCTACGGTGTGCAGCAGGTGCACTTCGCGGATGGCACCACTTGGTCTGCGCAGGACCTGACGACCAAGGCGGTTGGTTTTCTCGGTACGTCAGGCAACGACTCGATGACCGGCACGTCTGCGCCCGAGTTGTTCGACGGCGCGGGCGGTAACGATACCGTGAGCGGTGGTGGTGGTGGCGACACATTTATCTTCAACGCTGGTTACGGGCAGTTGGAGATATCTGAAATCGAGGTGTCCGGCGCGACGAACGTGTTGCAGTTCGGCGCGGGTGTCGACGAAGCGTCGCTGCGCGTCGCGTTGAACGGCAACTATGGCTATACGCTGACTGATGGCATCGCGGGCGACCGGATCCTACTCGATTACGTTAGCCTTAGCAGTTACTATGGCGTGCAGCAGGTGCAGTTCGCCGATGGTACGACGCTGTCGGCCACGCAGTTGCAGCAGATGGCGCTGAGCGCACCGGGGACGACCGGCGACGACACCCTGACGCGCGGTTCGGGAGCGGACCTGATTGACGGGCTTGGTGGCAACGATGTTGTCACCGGCGGTGGTGGTGGCGACACCTTCGTGTTCAATTCGGGCTATGGGCATCTAGAGATCATCGAATCCGAGCCGGGTACGTCAACGAACGTGTTGAAACTGGGCACAGGCATCAGCGAGTCTGATATCAAGGTCGCTACGAATATCTCCTATGGGATAGTTCTGACCGACGGCGTGACGGGCGATCAGATCACACTGGATCAAGCCGCCGCGTCGGCCGCCTATGGGGTGCAGCAGGTGCAGTTCGCGGACGGCACTACGTGGACTGGTTCACAGTTACAGCAGATGGCGCTGAGCGCACCGGGGACGACCGGCGATGACACCCTGATGCGCGGGTCAGGCCCAGATCTAATTGACGGGCTCGGCGGCAACGATGTCGTCGTCGGCGGTGGTGGGGGTGACACCTTCGTGTTCAACCAGGGCTATGGCCACTTGGAGATAGCTGAAGGTGAACCGGGTACCTCGACAAATGTGCTGCAACTGGGGGGGGCATCAGCGAGTCCAACGTCAAGGTCAGCGAGAATGCCTCATACGGCGTGGTGTTGACCGACGGCTTGACCAGCGATCAGATCACGCTAGATTACGCAGTGGCGTCGCCCATTTACGGCGTGCAGCAGGTGCAGTTTGCCGACGGCACTATGTGGACCGGCGCACAACTGTTACAGATGGCGATGACCGGCACGGCCTGGGCGGATACGCTGTACGGATCGCCCGGCAACGATCTGCTCAACGGCGAGGGCGGCACCGATACGGTCTATGGTGACGCCGGATCCGACACTTATGTGCTCGATCCTGGGTACGGCACGCTGACGGTTGTCAATGGCATGGCGGGCAACAGCAACGTGCCGTCCGGCGAGCTGTCAATCGGCAACGAGAATCCCTCCGACATCTGGCTGCAGCAGGTCGGCAAGGATCTGCACGTCGATATCATGGGTTCATCAACGGAGGCAACGATCCAAGGGTGGTTCGGCAACTCGTATAGCCAGTTGAGCGGATTGACGGTCAACGGTGGATCGGCGGGTACGTTGACGTTGGACAATGCGCAGGTCAGCCAACTCGTGCAAGCGATGGCAACGTTTAGTAGCGCGAATCCGGGCTTCGATCCCACTGCG
This sequence comes from Paraburkholderia megapolitana, assembly GCF_007556815.1. Lineage (NCBI taxonomy): Bacteria > Pseudomonadati > Pseudomonadota > Betaproteobacteria > Burkholderiales > Burkholderiaceae > Paraburkholderia > Paraburkholderia megapolitana. The sequence continues at coordinate 1,809,073 of NZ_CP041745.1, forward strand.
ATGAGCAATCCGACGATCACCGATCAGACCGTGCTGGCGGCGGTGAGCAGCAGTTGGCACCAATAGGGTAAGTGTCGACGGCGGGGTGGGTGTCGTCGGATGGCGGCACCCGCATCACCAGCATAGGAGCGAAGCGCCTGCACGGGGGGACGGCCATGTGTCGGGACACTAGGGTGTTTTTTCCCGGGCCATACGAAGGCGATCCAGCACAGTGCTGCGCCAGCGATCCAGCCACACGTGAAAAGGAGATCGAGATGCAGCAACCTTTCGAAATTCGCAGCGTTTTCAAAGCTGCACCGTTGATGCTTGCCGAGTTGGATACAGCCTCTCTGAACATCGCGAACGTATTTGAATGCACGATAGACCGTAAAAACCTAGAGAATCAGAGCGACGCGCAAGCGTATTTTCTTATTCATGAAGAGTAAGGCTGTTGGTGAACTGAGGTCGATCTTAGCGGTACTCTTGCTGCACCGGCAATCGATATCAAACGATCCCCAGAATAGTCGTTCACGAAGCGGCAACTTGCATGAACGAGACACTGGGAGGACCTAATGCGGAAGCTGGTTGTTGAATCGGTTTACAGATATAGGAGTAACGAAGTGCATCGCCCCCGAGGTTCCGTGCGATGCAGTGTCTGGTCCTACTGCCACCAAACCGAGCGAAGTGAGTCGCAAGTTGGATAACGAAAATACTCTCGGGCAACCAGGCCCGAACGATCCGGGGTTGAGCGCGCTGGTCATGATCGCGCGCCTGCATGGCATCGCGACTGACCAACAGCAACTGAGACATACGGCCGGAAACGGTGGCCAGCCGTTCGACGAAAAACAGCTCATGCTGTCGGCCCGCTCGATCGGCCTGAAAGCACGTTCAGTAAGGGTTGCAACAGAACGCCTGAAGACCACACCCATGCCGGCACTCGTTCTCGCGAGAAACGGCGAACACTTTCTGCTCGCGGCCTGTGACGGAATCAAGGCCCTAACGATGGCGCCGGGCGACCGCGCGCCTATCGCCAGGACACCCGCGGAGGTCATCGATGCATGCGACGGCCGGATGCTGCTATTTGCGTCGCGCGCCTCGTTGAGTGGAGAACTGGCCCGCTTCGATTTCTCGTGGTTCATCCCCGCGATCGTCAAATATCGCCGGCTCCTGCTGGAGGTGGTCGGTGTGTCCTTCCTCCTGCAGATCTTCGGTCTCGTATCACCGTTGATGTCGCAGGTGGTGATGGACAAGGTGATCACCAACCGGGCATACAGCACGTTAAACGTCGTGGCGGTAGCACTCTTTATCAGCGCGACCTTCGAGATCCTGCTGACCGGCTTACGCAACTACGTCTTCGCGCACACCACGAACCGCATCGACGTCGAACTCGGTGCACGGCTGTTCCGTCATCTGCTAACGCTACCTTTGGGGTATTTCGAAGCCAGACGCGTAGGCGACAGTGTTGCCCGCGTTCGCGAACTCGAGAACATCCGCAGCTTCCTGACCGGGCAGGCATTGACGGCGGTCCTTGATCTCGTGTTTTCCATCGTGTTTCTGGGTGTGATGTGCCTGTACAGCGTGTGGCTGACGTTGATCGTGGCACTGTCGCTGCCAGTCTATGCCGCCATCTCCATCGGGATCAATCCAGCGTTCAGGCAGCGGCTGAACGACAAGTTCGCCCGCGGCGCCGACAACCAGTCATTTCTCGTCGAAGCAGTGTCCGGCGTGCAGACTGTCAAATCAATGGCGATCGAACCGCAGTTCGTGCGCCGTTGGGAAAACCAGCTTGCTGCATATGTGTCCGCGAGCTTCGGTGTCAGCTCGCTCGGCAATATCGGACAGCAGCTTATCCAGTACGTCGGGAAACTCGTCACGCTGCTTCTGCTTTTTCTCGGCGCAAAGCTGGTCATCGACGGAAAACTGACCGTCGGCCAGTTCGTCGCGTTCAACATGATGTCCCAACGCGTGGCGGGCCCCGTGTTGAGGCTCGCACAGCTCTGGCAGGATTTCCAGCAGACCGGCATCTCGATGCGCCGTCTGGGCGACATCCTGAACTCCCGTACCGAGCTGCCACAAAGCCGTCAGGCGTTGCCTGCCGTGCGGGGAGACGTGTCGTTCGACAACGTCAGGTTCCGTTATCGCGTCGACGGGCAGTACATCATCAAGGGCGTGTCCCTTGAGATCAAGGCAGGACAGACCATCGGCATTGTGGGCCGCTCAGGCTCCGGCAAAAGCACCCTCACGAAGCTGCTGCAAAGGCTGTACGTGCCGGAGGACGGTAAGGTGCGCATCGACGGTATCGATCTGGCGCTGGCCGACCCGGCGTGGCTGCGGCGTCAGATTGGCGTTGTCCTGCAGGAGAACCTGCTGTTCAACCGCTCTATCCGGGACAACATTGCTGTCACCGACTCTGGCCTCCCCCTGGATGCGGTCATTCACGCTGCGAAGCTCGCTGGTGCCCACGAATTCATTCTGGAGTTACCGGAAGGGTATGACACAGTCGTTGGCGAGCACGGCTCGTCGCTCTCGGGCGGACAGCGTCAACGTATCGCCATCGCACGCGCACTCGTCAGCAACCCGCGGATCCTGATTTTCGACGAAGCAACCAGCGCACTCGACTTCGAGACCGAGCGGATCATCCAGAACAACATGCGCGCGATCTGCGCGAACCGTACCGTGCTCATCATCGCTCACCGGCTGACGGCGGTCCGGCACGCGGATCTGATCGTGGCCATGGACAAGGGCGAAATCGTCGAAAGCGGCACGCACCAGACGCTGCTTGCGAAGAATGGCTATTACGCCCGCCTCACTTCGCTCCAGAACGGGTAGAACGGACATGATGCTCTACCTTCAGGCAACCGCCGACCTGCTACGCCGCTATGCGCAGGTATTCCGCTCCGCGTGGAGTATTCGCGAAGCACTCGACAGTCCACGCCGTACCGGTGACGAACTCGACTTTCTGCCATCCAGCCTGGAGCTGGTCGAAAAGCCACCGCATCCGGCGCCGCGCTGGACACTGCGGATTCTGGTTGCACTGTCAGTTGCGATTCTGGCCGTCGCCATCTTTGGCCACCTGGACATCGTCGCGACCGCGAAGGGTAAGGTTCTGCCCAGCGATCGGGTCAAGGTCATCCAGCCCGCCATCACAGGTGTCGCCCGTCGCATCCTCGTGCACGACGGACAGCGCGTGCAGGCAGGCCAGTTGCTGCTCGAACTGGACACCACCCAGGCCGCAGCAGACTCCGATCGCGCGAGAAAGGACCGCGTCGACGCGGAGCTTGCTATCTCGGGCGCCCGTGCTGCGCTGGATGCGCAGACCTCAAATACGGTACCGAAACTTGCGCCTGTGCCGGACGCAAGCCCCGAGGCACAACGTCAGGCCCAGGCACTCGTTGAGAGCCAGGTGCGTGAGCTGGCCGACAAGGTCGCCAGTGCCAGCGGCGAACTGCAGAAACGGATTGCCGAAAAGATGACTGCGGAAGCTGAAATCGCCAAGCTCGTGGCGACTGCGCCGCTGGCGCGTCAGGAGGCCGACGACTACCGGAAGCTGTCCGTTGGCGACTATGTGTCGAAACACGACTATCTCGACAAGGAACAGACGGCCCTTACCTCGGAGCATGAGTTGATCGCGCAGAGAAGCCACGCCAACGAACTGGCGGCTGCCATCGTCGAGCAACGGGCTGATATCGCGACGACGATCGCGACGTTTCGGAAGGACCAGCTCGATACGTTGACGAAGGCTCAACAGGAGCTTCAGCACAGCTCGGATGATGAAACCAAGGCAACAACACGGCAGGGTCTGCTTTCGCTCACAGCCCCGGTTACAGGGACGGTGCAACAACTGTCTGTCCATACACTCGGTGGCGTCGTCACGACCGCGCAGACGTTGATGGAAATTGTGCCGGACGATGCGCTTGAGGTGGAGGCCAGTATCGAGAACAAGGATGTTGGCTTTGTCGAAGCCGGACAGGAAGCGAGCGTGAAGGTCGACGCCTTTCCGTACACGCAATACGGCTTTCTCAAGGGACGTGTCATCGCTGTAGCGAACGACGCGGTGCCGGACAAGAAAACAGGACTGGTATTTACCGCAAGGATCCGTCTGCCCGGTAATACGCTGAATATTCACGGAAAACCGGTTGCCATCACACCGGGGATGCAGGTGACGGCGGACATCCGCACGGGCAAGCGTTCGGTCGCGCAGTATTTCCTGTCGCCGCTGGTCGAGAATGTGCAGGAGAGCATGCGTGAGCGGTAGAAAGCGGCAGCACCCGGGGCGCTGGAAGGCAGTAGCAGGCGCCGCCGTTATTGCGAGTGTGTTCTCACCATCCGCACTCGCTGGCATCGTTTCGATGGACGTATTCCGGACCGAGAGCAGCGTGCCTCTCTACGCTGCAGAAGCGCTGGGTCGTCCCGACGCGTGCATGGACACGTCACAGGGCGACGGGCCCGTGACGTTTCGCGACGCGCTGGACCGGTCACTGTGCAATGACCCGAAAGTGCGCGGTGCGTGGCAGGACATCAAGGAGAAGGCCGCGGAGCTCGGACAGGCGAAAGCCGCCTATCTGCCTACGATTACGGCCAACTATCAGGGAATCGACGATGACTCGACCACCGACGTTCACAACCACCCGACGTTGAGTTCGTCGAGTCACTCGTTTATCCAGACGGTGAACGCAACGGCCGATCTCGTGATCTGGGACTTCGGCAGCCGGGCAGCCGCATCGCGCGCAGCAAGGGAAATGATACTGTCGGCAACGGCGACATATCGGGCCGCGCTCCAGACCGCCGTCACGACGGTTGCGAAAGACTACTACGCTGCATTAGGCGCGGCGAGTCAGGCTGACGCGACGAGAAAGGCGATGGATGCTGCCCGCGAAACCTCGCTGGCCGCCACGATGCGGGTGGAGCACGGCGCTGCGCCGATCTCGGACAGACTGCAGGCCGATACGTCACTTCAGGAAGCCGTCTACGCGTCTCAGAAGGCCGACAGCGATTTCCGGGCGGCGAAAGGTGTGCTCGCGCTCGACATGGGCGTGGATCCGTCGATTCCGTACCGGTTGCCAGACATTGCGGAGATGAATCACTTATCCGGATTCGGTGGTGCTTCAGTGCGAGACCTCTTGCAGGAGGCAGAGGACAGTGACCCGAACATTGCGTCGGCAGTGGCTGCATTGAATGCTGCGGAAGCGCAGGTCGACAAGGCGAAGGCTGATGGTTTACCCACGGTTTCGCTCACGACGAAATACACACGCAATAACCAGCCGGCCAGTCTCGGACTGGGCATTCCTGAGTTCCCGGCGACGGGACGAGATTGGTACGTTGGGGTACAGGTTCGTGTTCCGATATTCGACGGGTTCTCACGGACGTACCAGATCCGGGAGGCTCAGGCGAAGGTCGCAGAGCAGGAAGAGAGTGTCCGTGATGCGCGCAAGCAGGTTGCAGTAGGGGTGTGGACAGACTACGAGGCGGTTATTGCAAGCGAGGACAACGTCGAGTCGACGCGAAGGCTTCTGAGTATTGCGGATCAATCCTTTGATGCGGCGAACCGGCGATACCGCGTAGGCGCCGGCTCGATTCTCGAAGTGTTGAATGCACAGTCTGCGCTTGCTCGCGCGCAGAAGGAACACGTCGCATCGCTTGCTGACTTTGCGACAGCGACGCTAACGCTCGCGGCAAAGCTGGGGCGGCTACATGACTGGTAAGTCTGTGCGTTAGACCGTTTCAGAATTCAGACGTTAAACGCTGTAGCCGCTTTGACCGGTCGCTTCGATGTCCTGTTGTACGTATCTAAAACTTATACGCCGGATTCTTCGGATCGAACGTCGAGTCATCGAACGTCTTCGGCTCGATCGATTCGATGATGATCTTCTCGAAGATCTTGCCGTCGTTATCGTAGGACTCGACGGTACGGAACCACGGGTGCCGCAAATCGAGCCCCAGTGTTTCCTTCTTCGCATAGAACGCGGGCCGGCCAGTCGGCGTATCCCACGTGAATGCGACCACGCGCACACCGTCGATCGTTTTCACCTCGGTCTGGTTCGGCTTGATGAGACCGGCTTCCGCGTATTTCTTGCCCTCGGTCAGGTACTGGTTGACGATGTATTCGGTGCCGAGATCGCGCACCGTGTGGTTCGATTGCGCGCGCGCGAGCGAGCCGGTGATCGACGTCCACAGCGGCATGACGTTCAGCAGGCCGCCAAGATGGCCATACATTTCGTCGGTGCGCTTCGACTCGTCATAAATGATTTCCTGGCCCGAGTGCGCGCCGTCGGGCAGCCACTTTGCGTAGACGCGCAACGGGTCGTGCGCGACCCGCACGAGCATATGGTCGGGTTTGTCGGGCCAGTTGCCGCGAATCCGCTCCGTGCGCGACATCGTGAACTCATACGACGGATAGCCGTTCGGGCCCGCGTGAATATAGGCCGGCACCGTAAGCGGATCGAGCGATTGGAACAGCGACACGAGTTGCGTGTCGTCGAGTTTTTCGAGCGTGCCACTTTGCGCTGCCCGTTGCAGCCATTGCACCTGCTGCTCGACCGGCAGCTTGCCGACCTGCGCGGCCGGCGTGCTGGGCGCGCTGACTGTCGTGTTTTCTGCGGGTGCAGGGGCACTCGTTTGCGCGCTCACGCCGCCGGCCGCACAGCCGATGGCGATACAGGCGAACAATTGCGTCAGGATACGGGTGCGGCGGGGTATCGAAAGCAAAGGGTGCGTCATTACGCGTTCTCCGGAATCGTAGAAAATCAGGCGGCGTTTTGTTTGGCAATTTCCTCGTCGCGCAGGGCGCGTCGCAGGATCTTGCCGACGTTGGTTTGCGGCAACTCGTCGCGGAACTCGACCACTTTCGGCACCTTGTAGCCGGTCAGGTTCTTGCGGCAATGCTGGATGATCTGTTCGGCAGTAAGCGACGGATTGCGCGAGACGACGAACACCTTGATGCGTTCGCCCTGCGCGACATCGGGGATACCGATCGCAGCGACTTCGCGCACGTCCGGATGCATCGCGATCACGTCTTCGATCTCGTTCGGATAGACGTTGAAGCCCGACACCAGGATCATGTCCTTCTTGCGGTCGATCAGACGGATAAAACCGCGCGTGTCCATCACGCCGATATCGCCAGTCGCGAGCCAGCCTGCTTCGTCGAGCACCTTGGCAGTTTCGTCGGGGCGGTTCCAGTAGCCCTTCATCACCTGCGGCCCCAGCACGCACAGTTCACCCGGCTCGCCGATACCTGCCCAGCTGCCATCTTCCTTGCGAAAGCGCACCTGCGTCGAAGGCGCGGGCAAACCAACCGAGCCTTCGAAATCGCGCATGTTTTTCAGGTCGACGGGGTTCATCGAGACGATCGGCGAACACTCGGTCAGTCCGTATCCTTCGACGATCGGCTTGCCCGTCACCGCCTTGAAACGATCGGCGACTGCCTTTTGCGTAGCCATACCGCCTGCCATCGCCAGTTTGAGATCGGAGAAGTCGCGCTTGCGGAATTCTTCGTTGTCGAGAAACGCGTTGTACAACGTGTTGATCGCGGTGATGCCGGTGAATTTCTCGTGGCGGATGATCATCATCACGCGCTTCGTATCGCGTGGATTGGCGATCAGGATGTTCCTGCCGCCGAGCCCGAGAAAGATCAGCGCGTTCACGGTCAATGAGTAGATGTGGTACAGCGGCAGCGGTGTCAGCACCGTTTCGATCTCGCCGCTCAGTTGGCCGGCGGACCACACCTTCGCCTGCAGCAGGTTCGCGATGATGTTCCGGTGCGTCAGCATGGCACCTTTCGCGACGCCGGTCGTGCCGCCGGTGTATTGCAGGAACGCGATGTCGGCGTGGGTCGGGCGCACTGCAACGAGCGGTCGTTTGTAGCCGATCGCAAGCGCGTCGAGCAGTCTGATTGCCTGCGGTATCCGGTACGCGGGGACCATTTTCTTGACGTGCTTCAACACGAAATTCAGCGCACGTCCCTTGAGATTCAATCCATCCGCAAGCAGATCGCCGAGCGCCGTGACGATCACGTTCTGCACGCGTGTGCCCGCCAGTGAATCCTCGACGGTCTTCGCGAACGTCTCGAACACGATGATGGTCTGCGCGCCGCTGTCCTTCAACTGGTGCGAGAGTTCGCGCACTGTGTAGAGCGGGTTCACGTTGACGACGATCGCGCCCGCCTTCAGCGTGCCGAACAGCGCGACCGGGTACTGGAAGGTATTCGGCAGCATGATCGCGACGCGGTCGCCGGGTTTCACGCCGATGCTCTGCAGGTAGGCCGCGAACGCGGTCGCCTTGCGCCCCAGTTCGCCGTACGTCAGGCTCGCACCGACGCTCACGAAAGCGACGCGCTCGCGGAACTGTTCGATGCATTCGTCGAAAAACCGCGGGATCGATTCGTACTGGTCGACGTCGATATCGCGCGGCACATCGGGCGGGTACGACGCGTACCAGATGCCGTCGGTGTTCGGTGCGGATTGCGTAGCGGGTTGCGCGGCGGTGCCTGCACCGGGCTGCGTGGCCGCGGGTGCGCCGGGTTGCAATTGCGTGGGCTGGTTCATCGGTTGTCTCCCTTATGTTCCTGCATGACCTGACTGAGCAGCGCGGCCGTACTCTGCCGGTACGGATGGCCGCAACTGCAAACACAAAAGCTAACGTTCGAGAATCGCAACGACCCCCTGGCCTCCTGCTGCGCAAATCGAAATCAGACCGCGCGCGGTACCGGCCGGCTTGTCGAGTTGCGACAGCATTTTCGCAAGGCCGCCTACAATCCGTCCGCCGGTTGCCGCAAACGGGTGACCGGTCGCAAGCGAACCGCCGTTCACGTTCAGCTTCGCGCGGTCGATCGCACCGAGCGGGCCGGGCAGGCCGAGCGTCGTGCGACAGTATTCGTCGTCCTGCCACGCTTCGAGCGTGCACAGCACCTGCGCCGCAAATGCTTCGTGAATCTCGTATAGATCGAAGTCCTGCAGCGTGAGTCCGGCGCGCGCGAGCATGCGCGGTACCGCATAAGCGGGTGCCATCAGTAGGCCTTCTTTCTTGTCGAAGAAGTCGACGGCTGCGGTCTCCGACCAGCTGAAATAGGCGAGCACCGGCAGGCCGTGCGCAGCTGCCCATTCTTCGCTGGCGAGCAACACCGCTGAAGCCCCATCGGTGAGCGGCGTCGAATTGCCGGCGGTCATCGTGCCCGCGTCGCGATCGAACGCCGGCTTCAGGCCAGCGAGTTTTTCGAGCGTGAGGTCGCTGCGCAGATTGTTGTCGCGTGCGAGACCGCGGTACGGCGTCATCAGGTCGTTCAGGAAGCCGCGCGTGTACGCCTCAGTGAGCTTGCGATGACTGTCGTAGGCGAGCACGTCCTGAGCCTCGCGCGAGATGTTCCAGCGCTTGGCCATCAGTTCGCAATGCTCGCCCATCGACAGACCCGTGCGCGGCTCGCCATTGCGCGGCAGTTGCGGTTTGAACAGCATGCCGGGGCGCAGTTTCGACAGCGCACCGATGCGCTGGCCTGTGGTCTTGCCGCGATTCGCTTCGAGCAGGATCTTGCGCATCCGTTCGTTGACGCCGATCGGTGCATCGGAGGTCGTGTCCACGCCGCCTGCGATACCGACGTCGATCTGTCCGAGCGCGATCTTGTTGGCGACCAGGATCGCAGCTTCGAGCCCGGTGCCGCAGGCTTGCTGCACGTCGTAGGCGGGCGTTTCCTTCGCGAGCGTGGTGGACAGGACGGCTTCGCGCGTCAGATTGAAGTCGCGCGAATGCTTGATCACTGCGCCGGCCGCGACTTCGCCGAGCCGTTCGCCATGCAGGTTGTAGCGGTCGATCAGACCTTGCAACGTGAACGTCAGCATGTCCTGATTCGATGCCGTCGCGTACGCGGTGTTCGAGCGCGCGAACGGAATCCGGTTGCCGCCGACGATAGCGACGCGCCGCACGGCGGGAAGCGGGTGGGACATGCTTGGGCTCCTTAAGGTGGTTCCCGGTTAGCGGATGACGATGCATGGATGAGCGGCGCACGACGCGCTACCCATCACATGGCGTATTTCGACGGACATGCATTGCCTGCTACGAGCGGCGTTGTTCATTGCAGCACCCATTCAAAGCGTCCGCGCAGATGCGGTTTCTCGCCGGTCTTGTCGCGTGCTTCGAACTCGCGCTCGACGAGCGAAGGCGCCGCGCTCCAGAGCGTTGCTTCGCCGGGCAGCAGCATCGGCACCTTGAATTCGGCACTCAGTGAGGCCTCGGCGAGTGGCTTGGGCGGTTGCAGCGCGGAGGCCGCACGCGCGAGCGACCACATGCCATGCGCGATTGCGCGCGGAAAACCGAACGCCTTCGCTGACAGGGCGCCGAGATGGATCGGGTTGTAGTCGCCGGATGCGCGCGCATAGTCGCGGCCCAGTTGCGCATGCAACTGCCAGCGCGCCTGGCGTGCCAATGCTTCGCGCTCGATCTCGAGCGGTGCGAGCGCTGCGCCACGTGCGGGAATGCCGCGTTTCAGGTACACGCTGTCGCCGTCCCACACGGCTTCGCCGCGCCGGTACAGCCTTGAATGCAGAACAAACGCTTGCCCCTTGTCGTGCTTCAGCAGCGCACCGTATTCGACTTCGACACGCAAGGTATCGCCGATGGCGAGCGGCCGGCGCAGACGCACGGTGTTCGCGAGATGCACGAGCCCGAGTGCGGGCCACGGGAAAGCGGGATCGGTCAGCATCTGCAGATGCAGCGGGAACGCGAGCAGATGTGGATAGGTGAGCGGCACACCGTGTTCCGGAATGAAGCCGCAGACGCGCGCATAACGATCGATATCGGCGGCATCGAGCGGGACAGCCGGGCGCACGAGGCGCTGCGGCGGCAGTTGCGTCGCGCGGCCGCGCTTGAAAATACCGGAGAGCGCACGCGCATAACGTTGTGCCGGCGCGGGCAGACGCTCGACGACGATCGTCTTCACGCGTGCCGGGTCGCCGGTCGGTTCGCTCATCGTCAGGCTCCGAGCAGGCTTTGCCCGCACACCCGGACGATCTGTCCGGTCACGCCCGCCGAAGCAGGTTGCGCAAGCCACGCGATGGTCTGCGCGACGTCGACCGGCAGACCGCCCTGGCTCATCGAGTTCATGCGCCGGCCGGCTTCGCGGATCGCGAGCGGAATCTTCGCGGTCATCTGCGTTTCGATGAAACCGGGCGCGACCGCGTTGATTGTGATGCGCCGGGCGCGCAGCTGCGGCGCCATGCTTTGCACGCGACCGATCACGCCGGCTTTCGACGCCGCATAGTTGGTCTGCCCGAGATTGCCGGCAATGCCGCTGATCGACGACACGCAGACGATACGCCCGCCGTCGCGCAGGGTACCTGCTGCAAGCAACGCGTCGTCGATGCGTTCCTGCGCGCTCAGATTGATGTCGATCACGTTGTGCCAGCCGATCTCGCTCATCTTCGCGATGGTCTTGTCCTTCGTGATGCCGGCGTTGTGGACGAAGATGTCAACGCCTGTTTCGCCGAGCGCCGCGGCGATCTGCGCGGGCGCATCGGCGGCGGCGATATCGAACGATAGCGCGGTACCTGCAAGCGGTCGCATGGTGTCGACGAGCGCATCGTGTGCGGAAGGGATGTCGATGCCGACCACCTGTGCGCCTTGCGCGGCGAGCACACCGGCGATCGCCGCGCCGATGCCGCGTGCGGCACCGGTGACGACTGCGCGGCGTCCTGCCAGTGGCTGCGCCCAGTCAATCGCATCGCCAGCTGCGCCCGCATTGCCACTACCTGCATCGATCCGCACCACCTGGCCCGACACATAAGCAGAACGCGCCGACAGAAAGAAACGCAACGTGCCTTCGAGTTGATGTTCGGCGTGCGGTGCCACATAGATCAGATTCGACGTGATACCGCGCCGCGCTTCCTTGCCGAGCGAACGCACGAGTCCTTCCAGTGCACGCTGCGCGGTCCACTGGCGCGGCGTGTCGCAGGTCTCGGGCGTGCGTCCGAGCACGACGATCCGGCCGCATTTGCCGAGCGAGCGCAGCGTGTCGTGAAAGAACGCATACAGCGCATCGAGCCCGGCGCTGTCTTCGATGCCGCTTGCATCGAAGACGAGCGCCGCGACGCGCGCGTGTGCGCCGGGTTCGGTCGGCTCGAAGCGGCCGGTCATCAGGCTATGGCGGTTCGCGAGCGCGATCCACAGGCCGGCGCTCTCATGCGCGACGCTCGTCAGGCCGGTGCTCTTCACCACGTCGGCGAGCGCGTCGAGCAGTTGCGGCGCGCGACCCGCGCCGATCGCAATCAACCCGTCGAACTCGGCAGCGTCCGCGCGATAGCGCCGCAACACCTCGGGTTTCGGCAGCCCGAGCGAACGCGCGACGCGTCCGCCGAGCGGCGAGTTGACGAACTTCAGGTAAGAATCATTCATCGTCCGCAGCTCCGCTGGCGAGGCTCAATGACGTCAGTGTGCACGGTGCGTGAGTTAGGCGGCAAGTTGCATCGCCTTGTCGAGCGCTTCCTTGCGGCGTTGGAGATCGCCAAGCAGGCCGAAATCCTGATCGAAATCGTCGACCTTCACGACTTCCGCGCCGTAACGCGCATAGTCGTTGAGTACCTTGCGCTCGTCGGCATCGATCAGACCGCGCTGCAAGACGGTTTCGGTCCAGTCGCCGAGATCGGGGAGACTTTGCGGCATCGGTGGGATCAGGCCGCGCTTGACCGCATCGCGCAGCTTCTGGTCGATCTCCGTCACGCGCGGGTTCAGCGCGAAGATCAATTCGCCGTAGCCGAGCGGATCGACGTCCACATGCGGCACGTAAGAGTCGGAGACGAGCCGCTCGCGTGCGGCGCTGGGCGTCTGCATCAGTTCGGCAATCGCGGTGCCGAGACTATCGGACGGCGCGCGATGCCGCATGCCGAACGGGAACGCACACAAGCGCACGAAGGCTGCGGCCGCGCGATTCGGATAGTTCGCGAGCACGCCGTCGAGTGCCTGTTGCGCCTGGTACAGCGAGTCTTCCACGCCCCAGCGCACGAGCGGCAGGTCCGCTTCCTGGCGACCTTCGTCTTCGAAACGCTTGAGCGTCGCGGAGATCAGATAGAGCTGCGACAGCACATCGCCGAGCCGCCCCGAGATCCGTTCACGACGCTTCAGATCGCCGCCGAGCACGAACATCGAGACATCGGCGAGCAGCGCGAATGCGGTCGATATCCGGCTTGCGGCGCGGTAGTAGTGGGCGAGCGGCGCATACGCCTGCTGCGGTTTTGCGATCAGCGCACCGCCTGTCACCCCGTCGACGAAACTGCGCACGACGTTCGACAGCGTGAAGTTCACATGGCCGAAAAACGCTTCGTCGAAATCGACGAGGGCTTTCGCGTGGTCGGCCTCGCGCGTTGCAGTCATCTCTTTCAGCACGTACGGGTGGCAGCGAATCGCACCCTGACCGAAGATGATCAGACAGCGCGTCAGGATGTTCGCGCCTTCCACCGTGATCGCGATCGGCACCTGCTGGTAGGCACGCGCGAGAAAATTCGACGGGCCCATGCAGATGCCCTTGCCGGCGGCGACATCCATGCCGTCGTTGATGACTTTGCGGGCGCGTTCGGTGATGTGGTACTTGGCGATGGCCGAGATGACCGAGGGCTTTTCGCCGAGATCGACCGCGTGTGCGGAGAGGCGCCGCGCTGCATCCATCACGTACAGGTTACCGCCCATGCGACCGAGCGCTTCCTGCACGCCTTCGAACTTGCCGACGGCGGTGCGGAACTGACGCCGCACGGCTGCATACGCGCCGGTGCCGCGCACGGCGATCTTCGCCATGCCTACATTCGACGACGGCAGCGAAATCGCGCGGCCTGCAGCGAGACATTCCATCAACATGCGCCAGCCGTTGCCGACTTGCTCACGTCCGCCGATCACCCAGTCGAGCGGAATGAACACATCCTTGCCCGAGTTCGGACCGTTCTGGAACACCGCGTTCAGCGGCCAGTGGCGTCGACCGATATTCACACCAGGGTGGCGCGTCGGAATCAGCGCACAGGTGATACCTGGTTCATCGACGGAACCGAGCAGATGATCGGGATCGTGCACGCGGAAGGCGAGACCCAGCACCGTCGCGATCGGACCGAGCGTGATGTAGCGCTTGTCCCAGGTCACACGAAAACCGAGCGTCTCGCGGCCTTCGAATGTGCCTTTACACACGATGCCCAGATCGGGAATCGCAGCGGCGTCGGAGCCCGCATACGGGTTGGTCAGCGCGAAGCAGGGGATCTCGTCGCCGCGCGCAAGACGCGGCAGGTAGTAGTTTTTCTGTTCGTCGGTGCCGTAGTGCATCAGCAGTTCGGCCGGGCCGAGCGAGTTCGGTACCATCACCGAGACGGCCGCAGCCGAGCAGCGCGTCGCGAGTTTCATGATCACCTGCGAATGCGCATACGCGGAAAACTGCTTACCGCCGTACTGCTTCGGAATGATCATCCCGAGGAAGCCCTTGTCCTTGACGTACTGCCACGCCTGCGGCGACAGATCCTGCCAGACGGCTGTGGTTTCCCAGTCGTTCGCGAGATCGCACAGCTGCTGGCATTCGTTATCGAGGAACGACTGTTCTTCGGCGGACAGCTTGGCCGGGCCATGTGCGAGCAGCGAGTCCCAGTGCGGCCGGCCGGAGAAGAGCGCAGCGTCCCACCAGACCGTGCCGGCTTCGATCGCGTCGCGTTCGGTCGGCGACATCTCGGGAAGAATCTTGCGGAAGATATCGAGCACCCGCTTCGACAGCCACGCACGCCGCAACGGTTTGATCGCGAGGACGAGCGCAGGCAGGATGAAGACGATCGTGAGCAGCGTCGTGAGGAAACCGCCGGCGGAGCCGGTCAGATGCGCGGCTGCGACCCAGACGATCATGAACGTCAGCCACCACGACGCACGGGCCCGAAGATAGACGAGCGCCGCACCAGCGACGATGAGCGCAACGATAAACCACGACATGTCGACTCCTCCTTTTCATTTCTACGGGCGTGCATATCCCGCACCACGCGATACAGCGGATAGCTCGCGTGTTGTTGTTCGTTGACGGGTGCACCGCACCCGTCGGGCATGTTGGACCGGACCGCCGGCACGCGGTCCGTGCGGCAGACGATCCCGTGGCCGGGCTTGCGCGCGTCAGTCAGGTGCCGGTGTCATCTAGGTGAAGGGACGCCGGCTCTAACTGCTGCTATTACATGCAGCCCGCGCTCAGGCAGCGCCGTGCGCGACCTGTTGCGTGGACAAACTCACCGCGGGCTCGCTGCTGCGTTCGACGACGGGCACCTGGTTCACGGCCGCTGGGGACGAGATCGGGCACGCGACGCTTGCCGGGCCGTCCGGCACGCTGGTGTCGGATGCATCGCCAAGCACGGCCGCAAAGACCGCCAGTTGCGTCGAATCGGGCAGCGGTGCCTTCAGCGCCGCGACCATCAACGACGCGAGCCGCGCGATCAGTTGCAGGTCGTTCATGTCCTTACCCTGCGAGAACTCGGAGATCAGGCTGTCGGTGTCCGTGCCGGCCAGCACGCCCGATAGCGCACCGATGGCGAAATGCAGACGCCAGCCGAGTTCTTCGCGCGGCAGATGCGGCAGCGCGCGCTGGAACGCCTCGAAGAAGCGTTCTGCCACCGACGCGTAATGTGCTCCGAGAAAATCGCGGATGAACGATGACGGGTCGGTGTACGCACGGCCAAGCAACCGCAAGAACGCCTTGCCGCCTACGCGCGGTTCGCGTGACAGACGCAATGCCGGAATGAACATCGCGCCGAGCACGTGCTCGCAGGTGAGACGAGTGCCAAGCAGCGCATCGAAACGCTCGAGCAGCTTTAAACGCTCTTCGTTCAGACGATCGAGGCGCCGCGACAGCATCGCGTGTATCAGTGCTTCCTTGTTGCCGAAGTGATAGTTGACCGCTGCGAGATTGACCTCGGCACGCGAGGTGATCTGCCGCAACGACATTGCTTCGTAGCCGCACTCGACAAAGAGCGCTTCAGCAGCGTCGAGGATGCGTGACTTCGTATCGCCGGCGGGCCGGCTCAGTGTGCGAACTACCATGTTGCGTCTCCCAATGCCGGTCGCCCGGCCGCAAACGAGCGATTCAAATACGTATTTGAAACAGCTGTTTTTTTCAGGATAAGAAGGATAGGGTGAAGCGAGCAAGCATTGTGTGTGGATAGACCCCTCTAAAAATGCAATCGTTGCCGTGATGCGCCCATGCGGACGCAGACAAAAAAGGCCGTTCCGACAGGAATCGGAACGGCCTCGTACTGCAATACTGGTAGCCATCTCCGGCAGGTCATGCCTGCCGTCGTATTCGTGCCCGACACGCCGTTAGACAGTTTGCCGGGTCATAGCATGGGTCGCGATCAACTGACGGTCGCGACCTGTTCCGCCGATTGTGTCATATCTATGCCGCGTCGTTCACGACTGAACAAAATCAGCACGGCAATCGCGACTGCGACGATACCGATCACAGTGGCCATGACCGTCGCGTAGTTGTTGCCGTGCGCTTCGGCGAATCCCGCCTGCAGCGGCCCGTTGACCGATGCGATCAGGTTGCCGAGCTGGTAGACGAGACCTGGGAACGTGGCGCGAATCTCGTCCGGCGAAATTTCGTTCAGGTGCACCGGAATCACACCCCATGCGCCTTGCACCGAGATCTGCATCAGGAACGCGCCGGCCGCGAGCAGGAACGGTGTGCTCGAAAATGCCCACAGCGGCAGCACCGGCAACGCGATCAATGCCGCGATGAAAATTGCGCGCTTGCGGCCGATCTTTTCCGACAGCGAACCGAAGAACAGGCCGCCTACCATCGCACCGATGTTCAGCGTAATCGTGATCCACGACACCGTGTGCGCATCGAATTGATGCTGGATGCGCAGGAAGGTCGGGTACAGATCCTGTGAGCCGTGCGAGAAGAAGTTGAACGCGGTCATCAGCACGATCGCGTACAGCGACAGCGTCACGTTCTTTTTCAGCGTCGCGACGAGGCCCGGATGCTCTTTCTTCTCGAGCGTCTTGAAGGCCGGCGATTCAGGAACGTGCGCCCGTACGTACAGCACGAGCAACGCAGGCAGCACGCCGACGAAGAACATGCCGCGCCAGCCGATGTATTGATAGAACACGCCGAACACGACCGAGGCGAGCAGATAGCCGCTCGGATAGCCGGCTTGCAGCAGACCCGATACGAAGCCGCGCGCTTTGGTCGGCACGGTTTCCATCGTCAGTGCGCCGCCGACGCCCCATTCGCCGCCCATCGCGATACCGAACAGCGCGCGCAGGATGAGCAGGGTGGTCAGGTTCGGCGAGAAACCGGACAGCAATTCAAGTAGCGAGAAACAGGCGATGTTGACCATCAAGGTCGGGCGGCGGCCATATTTGTCGGCGAGCCAGCCGAAGATCAAGGCGCCGACCGGACGCATCATCAGGGTCAGCATGATCCCGAAAGCGACGGACTTGATATCCGTGCCGAATTCCCCCGCGATGTCTTTCAGAACGAAAACCATCAGAAAGAAATCGAATGCGTCTAATGTCCAGCCCAGATAGGCGGCGATAGTGACGTTTCTCTGTTCCCGAGTCCAGCTCATTGGTTGTTCTCCTGTCTCCGATAGCCGTGCAATAAACGCCGGACCGCGCCGTGCGATACCGGTGTGACCCCGTGCTCTGCCGGTTTGAAGCGAGTGTACGCCGACCGTTAAGCGACTGCATGGATGAAAGCGGTTATCGGTGGTAATCCCTGGTTGAGACCTCTTTGATTCCAGTTTGAATGTTTGCTAAATGAAAGAATTCGATTATCCGTAATCGATTTTTGTATGATTTTTGTAATGTTATTCGCGAAGTCTTTTTCGCAAGAAACCGCACGCGCGTCGCTTTAGAAAAACTTAACGATGGAGCAGCGTTACGCCCCTGTTCGTCGTGTTTTTGAGTTCCTAAGCTGGGTCACGGTCGACAAACGGCCGCAGGCAAGTCACCCACGAACCGCTAGCCGCGCGCCCGGCTGCGCATCGACATTGGAGCACTCATGAAACGCGCGATTGCAGGTCTCGCCTTACTGTTGGCCGCATTCTGTGCCGACGCCAATGCGAACGATATGACGCGGCTCCGGTTCGGCGTCGATCCGACGTACGCGCCGTTTGAATCGAAAGCGCCTTCGGGCCAGCTCATCGGTTTCGAAATCGACCTCGGCAATGAAATCTGTCGACGTCTGAACGCCAAATGCGTCTGGGTCGAGACCGCGTTCGACGGCATTATTCCGGCGCTGCAGGGCCGGAAATTCGAGGCGATTCTGTCGGCGATGTCGGTTACGCCGCAGCGCGAGGCGCAGGTCGCGTTCACGACGCCGCTCTTCAACACACCGAGCCGGCTGATCGGTTTGCGCGGACGCGATATCAAACCGACGGTCGAATCATTGCGCGGCAAGCGCATCGGCGTGGCCCAGGGTTCCACACAGGAGGCCTACGCGAAGACGTACTGGGCGCCGGCCGGTATCGAGATCGTGTCGTACGCGAATCAGGAGCAGGTGTATGCGGATCTGCGTCCGGGCCGCATCGATGCGACGCTCACCGACATGATTGCGGGTAGCCAGGGTTTTCTAAAGACGCCTCAAGGTGCCAACTACGCGTTCCTCGGTGCGCCGGTCAACGACGAGAAAACACTCGGCAAGGGCGGTGCGATCGGTTTGCGTAAAGAGGATGTCGCGCTGCGCGAAAAGATCGACGGGGTCATCGAAGCGATGCGCAAGGACGGCACCTATCGCAAGATCGAGCAGCGCTATTTCGACTTCGACATTTCGGGGCAGTGAGCGGATCGGCTATTGCAGCATCGCGTCGTTGATCTGCTGTTGTTCTCGCGCGCGCGTCAGTAGCCAGCGATGAAAGCTGCGGCATTGAGGCTGATCGAAAGCGCTTTTCTTCCACGTGAGGAAGTAAGGCCACGGCAACGGAAGTCCGAGTTTGAACGGTACGACGAGGCGGCCGGCGGCGACGTCGTCGCAGATCATCGAAGATTGTGCGAGTGCGAAACCGTGGCCATCGATGGCGGCCTGGATCGCGACGCTCGACAGCGAGTAGACATGCCGCGGGTTATGCAGCGCGCCGCAGTCGACACCGTTAGCTTCGAACCAGTCGCGCCACGAAGGGGGCGAGGTGAATTTCGGCAACCAGTCCACTGCGATCAAGGGATGCGGCAAGAGGTCCGCGGGTTCGGCGAGCGGCGCCTTGTCGCTGAGCCATGCCGGACTGCACACGGGCACGACACTGTCGCGAAAGAGTTCGATGGCGTTTTCGGCTTCCACGATGCGCTCGCCGTAGCTGACACGAAAATCGATCTCATAGCCCTCGGGTGAAGGCTCCGTATGCGTGCCGTCGAGATAGACGCTCAATTCCGGATGCTGCGTTTGCCACGCCATGACACGCGGGGCGAGCCACTTTGAGAGCAGCGAAGGCAATGCACTGACGCTCAGATTGCGGACGTTTTTCGCGCGCTCCATTTCCGCGTGAGCGACGCGCAGGCTCTCGAAGGCGGCCGCACAGCTCTCGTGGTAGCGACGTCCAATGGTGGTGAGTCGCAAGCGCTTGCCGTCCTTTTGCATCAGGCTCATGCCGAGTGTGTCTTCGAGCAGCTTGATCTGCTGGCTGACGGCGCCGGCCGAAATGCCGAGACGTTTCGCGGCTTCTGCAACGCCGCCGCAGCGGCCCACGGCTTCGAAAACCTGCAACGCGCGCAGAGGGGGCAGCGTGCTCATGGCGATTCCTTCTTTGAGGAAGAGGGGCATGGTGAAGCATTGTGAGTTTAGAAATTCTAAAAGAACCGCTAGCTCCACACATCTATTCTTTAATGTTTCGGCCTCTTATTCTTTAGACATGCTCGATCGCGGGGCCGCCAGGGCGCAGAACGAGTGAACCCACCGGAGGCAGCGCAGATGTTCTTGAAGAATGCATGGTACGTAGCAGCACGAGATAAGGAAGTGACGCACAGCCTGTTGCCGGTCACGATTCTCGATGAGCCGGTCGTGCTTTACCGCAAGACGGATGGCACGCCGGTCGCACTCGAAAACGCGTGCCCTCATCGCATGCTGCCGCTATCGATGGGACGCCTGATCGGCGACGAACTCGAATGCGGCTATCACGGGCTCACGTTCGACTGCTCCGGCACCTGTGTGAAAGCACCTGGTGCACAACGCATTCCCGCTTCCGCACAGGTACGCAGTTATCCGCTTGCGGAACGCTACGGTCTCGTGTGGATCTGGATGGGCGATGCGCAGGCAGCCGATCCGGATGAGATCGTGCAGATCGACGAGTGGGACGATCCGGCGTGGGGCATCAACCATGGCGATGCGATGACGGTGGATTGCCATTACCTGTATGTCACCGACAATCTGCTCGACCCGTCGCATGTGGCGTGGGTGCATCGCTCGTCGTTCGGCAACGCTGCGTGCGAAGCAGAGCCGTTGAAGACTGTCGTGGCCGAAAACGGCGTAACGGTGTCGCGCTGGATGCGCGATGTGGAGGTCGCGCCGTTCTACGCAAAGTTCGTCAAGTTTGCAGGGCATTGCGATCGCAAGCAGCATTACGAAGTGCGCTTTCCGTCGCACGCGATCATCAAGGCGATTTTCACGCCTGCCGGAACGGGCGGAGACGACGCGCCGCCGCACCCGCAAGTGTTCCTGATGAATTCGTATAACTTCATGACACCGGTGAACGAATCGCAGACCCGCTACTTCTGGTTCCAGACCCGCAACTTCGATCCACATGACCAGGACGTTTCCCGTCAGTTCGATGAAGACGTACGTCATGCGTTCGAGGAGGATCGCGCGGTGCTGACGGCCGTGCATCAAGGTATGGCGCGGCGGCGCAAACCGAATATCGATCTCGCGATCGATTCCGGGCCACTGCGTTTCCGCCGTGCGCTCGGCCAGATGATCGAGCGCGAACAGGCCGCGGGACCGGCGGCTGTGCCGGTGTATGTCGTCGGCCGGCAGCAAGCGGGAGGTTGAGGTGGTGCTGCCGGATGGGGGTACGTCGACGAGCGCAGGTCGTGGCTTTGAACGTTTTCGCGTGATTCGGCGGATTCAGGAGAGCGAGTCCATCGTATCGTTCGAACTGATTCCTCTCGATGCCGCGCGCTCACTCGCGTTTATCGCGGGCCAGTTTGTCGCGGTACGCCTGACGATGCCGGATGGCGAGACGCTGCTGCGTCACTACAGCCTGTCCGGCGACTCCGCCGATACCACGCACTGGCGCATCTCCGTCAAACTCGAAAGCACGCCGCCGGGACGCGGATCGAGCTGGCTTCATCAAAACATCGACGTGGGCGACGAGCTTGAACTGGCTGGACCCGCCGGGTCTTTCGTCTGCGCTGAAGACAGCGAGCGACCGGTAATTCTGTTGAGCGGCGGCGTGGGCGTGACGCCTTTGGTCAGCATGCTGCATCGCCTGGCGCGGGGTTCATCAAGGCGCGTGTATTTCGTGCACGCTTGCGAAAACAGCGTCGTGCATGCGTTTGTCGACGAGGTCGACGCGCTGGCTGCCGCACGTCCAGGCATCGCTGTCCATGTCTGCTATCGCAATCCGCTTGGCGGCGACGAGGCATGGGGCGCATGCGACAGCAAGGGCCTGTTGACGAAGGCGACCTTGCAGGCGCTGCTGCCGCTCGACGACTATGACGTCTATCTATGCGGGCCGCCGGGCTTCATGCAGGCGAACTGGCGGCTGCTGCGCGAGCTGGGCATCGCGCGCGAACGCATTCACTACGAGTTCTTCGGCCCTGCAACGGTACTGGAAGACGAGGCGAGCGACTCACACAGCGTGGCGGCAAAGGAATCGGTCGCCGCACCTGTACCGGCGGTCGCAGCTGCTGACACGGGCATGGTCACCGTACGATTCGAGCCGCACAGCGATCCGATCCCGTGGGACCCGTCGTTTCATTCGCTGCTGGAGATGGCCGAGCATGCGGGCTATGCACCGGCCTTCAATTGTCGGGCGGGTCTTTGCAATGCCTGTACGACTCCGCTAGTGTCGGGCCGCGTTCACTATGTCGAAGACCCGCTTGCGCCACCACCCGACGACGAGGTACTGCTGTGTTGCACGCGGCCTGTCACACCGGTCACGCTGGCGATGAAATCCCCGGCTGCGTGACGGCTGGAACCCGTGCCGCAGAGGCACTGCGATCATCATGACGAGGATGAAATGAAATACGGCTTTCCAGACCAACCTGGGTTCGATCGGCAACGCACACAGTTTCTGTACGCGGCGCAAGCGTCGGGCGCTACGGTGACGTCTTATCCTCATCCGCTGAGGGGCCCCGATGGCGAACTGCTGGCGACAGATGTCGCGTGGCTTGGCGAGCCGGACGCACGACGTGTGCTGGTGGCGATTTCCGGCACGCATGGCATCGAAGGTTATTACGGGTCGACCTGTCAGAGCGAATGGCTCGCCGGATTCGCCGCACGCGACCTTCCAGATGGCGTCGCGGTGATGATGGTGCATCTGATCAACCCGTGGGGCACGGCATGGGCACGCCGCGTCAATGAAGACAATGTCGATCTGAATCGCAACTACGTTGACTTCGCGGCGGCCTTGCCGCGCAATCCGCGCTACGACACGATTCACCCTATCTATACGTGCCGCGACTTCGATGGCCCGCAACGTCGGCACGCGGACGGGCTTCTGGCGGCGCAGATCGAGTCGATCGGCTGGGGCGAATATCAGGCGATTGTTGGAGCCGGTCAGTATACGCATGCCGACGGACTGTTTTATGGCGGGGCGCAGGCCACATGGTCGAACCGGACGCTACGGAGCATTGTCGAGCGCTTCCTCCGGCCCGCGCAGGTCGCCATTGCATTCGATCTGCACACCGGCGCGGGTGCCTATGGTCATCCGATGCTGATGGCGATTGCGCAAACGCGTTATGCCGCGCTTGCCGACGCCGAAGCGCTTTATGGAGGGTGGCTTTACACACTGCTCACGGGCGCGGACGCCGCGGTCAGCGATACCGGTGTCGTGGCGCGCGCAACGGGTTACACGTCGCAGGCCCTTCTCGACGCGCTGCCGGGCAGTCACCTGATGCAACTCGTGATCGAATGCGGCGCGTATCCTGAAGCACGAGTGCATACCGCGTTACGCGACGATCACTGGCTCCATCTCTACGGCGATCCTGGCGACGCGCTCGGCAAGCGGATCAGCCAGACCCTGTTCGAATCGTTCATGCCCGCCGACGAGGACTGGCGCGAGATTGCGTGGCAACGTACCCGGCAGGCGTGGGAGCGTGCGCTAAAGGCGCTGCCGCAGATTCAGCCGGCAGCGTCGGTTGGCTGATATCAACTGTCGATACCTTGCTTCTGCGCCGCATCCTGCAGACACGAAATGAACCGCGCAATCGCCGGCGTCGGTAGCAGATCGCGCCGTGAAACGATCCCGAGATCGTAGGCGGGCATCGCTTCCTCGATGTTCGCCACATGCACGCCGAGTGGCGCCACCATCGTCGCGAGTTCCTTCGTGAAGCACCCGATCATGTCCGTCTGCGACACGAGCCCAAGCGCCACCGCAAACGACGACGGTGCGTGCAGCACCCGTTTGGGAACCGGCAACCCGTGTGCGGTGAACATCGTAGTCAGGAGACTATGAGAGAAATGATCGTAGCCGCCTGGGGCGATCCACTCCGCGTCGAGCAGGTCCTGTAACCGTCGCGCGTTTTCGAGCGGATGGCCGGTACGCATCCCGATGACGAACTTCGTCGAATACAGCGGCATCTGCACCAGATCGCTTTCGAGTTCGGGAATGTGGCGAATCGCTGCGATATCGATTTTTCCGGTGCGTAGTTGCGCGATCGCATCGAGCACCGTGATCTCCTGGAAATGCAGCCTGACGAGCGGCATGGCACGGCGAAACGCTGCCGCAGCCTTCGGCAAAACGGTGAGTGCAATAGACGGCATGGTCCCGACGCTGACCCTGCCGGCCAGATCGCCCTTCACCTGTTCCACCGCCTCCAGCGTGCGTTGCATGTCGTTCAGCAACTGCTCGGCACGCGGCAATAGCGTACGCCCGCATTCAGTCAGTTCGATCCCACGTATGCCGCGCGTCATCAGCTCCGCATTCAGCACGCTTTCCAGTTCGTGGATCGTCCGTGTGATCGCCGGCTGGGTCAATCCGAGTTCGCGCGCGGCGCCGCGCAGGCTGCCATGGTGGGCCGCCGCGACGAATGCCTGTAGCTGTTGAGGTTTCATAGGGTTAACGAGGGCGATAAGGGGCTGTGATCGGGATAAACAAAAAAACATCTTATTTGAAAAAATCGGCGCCGATATATTGGCGCCAATCTTCACATCGCCACTTCCGATGTCCTATTTAACGTTCGATCCGGGCATGCCGACCACAATGAAAAAAACAGTCATCGCAATCGTCGCGCTGGGATTGCCGCTCGCGTTCGCTATTTCCGCGTATGGACAAAGCAGTGTGACGTTGTCGGGTGTCATCGATGAAGGCTTCGACATCACGAACAACACCAATCCTCACGGCGATCCTTTGTATCAGTTTCAGAGCGGTTATCTGCAGAGCAACATCGTCACGCTAGGTGGAATCGAAGATCTCGGTGATGGGAAGAAAATCACGTTCGTGATCAAGACGACTTTCGATGTGAACAGCGGTCGGTCGGCTCCCGGTCGCTCGTTTATCGGCTTGTCGGACGATAAGCGCGGGACGGTGACGGTGGGTCGTCAGTACGATTCGATTATCGACTATCTCGCGCCTACGACCGCCAACGGAAACTGGGGCGGCTGGCTGCTTTCGCATCCCATGGACAACGACAATACGGACGGCTCGTTTCTCGTCAACAACGCGATCAAATACGCGAGCCCTGAGTTTGCGGGCTTCAAATTTGGCGGCATGTACGCGTTCAGTAACGACACGAAATTCGCGAATGACCGTTTGTACAGTCTGGGTGCGCAATACCTGAACGACCCACTTCTTGTCGGCGCCGCCTACCTGCAGACCAATAATCCGGGCGCGCAGAACACCGGCGCGACGCCGGCCGGAAACGCCAGCTTCACGGCAGCGCGTCTGCGCATCTTCGGTGCGGGAATCAACTACACGATTGGTTCCGCGACACTCGGTTTCGTGTACTCGAATACCGATGTCCGGGATCCAGTGAGTTCGAGCTACCTGAGCGATCCGTCGGGCAACCCGCTGCCGTTGGCGATCGCGGGCGTCGCGATGAACCGCCTGAAATTCCAGAATCTCGAGGTCAACGGGATGTATCAGGTGACGCCGTTTTTCTTCGTCGGTGCGCAATATGTCTACACCCTGGTTGAAGGCGATGCGTCCGGGGCAAGCGTGAAACCGCGCTATCACACCATCGGCCTGATGGCGGATTACATGCTGTCGAAGCGCACCGACATCTATGTGCAGGGTGCGTACGAAAAGGTGACCGGCGACAGGACCGGCAACGTACTCGATAACGCCGCTATTCCCGGAGCGGGTGGGATCTCGTCGACGGCGAGTCAGCTCGCGTTCCGCACAGGGATTCGCCACAAGTTCTGAACTGCATGAAACAGCTGGCGCACGAGACCGATGCGCTTTCCAATAACCAGAATTTCAGAAGATCTCATGAATCGTACATTCGCCATTTCTCTGCTGTTTGCTTCCTCGGCGCTCGCCACCGGTTGTGCGCAGCCGCCCCGGCCCGATCCGATCGCGGCTCAACAGGTGCGTATCGATCGCGATGCCATGGGGGTGCCTCATGTCTTCGGCAAGACGTCGGCGGCGGTCATGTTCGGAGCGGGTTACGCCGAAGCGCAGGACCGGCTCGCGGACATGGAAACGTTTCGCCGTCGCGCATTGGGACGTACGGCCGAGATACTCGGTGCGTCGGCGGTTCAGTCGGACATTATTTCGCTCGACCGCAAACTCGGCAGCGCAGAGTTGATGCGGATGTATCGCGCGATCCCGCCCGAGCACCAGCGCATGATGCAGGCCTATGTCGACGGTATTAACCGTGTGATCGACGAAATCGACCGCGATCCGGAGCATAAGACGCCTTATGAATTTACCCGTTGGGGTGTGAAGCCGGAGCATTGGACGCTGCTCGATTTTCTCTCGATGGCGGCGGGTTTTCCGCGCGACCGCGGCGGCTTCGAATTGCAGAATCTGGCTTTCTACAATGCCATGGTGACGCGTTATGGCGAGACCAGGGGACGCGAGATATTCGACGACGTGGTGCCCGTGAGCGATCCCGATTCGCCGACCGCGATACCGGCGGGTGAGGATCTCGCACCGGTACGCCCGATGCCGAAAGCGACCTATCTGACGCTGGCTTCGACGCAACAGGGAATGCCGCCCGCGGCCGCACCCGCACCCAGCAACAACCACAGCCGATGTCTCGTGATCGGCCCGCAGCGTTCCGCGAGCGGCAAGGTGTTGATGCTGGAGTCGACGGCGGACGGCCCGGAGATTCATCTTCATGGCGGTGGTTTCGACAGCGCGGGTTTCACCATGCCGTCGTGGGGCATTCCGATCATGGGACGCGGCCCGAATCACGGCTGGCTCGTCACCTCCGGCCAGGAAGATACGACGGATACCTTCGCCGAACGGCTCAATCCACTCGATCCTCGTCAGTACTGGTACCAGGGCAAGTGGCAGCAGATGGACGTGCATAACGAAACGATCGTGGTCAAAGGTGCTGCGCCTGTCGATCACGAAGTCGCGCGCACGATACACGGCACTGTTGTGAGTTGGGACAAACCGCATGGCGTAGCGTATACGCAGCGTTTCGCGGAACGCGGCCACGAACTCGACAACTGGGTGGCGGTCGTCGAGATGCAGCGCGCGCACACGCTCGCCGATTTCGAAAGCAAGGGAATCGCGCGACTCTCCACCGATTTCGGTGTGTGCTACGGCGACGATAACGGCCAGATCGGTTTCTGGGAGACGGGGCTGCAGCCGAAGCGCACGCCCGGTGCCGATCCGCGCCTGCCGACGCCAGGAACCGGCGACTATGAATGGCAGGGCTTCCTGTCGCTCGCCGAGCGGCCGCATATGCTCAATCCGAAGCAGGGCTATATCCACAGCTGGAACAGCAAGGCGACGACGTGGTCGCGCGAGGGGGACGAAGGGCGATTCGGCGCAACCTTCCGCACGTGGTTGGGCAATCGCCTGGGCGCGTCGTCCTCGTCGACTACGCTGCTCGACATGGAAGACTACAACGGGCAAATCTGGAATGCGTTTGGTGCGCGCGACCGGACCCAGACGTCGCCTGATTTCTTTGCGCCGTTCCTGAAGGCTGCGGCGGCTGAGGCGCATGACGCGCAGATCTCGCAGGCCGTGGACCTGATGGTTTCATGGAACGGCCTCTACCAGGATCGCGACGGCGACGGCTACTACGACAATCCCGGTCTGACGCTGTTCCGGACATGGCTGGAGGTGGCGCCGAAAATGATCTTCGACCACGCCATCGGCAACACATGGAAGACGATCGATGACGATCGCTATCTGAAGTATCAGACGAGCTTGTTGTATCGCACGTTGCAGGGTGCGCAAGCGGGTTTGCCGGTGAAGTTCGATTACTTCGACGGTCGTCCGCGCGATGTGGTGGTGGCCGACACGATCCGCCAGACCATCGAGTTGGCCCACAAGAAATTTCCAGGTCGCCCGATGGAGGCATGGCGTATGCCCATCTACTGGAAATACTTTACCGACGCGGCCGACGACCCGGCGCGTCCTTCGCTTCCCGACGACGATGAACGTAGCAGTACGACGTGGGCCGAACTCGGTCTCGGACCAAAGATGGTGCCGTTGAACGGCGGTGAGGAATGGACCGGACTCATGGAACTCGGCGGCGGTCACCCGGTGCTATATACCGTTACCGAGGCCGGCGGACAGAATCAGTTCATCGATCCGTCTGGACATGGCACGCCTCATCTCACGGACCAGGTGCAGATGCATGCACAGAACCATCTCAAACCTATCGACCTCGGGCCGGAAGATAGCCAGCGCAATATCCGTTCTTCGGTGACGCTCGAGTATGGTGGGGCAGGCTCGACGCTGCCTTGACATCGTAAGGCGAGGGCGACGCGCGCAATGGGTTATCTACACATTGCGCGCGTCGCGTTGCGTTACCTCACCTCGCCGGATCAACTCCCGTTCATTACTTGAGCGGCGAGAAATCGGTTGGCCGCACGATGCGCGATTCCATCTTGAGGAAGATATCGAGCGCTTTCACCTTGCGACCGAACTCCCGCCAGCGGCTATCGGCCGCCATCCGGTCGCGCCGCTCGATGCGGTCGTCGAGACCCTGGTAGCCCCAGATATGCACGACCTCGCTCAGATTGCCGATCTCGGTGGTAAAGAAGCCGATCAGCTCGCCGAGATATTCCTGCTGGATCGGCAAGCCCTCGTTCTTGTATAAGGCGATCCATTCGGCGGCTCGTTGCGGTTTGAACGTGTAGGTGCGGATTTCGTAAAGCATGGTTGTCTCCGTGACGCAGGGGTATGAACAGGGCAAGATTAGCGCGAATGCGTGGCGCTAAGTTGCCGCCCGCATATCGTTGTGCCGATTTATTCGTGGCGCAATGCAATACAAGAGATGAGAATCGTTCGGTTGTTCACCTTCCGGAGTGCCGCCTGACATGAGCCGAGACCTTCTTTTACTACTTGAACCGGGGTTTGCCGATCCGAAGTATCCGGGCGAACGCTTCATTTGCCCACACGGCGCACCGATCGAGGGACTGCTTGCGAGCGACCCCGCGAAGGCCGCCAGCCTCGACATTCAGCGTTTGCCGTTTGCGCGTCCGCGCGAGGTGGTCGTCAAGGCGCTCGATGCCGACCATCAGGGCCTGCCGGTGTTGATACTCGGTGACGAGGCACCGGTGCCTGACGATGCGCAGACGCTAGGCGACAAGCGTTTCGTCACGGACACCAACCGCATTCTTGCATTGCTCGCCGAGCGCCACGGGTTTCCGAAAATCCACTGACACGGCCACGCATGACCACCATCCACAACGAAATCGACCTCGATGCCGATGGGCGTCACGTCGGTTATCTGCGTCTGCCGTATTCGGTTCATCGTTCCGCGTACGGATGGATTCCGATTCCGATCGCGTCGATCCGCAACGGCGATGGCCCCGTCGTGCTGCTCATGGGCGGCAATCATGGCGACGAGTACGAAGGGCAGGTGCTCGTTTCCAGCCTGATCGGCGAGATCGAGCCGCAATGGGTGCGCGGGCAACTAATCTTCCTGCCAATGGCGAATTTCCCTGCTGCAGCCGCGGGCCTGAGGACATCGCCACTCGACGGCGGCAATCTGAACCGCAGTTTCCCCGGCGATTCGCACGGCTCGCCGACTGCGGCGATCGCCGACTATATCGAGCACACGTTGCTCGCCCGCTCGCAGTATCTGATCGACCTCCACTCGGGCGGCAGTTCGCTTCTCTACGATGGCGCCAATATGCTGGCTATCGCGCCACGCGATCCCGATGAAGAGAGCCGGCTTAAGGCGCTGCTCGCTGCGTTTGGATTGCCGCGTGCGTTTCTGCATCCGCCGAATCCGGTTCATGCGGCAACCGCGGCACGTCGTCAAGGCGCGATCTCGATCCTGACAGAACTGGGTGGCGGCGGGACCGTGCAGGCACGCTTGCTACACGACGCGCGACGCGGCTTGTTAAATCTGCTCGGTTTCATCGGGCTTCTGAGCGGACCGCTCGTGCCCGATGGCCCGCCTGCGCAGACTCGCTTCTTCACCGTGTCCGGCTCGCGCCATTACGTCTACGCCTACGATCGCGGCGTGTACGAGCCGCTAGTCGAGCTGGGCGAGCAGGTCGCCGCGGGCCAGGCTGCTGCACGGATTCACTTCCCCGATACGCCGCTACGCGAGCCGGTTATTACGTACTTCGCAGCCGCGGGCGAGGTTGTCTGCAAACGTGTGCCCGCCGCGGTTGAACGTGGCGACTGCCTGTTCCATCTTGCCGAACCTGTTTAAGCGCGATACGAAATAGGTCGACGGCCAATATCGCGGCGATTTCCATGTTTTATTCGCGGGTGAATGGCGCGATTAATAACGCGACTAATGACTTTGCAAAATCGTAAGCACGACATGAATTAAGTATGCGGAATTCACGTCATAACGATACGCAAATTGTTTGGTTCGATCCTCATTAGTCGCCTGCTATCTTGGATCTGGTTCGACAGAGCTTGAGGTCGGACGCAATAGCGACTCCACGATACGATCAACGGGAGCGGGCGCGCTCCCCATCCGCCATGACCTACGAAATCATTGATACCACTCTGCTGGATCCCGTTGCACGGCCTCTACTGGATGCGCTCGAAATCGAATACGCAACCCGTTATCGCGAGTTTCGCCCGGACAGTTCTGCTTCGGCGAGTGAAGAAATGGCGCGTTATCCCGCCGAGTTATTCGCACCGCCCGAAGGCGCTTTCATCGTCGTCGTACTCGATGGAAAGACGGTCGGTGGCGGTGCATTCAAACGCTATGACGCGACGACTGCGGAACTCAAGCGTATCTGGACCCATGCGAGTCAGCGCCGTCAGGGGCTCGCTCGTCGCGTCGTGCAGGAACTCGAGGCGCGTGCGTTGCGGCAGGGATATCGCCGCGTTTATCTGACCACGGGCTTCAAGCAGCCTGAAGCAACCGAACTCTATCTCAACGCGGGCTACGAGCCGCTGTTCGATCGTTCGATTGCGCCGGAGGTCCATTTCCGTCTGCCGTTCGGCAAGGATCTGCTGGAACCGGGGCGCACCGATTCATTGGAGGATCTGATTCAGCACGAACCGCTTGGCGTTCGCTAACCACGCGCGCGATGCGGTGCATAAACGATCCATTTCAACGGGGCACAACAAGACATGAAGCAAGGTCGGCATATTCTTTCGGCAGTAGCCGGAACGCTGTTCGCACTGGCGATCGGCGTAGCAGGCACAGTATGGGCAGCGAACACCACCACCTTCAATCTGAGCCCGGATCAGCACGACCGTGTGCGTACCACACCGGACGCGACAGCAATCAAGGGCGTACCTGCTGCATTTCCGTTCGCTGAAAAGGGCGAACTGGTTGTCGGTATGACACTGGGGGCACCTCCGCTCGGTACCTATGCGACCGATGCGAAGACGGCAGTGGGTTTCGATCCGGACCTCGCACAGCTGGTCGCCGACGGCCTGGGGCGCAAGCTGAAAATCGTCGCGCTCGCGTGGGCAGACTGGCCGCTCGCGCTGCAATCGGGCAAGGTCGATGCGGTGCTGTCGAACGTAACCGTGACCGAGGAACGTAAAGAGAAATTCGACTTCTCGACCTATCGGCGCGACGTGATCGGATTCTATGTAACCGATTCGAGCCCGATCAAGTCGATCCGTGAACCGAAGGACGTCGCCGGGCTACGCGTCATTACAGACTCGGGCACGAACCAGGAAAAGATCCTGCTCGAATGGGACCGGCAGAATGTCGCGCATGGACTGAAGCCGGTGCAGGTTCAATACTACGACGACCTCGCCGTACGGAGTCTGGCGCTGAGTTCGGGCCGCGCCGACCTGATTTTGAGCGTCAACTCGTCACTCGCCTATGAGGCTGCGCAGAAAGGCCAGATACGCGCAGTCGGCGCGATCAGCGGGGGCTGGCCGATTCTCGCCGATGTCGCGATTACGACACGCAAGGGCAGTGGGCTTGCCGCACCGCTCACGCTGCTGCTGAACAACCTCATTAGCAGCGGGAAATACACGCAGGTACTCGATCGCTGGAGTCTGGGCAGCGAAGCGATCGATCAGGCCAGGACGAACCCGCCAGGGTTGCCAAAGAGTTAAGTCAGCCAGCTAAGCCAGCCGCGCGGACGTCAGTCCGCCGCATCTCGTAGTCAATACCGGGAAGGCACGATCCACACTGCTCCTGGTGAGCGGTGGGGGAAGTGCTGTGTTCGCCGACCATCAACGGGGCAGTCGATGCGCAGGAACAGCGGAAAGAATCAGATCGGTCACACCGACACAGGAGTTCGCAGGACGATGATATCGGTCGCCGCATTGGCGATCACATGCAACGGCACGGCGTGGGCACAGAGCGCGACTGCGACTGCGCCGGCGCCGGTGCAGGTGAGCGGTGCCACGGCCGCTGCAACGGCAACGACAGGAACGCAGCCCGCGCAAACATCAGCCGCGCCGCCCAGGCAGCCCGCACTGCAGCTTGCGTCGAGGCAGGCCGGCGCAACCAGCGTCGTACTGCAGGACGCCGTGGTCGTGACCGGCACACGCACCAGCACGAAGGCGAGCCAGAGCCTTACGCCGATCGATGTGATCAGCGCGGCGCAGTTGCAGGCCACCGGGCAGAGCAACCTGCGGGACGCGCTCGTCAAACTGTCGTCATCGATCACGCGTGAGACCTATGCCGGCGACACGGCACAACTGACCGACGCGCTGTCGCTGCACGGCCTCACACCGGACCACGTGCTGGTATTGATCAACGGCAAGCGCCGTCATACCACGGCGAATATCGCGCTGGACGGCGGCCTGAACCAGGGGTCGACCGGGGTCGACATCGACATGATCCCGGTTGGCCTCATCGATCACATCGAAGTCCTGCGTGACGGTGCGTCGGCGCAGTACGGTTCGGATGCGATTGCCGGCGTGATCAACATCATCCTGAAGACTAAAACGCATGGCGGATCGCTGGAGACCACGAACGGCCAGACCTACGCAGGCGATGGTTTCAAGAACGGCGAGTCGGCCAGTCTCGGCCTGAATCTCGGCGATCAGGGCTACCTCGATCTCGCGGCGGAATACGACCGCCAGAACCATACGGTGCGCACCGGCCCCGACGATTACTTCGGAACCTTCGCGCCCGGGCACGGCTACTACAACCCGATCGAAGGGAATCCGGCCAGCACGCGCGAGTCGGTCGGTTTCAATGCCGGCTACCACCTGAACGACGACGTCGAACTGTATGGCTTTGGGACCTATGCGCATCGCGATGCACAGGCCTATCAGAACTATCGTCCGCCTTCAGTGCTTCCACAGGTTTATCCAGGCGGCTTTGTCCCGACGGAGACCGTCAGCGAGAACGACTACTCGATTACTTCCGGTATCAAAGGCCAGCAGAACCTGTTTGGCTGGTCGTGGGATCTGAGCACGACCTATGGCGGCGACCATGAGCGCATCGGCATCGACAATTCGGCCAACACCGGGTTGTTCGCCGCGCAAGGCTACACGCCAACCAGCTTTCACCTTGCAACGGTCAGCAACACGCAACTGACGAACAACCTCGACTTCTCGCGTGCATTCAATATTCCGTTGCTGCCGGCACCGGTGAATGTATCGGTTGGCGTCGAGCAACGACGCGAGACCTACAGCGTAGGCGCGGGTGACGAAGCGTCGTATCTGGACGGCGGTGCGCAGGCGCTGCCGGGTCTTGCGCCCGTCAGCGCGAGCGACAACTCGCGCAACGTGCTCGGCACCTACATCGACCTGTCCACTCATCTCACACCGAAGTGGACCGTCGATCTGGCGGGTCGCTTCGAACACTACAGCGATGTCGGCGATACGACGAACGGCAAGGTTTCGACACGCTACGACTTCACACCGCAGATCGCGGTGCGCGGCAGTGTGAGTAGCGGATTCCGTGCGCCGTCGCTCGCCGAGGAGTACTACAGCAACGTGAGCGAATCACCGGCGTCGGTCTTCGGCCTGCTCGCGGCGAATTCCGCTGCGGCGAAGCTGATCGGCGCGCAGCCGCTGAAACCGGAGGAATCGACCAACTACAACGTCGGCCTCGTACTGACGCCAACCAAAGACCTGCATCTGACGATCGATGCGTACCAGATCGACATCCGCAACCGGATTGTCGAAGGCGGCACCGCATCGGGCGCGTCCGCGATCGCAGCGATGGAGGCCGCGGGGTTGTCGGTGCCGGGCACGATTCCGGCTTCAGCGGTGTCGGCAAGCTACTTCACGAACGGTGCGAGCACGCGCACTCGTGGCATCGACCTGTCGGGGACCTGGCACACCAGTTTCGGCGTTTATGGCCAGGTGGACTGGGATCTTGGCGTGAACCTGAACACGACCTCGGTCACGCAGGTGGCCACCGGCGCGAACGGCCAGCCGGAACTCAATGCGCAGCAGATCGGCTGGCTCAGCACGTCGACGCCGAAGAACAAGATCATCGTCGGCGGCACGTGGCATCTCGACAAGTGGGGCGTGAGTCTGCACGAGACGCGCTTTGGTCCGACCTCGAGCGAGCAGACCTACATTGTCGGACCCAATGCATTTTCGACGACGCAGTTCATTCACTTCCAGAATGCGGCGAAGTACATCACCGACGTGGAGGTCCGTTACGACGTGACGAGGAAGTTCGAGATCGCCGTGGGCGCGAACAACCTCTTCAACGTGTATCCGAACAAGTTGCCGTATGAAGCGCAACTCGAAGGCGGGCATTACGACGCCTATGCCTCGACGATCGGCGAGGACGGCGGCTTCTATTACCTGCGGGCACGCTATGTTTTCTAGGCGTGTTCCAGGCATGTTCTAAGCGTTGCGTGGTTCCCGTCATATGCATAGCAATATTTGCTCGAACGATGCCGCGTTTCGCTAGCGATAATGGAACGAACGGGTGTCGCCCGACAAATTCCCCCAACTCTTTCCTACGTGCCTTCCGGTGCGGCGGCAGGTATCGATATGTCTTATTCCCTTTCGATTCTCGACAAAAGTCCGATTGCAGAAGGAACGAGTGCGCACGATGCATTGCGCTTTACGATCCGGCTCGCCCAGCGCGCAGAAGCCTTGGGTTATCAGCGTTACTGGATCGCCGAGCATCATGGCTCGTCGGCGCTGGCAAGCTCCGCGCCGGAGATCGTGGTGTCCCATCTGCTCGCGCATACGTCGCGTATAAGAGTCGGCTCCGGTGGCGTGATGCTTCAGCATTACAGCCCGTTTAAGGTGGCCGAATCGTTCCGGGTGCTGGCGTCCCTCGCGCCGGGTCGCGTCGACCTTGGCATCGGCAAGGCGCCAGGCGGATTGCCGCTAACCACGCGTGCGCTGCAGTGGTTTCACGACAAGACAAAGAAGCCCGATTTCGCTCACCAGCTCGAAGAACTCGATGCGTTCCTGAAAGCAGGCGTGGCTGTCGATCATCCTTTGGCGGGCGCAGTCGCGTTGCCTACGCCGCCTGAAGCACCGCAAGGCATCCTGCTCGGCGGTAGTCCAGAAAGCGCAGCGTTGGCCGCGAAACATGGCTGGCAGTTCTGCTATGCCGGTCACTTTAATGGCGATAGCGACAACATCGAACGTTCGATTGACGTCTATCGCAACGCGACGGGGCGCACGCCGCTGCTCGCGCTCTTTGCGTTTGCCGCGCAATCGAAAGCTGAAGCGCAACGCCATGTCGGTCCACTGCGCATTTTCAAGTTGCGGCTTGCCACGGGGCAGAGCGTCAATCTGCCGAGTCCTGAAGCTGCAGCCGAGTTCGCGCGGCAAACCGGCGTGACCGACTACCGGCTCGACGAACTGCATCCGCACGTCGTCACCGGTACACCGGATGAAGTGCATCAGGAACTCGACGCCTTGCACGAACGCTTCGGCATCGAGGAATTCGTCATCGACATTCCCGTAGCGGACTACGCGCTGCGCCTCGCTGCGGTTGAAGCGCTGGCTGTTGCACAACAGCCAGCACGCGTCTGATCTCTTCGCTTCTTACTCTCTTTCGTTTACCGGACCACACCATGACCCAGCGAAACCTCACTTTCGGCATCATGCTGCACGGCGCAGGCGGTCACATGAATTCCTGGAAACATCCCGCCGGACCCGCCGACGCCAGCGTGAACCTCGATTTCGTCACCGGTATCGCGCAGAAGGCCGAGGCGAACGGCGTGGCGTTCGCGTTCGTGGCCGATGGCCTGTATATCAACGACAAGTCGATTCCGCATTTCCTGAACCGCTTCGAACCGATCTCGATCCTGTCGGCGCTCGCAGCCTCGACTTCAAAGATCGGTCTGGCAGGCACGCTGTCGACGTCGTACAGCCACCCGTTTACGGTGGCGCGACAGTTCGCGTCGCTTGACCTGATTAGCGGTGGACGGGCAGGGTGGAACGTCGTGACTTCGCCGCTGGAGGGTTCCGCGAAGAACTACGGGGGCGAGCATCCCGATCACGAACTGCGCTATGAAATCGCCGACGAATATCTGGAAGTCGTGCAGGGACTCTGGGACAGCTGGGATGACGGCGCATTCGTGCGCGATCGCGAAGGCGGACGTTTCTTCGATCGCGAGAAACTGCATACGCTCGACCACAAGGGGCGGTTCTTCGAAGTGGCCGGACCGATCAACATCCAGCGTTCGCCGCAGGGGCAGCCGGTGATCTTCCAGGCAGGGTCGTCGGATTCCGGAATCGCGCTCGCGGGCAAGTACGCCGATGCGGTGTTCACTCACTCGCCTTCGCTCGAAGAAACGCGCGCGTTCGCAGAGAGTGTGCGGCAGAGCGCGGTGGAACACGGGCGCCTCGCCACCGACGTAAAGATTTTCCCGGGCATCGGCCCGATTGTCGGTGCAACGATAGCCGAGGCTGAAGCGAAGTATCGCGTGATCCGCGATCTGCTCACCGTCGATGAAGCGCTCGCGTATCTGGGCCGCTTCTTCGAACATCACGACTTTACGCAATACCCACTCGACGAACCGTTCCCGGATCTCGGCGATCTCGGCAAGAACAGTTTCCGTTCGACGACCGACCGTATCAAGGCCGAGGCGCAGAAGAAGGGCTCGACGTTGCGCGAAGTCGCACTGGAAGTGGCGACACCGAAGACGCAGTTCATCGGCACAGGCGAGCAGATTGCCGACGAGCTGATCCGCTGGTTCGATGCGGATGCGGCCGACGGTTTCATCCTCGGTTTTCCGGTGCAGGCCGAAGGTTTCGGCGATTTCGTCCGCTATGTGATCCCGGCACTCGAAGCGCGCGGCCGTTATAGCCGCACGCTCGCCGGGACGACGCTGCGCGATCACCTCGGGCTGCCGCGACGCGTGAGCCGCTACGCAACTGCAGAAACGGCGTAACCGACAGTTCGCACAGCGGGAGACAGATCATGAGCGATACCACCCAGCAGTTTCCGGGCACGGTCCCCGTGGGCCGTCCTGGTCACCCCGGTCACCCGGCCGATGACACAGCAGGCGCGGAATACGCGCACTACCGGATCGTCCCGGCAAAACATCACGCACGCACGGCAGGAACGGTACTGGCGATCGCGCTGATCGGGATCGTACTGAACTCGGTGCTTGGCAATCCTCGCTGGGGCTGGGGCGTTTTTGCGGAGTGGTTTTTTGCCGGGCCTGTGCTCGAGGGACTCGCGCGCACGCTCGTGCTCACCGGGCTTGGCGCACTGTTCGGTTTCGCGCTCGCGGTCCCGCTCGCACTGGCGCGCGTGTCGCGCTCGCCGCTGCTGGCCGGCTGCGCGTGGGCGTTCATCTGGCTATTCCGCTCGATCCCGCCGATCGTGCTGCTGCTTCTTCTGAACAACCTCGGCTATCTGTACGAGACGATCTGGATCGGCGTGCCGTTCACTCACATCGCGCTGCTGAATCAATCGACCACCGATCTGATCAGCCCATTCTTCGCGGCGGCGCTCGGGCTCACGCTGAACCACGCGGCGTTTTCGGCCGAGGCGATTCGCGGCGGGATTCTGTCCGTCGATCACGGACAGCGTGAAGCTGCTGCCGCACTCGGGTTGCCGGGGACGCGCCAGGTGCGACGCATCGTGTTGCCGCAAGCAATGCGCGCGATCCTGCCCACCGCGTTCAACGACGTGATCGGTCTTGCGAAGGGCACGTCGGTCGTCTACATCCTCGCGATGCCGGATCTGTTCTACACGGTGCAGATCATCTATCACCGCAATCTCGAGGTGATTCCGCTGCTGATGGTCGCAACGGTCTGGTATCTGATCATTCTCACGGTGTTGTCGGCGATCCAGGTTCACATCGAACGGTTCTATGCGCGCGGCGCGACGCGCGAGCAGGTAGTGGCGTCGCCGTTGGCTGCGTTGTTCAAGCACTGGCGCAACGCGCGCGCTGCGGCCCGACTGGCAACGCACGCTCAAACGTCCGATGCGGGCACGACAACCGGCTGGGCGCAGCGGCGCGTCGGCGGCAAGGTGGGTATTCACAATGTATCGAAGAGCTTCGGCGCGCTGAAGGTACTCGATAACATTTCGCTCGCGATTCCCTCGGGCAGTGTCACCGTGATTCTCGGGCAATCGGGCTCGGGTAAATCGACACTGCTGCGCTCGATCAATCACCTCGAGCGCGTCGACGACGGCTTCATCGACATCGACGGCGATCTGATCGGCTATCGCCGCGACGGACGCACGCTCTACGAGCTCAAGGAGAAAGACGTCCTGCAACGGCGCCGTGCCGATGTCGGCATGGTGTTCCAGAGCTTCAACCTGTTTCCGCACCTGAGCGTGCTCGACAACATCGTCGAGGCGCCGCTGGCATCGGGCGTACCGCGCGGGCAGGCGGAAGCCGAAGCGCGCGAACTACTCGCGCGAGTGGGGCTTGCCGACAAGGCCGACGCGTGGCCGCGCCAACTGTCGGGCGGCCAGCAGCAGCGCGTGGCGATTGCGCGCGCACTGGCGCTCAAGCCGAAGGTGCTGCTGTTCGACGAGCCGACATCGGCGCTCGACCCGGAGCTCGTCAACGAAGTGCTCGACGTGATCCGCCAGCTCGCACGGTCGGGCACGACGCTGATCATCGTCACACACGAAATCGGCTTTGCACGCGAGGTCGCGGACACGATCGTGTTCATGGACGGTGGACGTATCGTCGAAACGGGTTCGCCGGCAAGCGTGCTCGGCGATCCGGCGCAGGCGCGTACCCGCGAATTTCTCTCGAAGGTGCTGTGATCGCATGCGACGTGGACAACGCTACGACTCGAAACAGCTCATGACTCAACGGCGCACGTTCCTGATCAACCTGAGTGCGCTGGCTGCGATGCCGCTTGTTTGCCCGGTTGGGTTTGCACACGCCGCAACGCAGTCTTTCGATTTCAGCGCTGAACAGAAAGAGCGTGTCCGCGCGCCGAAAGATGCCGCCGCATCGAGCGGGCTCGCCGGCTATCGCTTCGTCACCCCTGGCGTGTTGACGGTGGCGATTTCGCCATACGCTGCGCCTATTGCTACGTATGCAACCGACGCCCGCAGTGTCGTGGGCTCCGATCCCGATTACGCGCAACTGGTCGCCGATGCACTCGGTCTGCATTTGCAACTGGTCCCGGTTGCGTGGGCGGACTGGCCGCTCGGTCTCACATCGGGCAAGTTCGATGCCGTCATCTCGAACGTCGGCGTCACCGAGAAGCGCAAGCAGAAGTTCGATTTCACGACCTACCGGCTCGGGTTGCACGGATTCTTTGTGCGGACCGACAGCGCGATCAAGACGATCCGCGAACCGCAGGATATTGCGGGGCTGCGCATCATCACGGGCTCCGGGACGATTCAGGAGCGCATCCTGCTCGAATGGAACCGGCGCAACGTGGCGCATGGACTGAAGGAAGCCACGCTGCTGTACTACGAAGATGAGGCGTCGGCGCGCCTGGCGCTGCTGTCGAAACGAGCGGATGCGATCTTCAACCCGGATGCGCCGCTTGCCTATGAGGCCACGACACAAGGACAGATCCGCCAGGTGGGTACCGTCAACGCGGGCTGGCCGTACAAGGCCGATGTCGCGATCGCGACGCGCAAGGACAGCGGTCTCGCGCCGGCGCTGACGGTCGCGACGAACGGCTTGATTCGTGGCGGGCAATATCGCGCTGCGCTGGCGCGTTGGGGCTTGCAGACGGAGGCTATCGATCGTTCGGAAACCAATCCCGCGGGATTTCCGGATGCGTGAGCGAGGGCATCGTAGGAACCACTACAGGGGCGAAGTATGTGTGCCGTGCGTATCGATCATCTTGCTTTCCTGACGCCGGGCAATTACCCGGACGACGCGCCACGCGCCGGCTTCGAGCAAACACTTGAACTGTTCGGTGTGGGCGAGGCACTGGGTTACGACAGCGCGTGGGTGCGTCAGCGTCATCTGGAGCGGGCGGTGTCATCGTCGGCGACGCTGCTCGCTGCGGCGAGCCAGCGCACGACGCGCATCGGACTCGGCGCGGCGGTGATCCAGATGGGCTACGAGAATCCGTTTCGCCTCGCCGAAGATCTCGCGACCGTCGATGTGCTGTCTCGTGGGCGCCTCAATGTCGGGCTGAGCGCCGGTACGCCGGCACACGGCATCCTGCTTGGCGACCGGCTGTTCGACGCGAATCCGGAACTGATCGATTTTTCGCATGCTCGCATCGAGCGTCTGCGCCGCAATCTCGCGGGGGAATGGCTCGGCGACGACGACGCTTTCGTCGAATCAGCGGCAGGTCGTGTGCGGCCGCGCGTGACGCCGTACGCGGCAGGTTTGACTGAGCGGCTCTGGTATGGCGGCGGTTCGCAGCGTTCGATCGAATGGGCCGGTCGCAACGGGTTCAATCTGCTGCTCGGCAATATCACGTCGGGCGAGGGGACCGACGATTACCGCGACGCGCAGCTACGGCAACTTGAGCTGTTTCGTTCGCAGTGGAGCGAAGCGCGCGCACCGCGCATTGCGCTGGGCCGTGTGATCGTGCCGACCGACGGCGCCGATGCGCCGACGCGGCAGCGCTATCGCGAGTTTGCCGAGAAGCGCCACGCGCGTACGCTGGCTCCGCATGGCGAGCGGCGTACGTTGTTTGCGCCCGATCTGGTCGGTTCCGCCGATGAAATTGTTAGTCGCCTGCTCGATGATCCGGTGGTGGGGCAGGTAAGCGAACTGCGGCTTGAGTTGCCGTATGACCTGCCGTTTGAGAACTATCAGCAGATTCTTGAAGACTTCGTTACGCGGATCGCGCCGGAGCTGGGCTGGCGGCCTGAGACTGCGCGCGAGCCCGTCGCGGTTGGGTAGCTTTGCGAAAATTTGACGTTGTATGGGGTCGTGGTGCCGCGGCAAAACTGGGCGCGTAAAGGGCGCGCGCCTTCTGGGCGGCCCAAAAACAAAACGCTCGCAAAGGCGAGCGTTTTTATAAGTCCTGCAACTGATCTGAATCTACTTCGCTGGTGCCCAGGAGAGGACTCGAACCTCCACGGTGTTGCCACCGCTAGGACCTGAACCTAGTGCGTCTACCAATTCCGCCACCTGGGCATCCTTCAGGTCAAGCCGTAATTTTAGCGGGATGATGCATTGTGTCAATTGGAAGTTGAAAGCGACCAACTCAACTTATCTGCTGCGCGTGCATTCAGCGAAGTAAAAAACAAACCGCAAAAAGAAAAGCCGCCCGAAGGCGGCTTTCCGATGTTTGGTGCCCAAGAGAGGACTCGAACCTCCACAGTGTTGCCACCGCTAGGACCTGAACCTAGTGCGTCTACCAATTTCGCCACCTGGGCAGGTGTCTGTCTTTGCCGTGTTACTCAGTCAGTCGTGTTGCTTGTGACCAGAGCAAAGAACGCAATTATAACCGTCGGGCGAAAGCTGTCAAGCGTTTCGAACGTACCCCAAGGTGCCGCCCGGTTCGTCCGGTTGCTGCGACGTCGAGCGCCGCGTGGCGCGGAATACGGGTGTTAGAATGCCTCGCAGAAGTCTTTGGGTCGGCGCGCGGGCGCCTTGGGCCCACCTCCGGGCGAGCCGGTTCGGTTGAGCGCTGTAACGAGCCGCGTCATCTCGCCACGACGTTCACGCAACGAGAACAAGATCATCGACAAGCCCTTGAGCAAATATCCGTACCCGATTCCGAGCCGCGAAGAAATCCTCGGCGTGCTGCGCACGAGTGAAACACCGCTTGCCGCGAACGACATCGCCGAAGCGCTGTCGATCAAACGCCAGGAGCGCGAAGGATTTTTCAAGCGCCTCGGCGCCATGGAGCGCGACGGCCAGATCCGGCTCGATCAGCGCGGTCATTACCAGCTAACCCATCCGTCCAACTTCGTCGCCGGCCGTGTGCAGGGGCATCGTGACGGTTACGGTTTCCTCGTGCGCGACGATGGCCAGGACGATCTGTTCCTACCTACCGGCGAAATGCAAAAGGTCATGCACAACGATCGCGTGCTTGCGCGCATCGTCGGCTACGACCGGCGCGGGCGGCCCGAAGGCCACATCGTCGAGGTCACCGACCGTGCGAACCGTCGCGTGATCGGTCGTCTGCTGAGCGAGAACGGCGCCATGATCGTCGCGCCGGAAGACAAGCGC
Source organism: Paraburkholderia megapolitana (assembly GCF_007556815.1). Classification (NCBI taxonomy): domain Bacteria; kingdom Pseudomonadati; phylum Pseudomonadota; class Betaproteobacteria; order Burkholderiales; family Burkholderiaceae; genus Paraburkholderia; species Paraburkholderia megapolitana. The sequence continues at coordinate 1,851,212 of NZ_CP041745.1, forward strand.
ATCGGCCACGACATCCTCGTCACGCAGAACACGAAGAAGGCGAAGGTCGGTCAGGTGGTGGTGGTCGAGCTGACCGACTTCCCGAGCCGTCATTCGCAACCGCTCGGCCGTGTGGTCGAAGTGCTCGGCGATATCGACGACCCTGGCATGGAGATCGAGATCGCGGTGCGCAAGTATGGTGTGCCGCACGAATTCGATCGCGCCGCACTCGACGAAGCCGCGAAACTCCCCGACGAAGTCCGTCCCTCCGATCTGCGCCATCGCGTCGATCTGCGCGACGTCCCGCTCGTCACGATCGATGGCGAAGACGCACGCGATTTCGACGATGCCGTGTACTGCGAGCCGGTTACGGTCGGTCGGGGCGACGGCTTCCGTCTGATCGTTGCGATCGCCGACGTGTCGCATTACGTGCTGCCCAAGGGTGGCCTCGATGCCGATGCGATCGAGCGCAGCACGTCGGTGTATTTCCCGCGCCGCGTGATTCCGATGCTGCCCGAGAAGCTGTCGAATGGCCTGTGCTCGCTGAACCCGCACGTCGATCGTTGTGTGCTGGTCTGCGACATGATCATCACCGAGCGTGGCGAGATCAAGGGTTACCAGTTCTATCCAGGCGTGATGCATTCGGCCGCGCGGCTCACCTATACCGAGGTGGCCGCCGTCCTGAAGAATACGAAAGGCCCCGAGGCGACAAAGCGCGCCGCGCTGATGCCGCAGCTGCAGAACCTGCACGGCGTCTATAAGTCGCTGTTCGCGGCGCGCCAGAAGCGCGGCGCCATCGACTTCGATACGACCGAGACTTACATCGTCTGCAATGCGCAGGGCAAGATCGAGCAGATCGTGCCGCGTACGCGCAACGACGCGCACAAGCTGATCGAAGAATGCATGCTGGCCGCGAACGTCTGCGCGGCCGACTTCATGAAGCGCAACAAGCACCCCGGTCTGTATCGCATACACGCGGGGCCGACGGCCGAACGGCTCGAAAACCTGCGTACGTTCCTGCGCGGCATGGGGCTGACGCTCGGCGGCGGCGAGTCGCCGCATGCGAGCGATTACGCGGCGTTGATGGCGCATATCCGCGACCGCCCCGACGCGCAGATGCTGCAGACGATGCTGCTGCGTTCGATGCAGCAGGCCGTCTACAGTCCCGACAACATCGGCCACTTCGGGCTGGCTTACGAGGCGTACGCGCACTTCACGAGCCCGATTCGCCGTTACCCCGATCTGCTCACACACCGCGCGATCTACGCGATCCTGCAAGGCAAGAAGTACAACCCGGAAGCGCCGGAAGGCGTCGTGCTGAACACGGCGCTGTCGCCGCGTGCCCGCGCGATGCAGCAGGCCGACGACGAGAAGCGCGGCAACCGCCGTCGCGAGAACACGGCGATCTGGGAAGAGCTCGGTCTGCACTGTTCGGCGAACGAGCGCCGCGCCGACGAAGCCTCGCGCGACGTCGAAGCCTGGCTCAAGTGCTACTTCATGCGCGACAAGCTCGGCGAGGAATACGGCGGGATGGTGAGCGGCGTGACGTCGTTCGGCATCTTCGTGCAGCTCGATGCGCTCTTTATCGAAGGGCTCGTGCACGTCACCGAGCTCGGCTCCGATTACTTTCAGTACGACGAGATCAAGAACGAACTGCGCGGCGAGCGTACGGGCATTCGCTACCGTTTGTCCGATCGCGTGCGCGTGCAGGTGAGCCGCGTCGATCTCGACGCACGCAAGATCGATTTCCGGCTCGTGCGCGATGCGCCGGTCAAGCCGCCGGCAAGCCGCGCGGGACATGCGGAGAAAGCGGTGCTCGAAACGGGCGGTGGGGCGCGCGTGCGTTCGTTGCCGCCGGCCGAAGGGGCGCGTCGCAAGAAGCCTGCGCCTGCGCAAACGGCTGAGGTGAAAGAAGCACGTGCTGCTCGCGGAGCGGCGAAGAAGCGTGGCGTCGCGCAGAAATCGGCACCGAAGTCGGCGCCGAAACCGCAGACGCGCAAGAAGCGCTGACGTTGTCTTCAGTTTCGCCGCGCGCAGTCGGTATCCGTACCGCACTGCGCGCGTTGTGCATTTTTCAGCAGGTTTTTATCAGAACTAGAAGCGCATCGTCGATCGCTTAATCAAAGGTTGTTCAGTCATGTCACGTCTCAAGGTTCTATACGGTTTCCATGCAGTGACCGCGCGTCTGCGGCACGATGCGTCGACGGTCGAAGAGGTCTATTACGACGCGACGCGGCGCGATCGCCGCATGCAGGAGTTTCTGAATGTGGCGAAGGAGGCGGGCGTCCGTCTGATCGCGGCCGATGAAACGCGTCTGTGGGGGCTCTCGCATACCGAGCGCCATCAAGGCATCGTCGCGCGTGCCAGCGATCTGCCGCTCGCGCAGAATCTCGCGGAACTGCTCGACAGTATCAATGGGACGGCGTTGCTGCTGGTGCTCGACGGGGTGACCGATCCGCACAATCTCGGCGCGTGCCTGCGCGTCGCGGATGCCGCCGGTGCGCATGCCGTGATCGCGCCGCGCGACCGCGCAGTCGGACTCAATGCGACGGCCGCGAAAGTCGCGAGCGGCGCGGCGGACACGGTGCCCTACATCACGGTCACGAATCTCGCGCGTGCGTTGCGCGAACTGAAGGACGCCGGCGTGTGGGTGATCGGTACGGCCGGCGAAGCAACCAAGAGCCTCTACGAGACCAAGCTCGATGGACCGGTTGCGCTGGTGGTCGGTGCCGAAGGCGAGGGGATGCGACGTCTGACGGGTGAAACCTGCGACGAGGTCATGCAGATTCCGATGGCAGGTACTGTGGAGAGTCTGAATGTTTCGGTGGCGAGTGGGGTTTGTCTGTTCGAGGCGGTCAGGCAGCGGGCGGTCCTTAAGAAGTAAGGATCTGGCTGCGTTTTGACTGCCGATTTTCGCCCGGTCATTTGATAAATTAAAATTCTATAGTGAGGCGAAGTGGTTGTTTTCGCCCCACTATTTAATCTATTGACCTGTGATTAAAAAATTTACTGCTTTGTCAATTTCTGCGCCAATCATTATAAGAGTTTTAGGGTTGTTGTCGGTCTTGCCAAAATAAAGAATTCCCGACGCTCGAAGCTCTGATAAATCGCATTGCGGCGTTTTCTTGTAGGAAAAATACATATCATAGGCGTTATCTTTTTTCCTTGGCGAAATCCGCCCTTCACCTGTGCATGTTCCCGGTCCTTCCAGTTCGGCATTTCCATTCTTGTCCATCATGAGGAATGCCGGTGCATTCACGCTGAGGTTCGCGGTGTCGGTAGATCCACTGTAAGACGTTCCACGGATATTGATACCTACAGCGGCTGGTAGCTGATCGAGGCTCGCAGTCTCTTCGCTACTACTGCTGTAGTTTAGCGAGAATGGAATGCCGGCCCCTGGGGCTGGCTGATGGGCCCCCTCTGGTACGTAGTTCAGATGTCCCGTGATGGCCTTCTTTGTCACGTAAGATCCGGACATCTCGCCAAGTCCCTGCTTATCATTATGATCTATCGTAAAATCGGAAACATCAAAAACGAAATTGGCGCTGTCCGCGTTTCTAAGCCCCCCGGTCAGAATATGGGTTGAATTATCTGTTTTATTTGTGGTGACCAGATGCATGGTGCCATTATCCAGGATAATTCCCGTGATAGTTTTTCCGTCTCCGGTCGTCCCTGTATAGATTCCCCTAACATCATTAATGGTCGAGGAAGATGGCGATTGGGTTGGCGACGTAGATGAGGGCGTATTTGCTGGTGCACTATCGCCGCCGCCTCCACCGCATCCGTAAAGAGCGAAGGTCGCGATTATCGCAGAAACGAATAAACATCTGTTTTGTTTTAAAAAATCCCGCTGAACCCGCAATTTCAAAATTGATCTCCCGTTGTAGTTGTCAGGTACGGCCCGACGACGACAGCGTAGAGCGATTTCAGAGTAATTACAATAACCATACGGCATTATTAAAGCACATTAACAGGCCTGCCCGAAAAATCCAGGCAGGCCGTACCGCACTCTTATTACCTCGCGTCCTACTTTTTAGTCACATCGAACAGATAACCGGTCTTGCGGTCGCTCGTGGTCAACATCCCTCTGAGCGACCGATCGGTACTGTTGAAATACGCCATACCGCTCAACGACTGCCCGGCGAGTGCACAGTCAGCACCGGCAAACGTCGCCGTCACGTTGTACACGTTGCCACGTACCCGTGTCGCCACCGTGCCCGTAGACGAACACAGCACGCCGGAGAAATTCGCCGCGCCGCCTCCTGCCAGCGTCAAACTCACCGGCGCGAGACTGCCTCCTTGCCCAAAGCTCGCCACAAAGAACCCCGAGTACGATCCAGCGATCGACGTGAGCGCCGGCGTTTTCTCATAGTCGGCATCGTAGTTCCCGGTAAAGGTCGCGCTTCCTGTGCCGTTCGTATACGCGATCGTCCCGTTCAGCGACTTCTTCTGCGTGTACGACGCGCTGACGCTACTGGACACTATGCCCAGCCCCTCGAGATTGAAGTCGCGCGCATTGTCCGACGAGAACGACCCGCTCTTCGACGTGCCGTTGCCCACCACGACGCCGCCAGGCATCGCGCTGCTACCGGACACCGAGTACATGACGTAATACGTGCCGTCATCGAGCACGAACGCATCGATTTGCCGGTTATTCGAGGTGGTCCCGTGGTATATCCCTTCGGCGCTGGTTGCAGGAGCAGGGCCGGTGTTATCTCCACCACCGCCGCCACCGCCGCATGCCGTCAGCGCAATGGCCATCCCCAGTGTGGTTACTGCTGTTTTCATGCTTCCCTCGTTATAAAAATGTAATTTCCGTGTAATGACGGCGGAAGCATGTTAGCCGCGGTGAGGGATTACCGTGAAGAGAGGCAGGTCTAATTTAGTTTTAAATTTTCGCCAGGTCGTTAAACGGCAAGCGGCGGCGGCCTGAAATCCAGCGACGCGCCGCGACTCCGGTAAACTCGATGCTTTTCCGCCTTTCGCCCTCTCCATGACTCAAGACGAACTCAAGCAACTGGTCGGCCGCGCCGCCGCCGACTACGTCAACGCCAACGTGCCCGAAGGCGCCATCATCGGCGTCGGTACCGGGTCGACCGCGAACTGCTTCATCGATGCGCTCGCCGCGAGCCGCCCGCGTTATCGCGGGGCGGTGTCCAGTTCGGTCGCGACGACGGCGCGTCTGCAGTCGCACGGTTTCAAGGTGTTCGATCTGAACGAGATCGATTCGCTGCCGGTTTACGTCGACGGTGCCGACGAAATCGACGCGAGCGGTGCGATGATCAAGGGCGGCGGCGGGGCGTTGACGCGCGAGAAAATCGTCGCGTCGGTGGCGGATGTGTTCGTCTGCATCGCGGACGCCTCCAAGCGCGTAGCCGTGCTCGGCCAGTTTCCGCTGCCGGTCGAAGTCGTGCCGATGGCACGTACCGCCATCGGTCGGCGCGTGACGGCGCTCGGTGGCGTGCCGGTGGTGCGCGTCAAGCAGGACGGCACGCCGTTCATCACCGACAACGGCAACGAGATCATCGACGTGAAGGGCCTGCAGATCCACGATCCGCGCGCACTCGAAGCGCAGATCAATGCGTGGCCGGGTGTGGTGACGGTGGGTCTGTTTGCGGCGCGCGGCGCCAACCTGTGTCTGATCGGTGCGGAGCACGGCGTCGAAACGATCGAATACGGGCAGCGTTAAGCGTATTCGTGCGCGCCTGCAACGGACACTAGTTGCAGGACGTCGCGCTGCCGACCGTCGTGCAGGTATGGGCTGACCAGTGGGTCTCCGTGGACAGTCCCAGCCGCGGACTCGACGCGAAACGCAGATCGATGCGTGTCGCCGGTTGTCCGGTCGGCGCGTGCGGCAGTGGCGCTGCCGCGGCGATCGCCTGCGCGGCCAGCGTGTCCCACGCGGCATCGCCGGTGCTGTGCAGCAACTGCGCCGATGCGACGCTTCCATCAGGCGCAAAGCGTACCGATACGATCGACTCCGGATACCCGGCACGATCCCTCGATGCAATCCGCAGATTGGTGCTGATCAGACATCCGGTATAACGCGACCACTGTGGGCGCGTGAGTTGATCGAGCGAGTCGGGTGCCGGTTGGCCCGATTGACCCAACCGCTCACGGCATAGCCGCACGATAGTCGCGCTGTCGGGCACGCTCGGCCTATCGCTTGTGCAGGCTGTCAGCACGGCGAGCCCCAGCGCCAATATGACTCCCCCCAACACGCGCTGTTTCATTGTCGTTCTCATCGCCGGTTGATCGATGGGACGATTATAGGCGCTGCATTTACAGACGCGGCGCTAGCCGAGGCACAGCCGGCTCGAGTCGTCAGCGCACCGTATCCGCGATCGCATCGGTCATTTTCCGCACATACATACCCAGCGAAAAATCGCGTTGCGCATCGGCTTGCGCCTTTTCGGCAAGACGTTGTGCAAGATGCGGCGACACGCGCAACGTTCGCATGGCTCCGGCGAGCGCTTCGACATTGCCGGGCTCGACGAGCCAGCCGTTGCGCAGGTGCCGCACGATCTCGGTGACTCCACCGGCCGCGGTCGCAATGACTGGTCGCCCAGCCGCCATCCCTTCGACGATCACGCGACCAAACGGCTCCGCATCCGTCGACGTATGCAACACGACGTCCATCGCTTTCATCCATAGGGGCATGTCGTCGCGAAAGCCCATGAAGTGCACGCGCTCGCTCACACCGAACTGTGCCGCGAGTTCATGCAGATGCTGGACATAGTCATCCTCGCCGAACAGCGCGGCGCCGACCAGCACGAGATGTGCATCCGGCACACGGGCAAGCGCGGCAATCGCGATATGCTGGCCTTTCCACGGCGCAAGCCGGCTAAAGAGTCCCGCGAGCCACGCATGTTCGGGTAGTCCGAGGCGCCCGCGCAACGCGATGAGATCGGCGGGGCTCAATTTGCCCACTGCATTGAACGCGTCGGTATCGATACCGTTGTGCACGACCGGCGGCATATCGGCCATGCGTCCGGTGAGTTCAGCGAGCGATTGCGCGGACGCATGCGAATTCGCGACCACACGATCGACCGCGAGCCGCACGAGCCACTTCACCACGAGCCGCTGTGCGAATCCGAAATGCTCGGGCGACATGATGTCGTGCAGATGCCAGATCACGGGCCGCCGATGCAGCGGCTTGCCGAGCGCGCCGATCACGAGCGCTTTTTGCGTATTCAGGAACAGCACATCGTAGCGTTTCGCCACGTCCGCGATTGCACGCACCTGACGCACGATACCGGGCAATGCGCGCAACCACCCGAGCCGCAACGACTGCCTGCCGATACCCGACACACGCGCATTGCCGATCACTTCGACAGGCACGCCAAGCGTTTCGAGCCGCGCGCGAAACGGTCCATCCGACAGCAAAACTACCTTGCCGCGCGCAGCACATGCTTCAGCGAGCGGCAGCAGCGAAAACTCCGCACCACCGAGCTGACCGCTTTGATCGACGAATAGCACCGACGGCGCGTCAGCATTGTCGTGAACAACAGTGTCGCTATCGGCGGCACGGGCGAGTGGGAACGGCGAAGCGATACGAGGACTGTTCATCGTCGGGCAAGCGTAGCAAGAGAGGTAACAGAGACGGGCGTAGCCGGCGGCTCGCCGGATCGGTCCACACACGCAACCGGCGAGTTTCCATTATTCGCGCGTTGTCTCACGCGCAGTGTGGCCGCGCGCACGCACGGCCGCAGACACGCCCCGTACACTCGGTTGCGTGGCGAGGGTTTGTCCGTGCGCCGTCCTACAGGTATCGAAATGATGAGAGTGGCGATCGTGCACGACTGGCTCGTAGCTCCCGGCGGAGCGGAGAAGGTGCTGGAGCAGATCATCCAGTGCTTTCCCGACGCCGACCTGTTCAGCCTGGTCGATTTCCTCGAGGACCGAACGCCGGTGCGCGGCAAGCCGGTCACGACGTCGTTTATCCAGCGTCTGCCGTTTGCACGGCGCCGCTATCGCGGCTATTTGCCGTTGATGCCACTCGCTATCGAGCAGTTCGATCTGTCGGACTACGACCTGATCATCACGAGTTCGTACGCGGTGGCCAAGGGCGTACTGGTCGGCCCCGACCAGACACATGTGAGCTACGTGCACTCGCCGATGCGCTACGCGTGGGACCTGCAGCATCAGTACTTGCGCGAAGCGCGTTTGATGCGCGGACCGCGTTCGTGGGCCACACGTGCGTTGCTGCACTATCTGCGCGGCTGGGATGCGCGTTCGGCGAACGGCGTCGATTGTCTGATCGCGAATTCGCATTTCGTCGCGCGCCGGATGCTCAAGACCTACCGCCGCAACGCTGTTGTGATCGCGCCGCCGGTCGACGTGCACAACTTCGAACTACGCGAACATAAAGACGATTTCTATCTGACCGCATCGCGGATGGTGCCGTACAAGCGCATGGATCTGATCGTCGAGGCGTTCACCGCAATGCCGCAGCGAAAGCTGATCGTGATCGGCGACGGCCCGCAGATGGCCGAGCTGCGCGCGAAGGCCGGCCCCAATGTACAGATACTCGGCTATCAGCCGTTTGCGGTGCTGAAAGACCATATGCAACGTGCCCAGGCATTCGTATTCGCCGCCGAAGAGGATTTCGGCATCGCGGTCGTCGAAGCGCAGGCGAGCGGCACGCCGGTCATCGCTTACGGCAAGGGTGGCGCGCTGGAAACTGTCGTGCCGCTCGGCGAAGCACAACCGACCGGCGTGCATTTCGCGCAGCAGAGTGTTTCCGCCGTACTCGATGCCGTCGATCGTTTCGAGCGGCATCGCGCGGCGATTTCACCGGCTGCGTGCCGCGCGAATGCCGAGCGATTTTCTGCGGCGACGTTTCGGCGCGCGTTCATGGTCGAAGTGACGCGCACGATTGCGGCGGCTGGTGCGCGCGAGCGCAGCAGTGCATCGCGGCCCGCGGACCTCGCGTGGCCACGCGATTCCGCACCGGGGAGCATGTGGGGCCGTTGAGCGCGGACACCACAAGCAGGTTCATTAATCAAGACCAACAGACAGCCGTCATTCGTTCGTGGGGAGACTCAAGTGGACTGCAGGCGGCGCGTGGACGAGGACGAATCGACGCATATGAATGCCGATCGCATTGCGGGACCTGCGGGACCGCTTTCCGCCATCATCGAAGCCTGGGCCGCATTGCAGGCCCAGGTGCCGTTAAAACCCGTGCGCAGCGAGACGGACTTCCAGAGGATGACGCGGCTCGCCAGCGAACTCACTGATCATCTGCAAGGTGACGCACAGCATCCGCTCGCGGATCTGCTCGGCGTCGTTACCGACCTCGTAGGCGTGTGGGGCACACGGCATGTGGAAGTACTGCCGGAAGCCGCGCCACGCGACGTGCTGCGTCATCTGCTCGAGACGCACAAGCTGCGGCAGAAGGATCTGTCCGACATTGCGTCACCGACCGTGATCAGCGACATTCTTGCGGGCCGGCGAGCGATCAGCAAGAACGTCGCGAAAGCGCTGGCGGTGCGTTTTCATACGGACGTGGCGCGGTTTCTGTAACTGCGCTGGCTGCTGGATCCAACGACACCCAATCACACAGAATGAATTTGCCGGCGGCACACGTCTGAAAACGTGTGTCGCCGGCGTTCGTTCGTTGCGTGCCTGAACTGAGTACTAGCTGGGTGTATTCGTACCGAGCGGATCGCTTGCCGTGTACGTATAAGCGTACGCGTAGTCATAAGTGCCGTAGCGCCCACCGCTTTTCAGCGGCACAGCATTCATCACACCACCGATCAGACGTGCCCGCGCGCGCCGCAGCTTCTTCAGCGATTCGCCGATGTTGCGTTCGCTATGTGCGCCCGCGCGCATCACGAGCACGGTCGACCCGGCGATGTGCGCAATGATCGCCGCGTCGGCAACGGCGAGCAACGGCGGCGTATCGATCATCACGATGTCGAACTGCTGCTCGAGTCGTTGCAGGATTTCCCCGAAGCGCGCCGAAGTGAGAATCTCCGACGGGTTCGGCGGATAGGCGCCGGCCGCGATGAAGTGCAACCCTTCCACGCCGGTTGGGCGCGCAACGACGTCGAAGTCGGCCTGGCCGGTCAGCAGTTCGGTAAGACCGCCATGCGGCGAGCGACCGAGATACTGAGCCAGCCGGCCGCGTCGCAGGTCGGCGTCGATCAGCAACACACGTTTGCCCGATTCCGCGAGCAGCACGGCGAGGTTCGCGCACAGAAAGCTCTTGCCGTCCGACGGCGCAGGGCTCGTGATCGCGACGATGCGGTTTGGTGCGTCGATCAGCCCGAACTGCAACGTCGCGCGCAAACCGCGCAAACCTTCCACCGAAATATCGAACGGCCGGGTGGTCGCGAGCAAAGAACGGGTCGGCGGTTTCGCGCGCGGTACGACGGTCTGCGTGCCGGTTTTGACGCGCGTCGGCGCGTGCGGTGCGGCGGACGTAGCACGCGGGCGCACCAGCCGCGCGAAGCTGCCCGGTAACGCGGGCAGGCCGGCGCCGGTGCCAACGCGGCGCGCGGCCGCGCCCGGCAGGGCAGCGCGCGCGCTTGCCGAGAGCCGGTCGCTGTGCGCCTGCTCGGCACTGAATGGAATCGAACCGAAGATCGGCATCTGAAAGCGCCGCTCGACGAATTCCGGATCGGTGACACCGGTAAAGAACGTGCGTCGGCAGAACGCGAACAGAATGCCCGCGATCACGCCGAGCACCGTCCCTGCCGAGATGATCAGCGCCGCTTTAGGACGTACCGGTGCCGCCGGCAACAACGCTTCGTCGATGATGTGCACGTTGCCGATCGTGCCGGCACGCGAGATCGACAGTTCCTGGGTCTTGTTCAGCAGCGCGACGTAGATTTCTTCGGCGACTTTCGCGTTGCGCTGTAGCGCAACCGCATCGCGTTCGGAGTTCGGTAGAGTCTTGAAGTGATCCTCGAAGCGGTCCTTTTCGCCGGTCATCGCGGCGAGTTGCGCATCGACGGTTTTGACTTCGGGGCTTTCGGCCGTGAAGCGCTGTAGCAACTGCGCACGCGTAATGCGCAGCGCCGCAATCTGCTTCTCATAGTCGAGGCCACCCGACAGATACACGGAAGCTTCCTGAGTCGGCTGGAACGAGCCGACACGCGCCTGGTATTCGGACAGCGCAGTTTCGGCGTGATGCACTTCGTCGCGCAGACGCGGCAGTTCGCTGTTGAGGAACGACAGCATGCGGCTCGCTTCTTCCTGTGCACGTTCGGTGCGCTGCTGCAGATACGACGCGGTGATCGCATTCGCAATCGCGGTGATTGCGTGCGGATCGGTGCCCATGTACGACAGCTGCACGACACCGGTGTCGCGACCCTTCTCGGCAACCTGCAATCCGGACGACAGGCGCGCGACCGCATCGAGCGGGTTGTAGCGCGTGACGAAGAACTCGGTGCCGGCCCGCGCCGTCAGCGTGCTGACGCGCATCGTGACGCCGCTACCGTTAGCTGTGACGCCCGCAATACCGGTGACGAGCGGCTGACCATACGGGTCGAGCAGCATGTAACGCCCATCGCCGAGCGCACGCAGTACGAGCTGCGCGCCTTCGAGCGGTTTCGGCACGCTGATCGAATCGAGCGAGAGCTGTTCGCCGCCCCATGCGTAAGAGCGCATACCGAACAGCGCCGGCAGCGGGTGGCCCGGCTGCGCGAAGAGCGCAGTGAGCTTGCCGAGCAACGGCATCGTATGCGGCCATGCCGCGATATTCAGCTTGAACTGCTCGACGACCGGCTCGACCACCGCGCGGCTCTTGATGATCTCGATCTCGGCATCGGTGTGCATCGCTCCCGCCGACGGCACGAGCGCAGCCAGCGCCTGGCTCGCCGAATTCGTGCTGGTGCCGGTCTGCGATTCGACCTGGATCAGCGCATCCGCGGAATAGATCGGCGTGGCGATCTTCGTGTAGATCACCGACGCGAAGATCACACAGGCCGCGATGCCGATCACCCAGCCGATCTGATCGAGAATCAGCCGCAGCAGATCGCGCGTCACAGCGTCTTCGTCGTTGCCCGAAGCAGGGGAATGCTCGAGCATGTCATAGGTACTCATTGCGTTACTCCGTCCGGTAGGGTGGCTCAGCGGCCCAGCTCTCTGGTGTAGAACAGCGTTTGCAGCGTCGGCGAGATCTGGTCGAGCGCACGGTTAAAGCGCGCGGAACTCGCGACCTGCACGTACACGACATCCTTCGCCTGCAATTCGAATTTGGTCATCAGCATCAACGCGTCGACCTGGGTCATGTCGAGGCGGTAGACATCCGGAGTGAGCGTTTTGTCGGCGCCGCGAATCACGTAGATGTAGCGCGGGTCGCCGGTCTTCGGATCGAGACTGCCCGCGCCGGTCATCGCGTCGGCGAGCGTCAGGCGGCCGCGATTCATCGGCAGCGAAGTTGGTTTCATCACTTCGCCGAGCACGAAGATGCGGCTGTTCGAGCGGTCCGGCACATCGATGATGTCGCCGTCCTGCAGCAGCACGTTCTGCTGCGTGTCGCCGGTTTCGAGCAACGCGGCGACGTCCACCGTGTAGCGCCGGCCGTCGCGTGTGACGCCGACGTTCTGCAAGTCTGCATCCGGCAACGCACCGCCCGCGCGATTGATCGCATCGAGCACGGTGAGCGGCGAATCGGTAATCGATTCGAGCGTGGGGTTGCGCAGGTTGCCGGTGACCTGCACGGTCTGGCTGTTGTAGCCCGATACGCGCACGTCGATCTGCGGCGCGCGGATCGTGCGGGCGAGCGAACGCGCCAGCATCTCCTGGACCTGCTGCGCGGTCCTGCCGGTCACGCGCAAACGTCCCACACGCGGGAAGAAAATGGTGCCGTTATTCGCGACGCGTACGGTCAATCCGCCTTCTGCAGCACCGTTTCCCGATGCCGTCGCACCAGGGCCGGTCGTGCCGCCGGCACCCGCGCTGGCCGTGCCGTTGACGCCTGCGCTCTGGCCAACCGCCGGCAGCGGCGGCAACGTGACCGCATTGGCGAAGCCGGTGCCGGTCAGCTCCGGATGGTCCCAGACGATGATCGACAGCTGGTCGCCGATACCGACGCGGTACTCGTACTGCCTGCGTGTCTGTTGCGTGAGACACGTGAGCAGACACGTAGCCGGTTTGTACGCCGCGCGTTCCGCACGAAAATAACCGACGTCGATCGGCCGCACCACGAAGCGTTCCGCGCTGTGCTGCGGGATCTTCGTCTGGTCGAGCCGGTCGTTGTCGAGATACGGTCCTGGTGCCAGCGCGCACGCGCCGAGCGATACGCTCGCAAGCACGCCGGCAAGTATTTTGATGTTCATGTCGTAATCCCCCGCGTGAGCCTCCACGCTGTCTGTTTCTAGCGGATTGCCTCCTGCCAGGCTCCGCGCATTGCCTGCAAGCCGACCCACCATTTGCGCAGTGCGAGCCCCGGTCCGTCGCCGCGAATTGCCAGCGACAGGGCGCGCGCGAGTCCAGGATCGGCCCGGTTGCCGATCAATGCGGAGTACGCGACGAACACCCATCTGCCTGGCGGCGACAGGTGTTCGCACATGATGAGACGGAGGTTGAACGACGCGTTGTAGAACGCGGCGTCATTGAACGTGTAGCGCTGGTCTTCGTCGATGCGCGGCGCCGGGTAGTGCTCGACGAGCAGCGTCGGGTCGTACACGAGGGTCCAGCCGCGCCGCAGGATGTCGAGACTAAAAGCCATTTCGCAGTGCACCTGCGCGCCGCTGCCGCGCAGGCGCGGATCGAAGCGCAACGTGCCGATCGCCTCGCGGCGAAACGCCATGTTGACGCCTTTCAGTACGTGTACCTCGCGCGGTGCGCCGTGGCCGATGTGATGGTTGCCGATCGCGCGTCCATACCAGCGCACGAGGCCGACCACGGGCTGCTGGCCTTTCAGGATGCCGTTGCGCTCATGCACGATGTCGCGACCGCCCAGACCGCCGAGCGCATGGTCCGCCTCGAAGGCGAGTGCGATGCGCTCGATCCAGTCGGCGTGCGGCGCGGCATCGTCGTCGGTGAAGCAGACGAGGTCGCCGGTCGCGGTATCGATGCCGCGGTTGTAGGCGGCGACGACACCTGGTTGCTGCACGAGCGCGACGGTGAGGCGCGCATCCGGCCGCGCTGCAGTGCGCGCGCGCAACCAGTCGATCGTCGCGCGGTCTTCGTCGCGCGCGATCACGATGACTTCGTCCGCACGCCGGCGCTGCGCATCGAGTGCTTCGATGCAGCGCGCGAGGTCGGCGGTGCGCCGGTAGGTCGGCACGATCACGGACACTTTCACGATCGGATCCCCGAAATACTCGTGTGGTTCAGTAGGCGTTGCGGCTGACGAAACCCTTGAAGATCGTGATAAGCACGATCCGCATGTCGAAGCCGAAAGACCAGTTGTGGATGTAGAACAGATCGAACTTCACGCGCGTTTCCATCTTCTCGACTTTCGTCGTCGCGCCGCGATAGCCGTTCACCTGCGCCCAGCCGGTAATGCCGGGTTTGATGCGATAGCGGTGCATGTAGCCGTACACCTGGTCCTTGTACAGATCGTCGTGTTCGAGCGCGTGCGGACGCGGACCGACCACCGACATCTGGCCGAGCAGCACGTTGACGAACTGCGGCAACTCGTCGAGGCTCGTGCGGCGCAGGAACGCGCCGAGCTTCGTCACGCGCGCGTCATGGCGCGAGGCCTGGGTGAGTTGCCCGTGCGCTTCGCGATGCAGGGTCATCGAACGGAACTTGTAGATGCGAAACGGCCGCCCGTCGACGCCCTTGCGCACCTGCGTGAAAAACACCGGCCCGTGCGAGCTCGCCTTGATCGCGACCGCGAGTATCGCGAACAGCGGCGCGAGCAGCGTCAGCGCGACGAACGCGAACAGCCGGTCGAAGATCAGCTTGGGCCACATTTGCACCGGCGACACCGGCGGCGCCGTGAGATTGATGGTCGGCAGACCGAGCACATCGACAAGCGAGTGATTGAACAACGACAGACTGCGCACATCAGGCATGAAGCGCAGATTCACGAAGTCATGGCGGAACGCGCGCGTGAAGCGATAGATCGTGTGCTCTTCGGAGAGCGGCAGCGCGAGCCAGACTTCATGGATGCCGTCGCTGCGCACCTTGTCGACGAACGCATCGATATCGCTCAGCACCGCGAGGCTGCCCATGCGCACCGCCGGACCATGCGCGGCTTCTGCGCCGGTATCGAATACGCACACGGGCTTGAAGCCAGCTTGCGGCGCGTGTTCGAGATGCCCGAGCAACGTGCGGGCGAAACCGGGCGCGCCCACGATCGCGACGGTCCGGTAGTTCATGCCGCGGCGTCGCGCCACTCTCAACAGCAGATGGGCGATTAGCTTGGTCACGACAATCAGCGCGCCCGACATCAAGGTCGCGTAACCAAACCAGAGCCGCGACAGCGCATCCATCCGATGCAGCGTGAACACCAGCACGAGTCCCGCTGCGACCACTACGAGCCACGCACTGGCGACGCGCGCGAGCATCGACGGTAGCGGTTTGCCGCGCCATGTGTCGTACACGCCGAAGCCCGGAAACAGCAACAGCGTGAACACGCAGTTGAAGGCGATCAGCAGCTTCTCCTCGTCGGAGAGCCCGATCGGCGCGGCGAAGCGCAGCCAGTGAGCGATCAGCGCGCCGGCGATGACGAACAGGGCGTCGAGGCAACGCGCAGTGTTGCGGAACATGATGGGTCTCTACGTTGGGTTACCGTGGCAGCGGTCGGGGCGACCGCGGAACGATCCGCGGTACAGCGCGGTTCAGTTCACCGCGGTTCAGTTCACCGTTTCCGACTGATGCAGACGCGGCAGCAACCGGTCGAACTCGCGCTTCACGAGCCCATAGCATTCGCACGCACGCGCTTCGAGGCCCTTGCGGTCGAGCACCTTGATGTGGCCGCGGCTGTGATGAATCAGGCCTTCGTCGTGGAGCTTGCCGGCCGCTTCGGTGATGCCTTCGCGGCGCACGCCGAGCATGTCGGCGATCAGTTGCTGCGTGACCGTCAGCTCGTTCGACGCGACCCGGTCGATCTCGATCAGCAGCCAGCGGCACAATTGCTTGTTCAGCGAGTGATGTCGGTTGCATGCGGCGGTCTGTGCGACCTGGGTGAGCAGGGCGTGCATGTAGAGCAGCATGAGGCGGCGCAGAAAGTCCGAGCTCGCGAACTGCTGCTTGAGCACCTGCGCGCTCATCCGGTAGGCGAAGCCCGAGCATTGCACCTGCACGCGGTTCGGCATGGTCTCGCCGCCGGTCAGCACCGGCACGCCCGTCATGCCTTCGCGGCCGACCGCGGCGATCTCGACCGAGCCGCCGTCTTCCATCGTCGACAGCATCGAGATGATGGCGGTGGTGGGGAAGTAGACGTGGTGGATGCGTTGGCCCGAATCGCAGAGCAGCTGTTCGGTACGCAGATGAACCAGTTCCAGGTGGGGTGCCAGTGCCTGCCATTCATACGAAGGCAGTGCACCTAGCAAATGATTGCCGTGCAGGTCTGATTGAAGCATCAACATGATCGGTCCTCGCAAAGAGCCGCCCTTGAACGGCCCCGTTCCTAACCCCCGGGCGATTGCATCCTTTGAACGTGCCGCCTGGCAAGCGGCGATGGATGACAGTCCCGGCCTCGTATAGCTCTGTTTGTATGTCTGAGCGTTTGTGTCGCGGAAGTCAGTTAGCGAGGACTGTGCCAAATGCCCCGAAAGCCAGTACTGGTGCGGTGCAGCGAAAGATCCGATGTTTCGATAAGCGGCAAAACGTGCGTTTTTGTTTCAAATCTGTACAACAGGTCAGGATTCGCGCGACGGCCGGGAAGCGTTTTTTTCTTCGATGCAAGTCCTTGATCGGATTGGATAAGGACCGTTTAACACGATGCATTTCAGATGACCGTCGACATTTGAAACACCTTCGCAGACTGGCCTGGCAATGCTGCGTCGATAACGCGGAAATGATTCAGATGTGTTCAACGGTCTGCGTGTGCTGTCGAACAGAAGGCATTTTGCGAAGCGCGCGCGAGCTGCTCGAAGCAGCATGACGGTATCTCTACACACGCGCGCAAGCCACGTGGCACGGGCCACTACGCGGATTGCGAAGAGCGGGGTAAGGGATGGAAATGCAGCGATGCGCGTCAGCGATAAAAAATAGTTGCGCGCGCATTGATCGCGCGCACTTCGCCTTCAGGTGCCGGAGTTGTATCGTTCGCGTTCAGCGGATCGCGTGCGACGAGGGGAATGGCGAGCGGACGATGAGGTGCAAGATGAAACCAGTCTCGCACCGCGCGATAGTTCTGATCGGCAATGTGCACAAAACGCGAGAATCGACGTGTTTCGACGATGAGTTGCCAGCCCGACGCAGTGCGTTCGGGACGCGCTGTCAGGCCCAGATCGTGGCGCTCGTGAACCTGCCGGTCGGGTAGATGAAACGCTTCGGACCAGACCTCGCCGGTCTTCGCGTCGCGCAGCGTCACGATAGTGACATCGTGCGCTTGCGGGCCGAAGCGGTACGCATAAGTGAAGTCGAAGAACTGTCCGAGGCAGGTTGCCGCCTCGATGCGCTGCCGGCTGCGTGGCGCCAGTTGCACTGCGCAACTGCCCGATGCGACCTGTACCGCACCATCGCGCAGGCAGACCAGATCCAGTTGTCCATGCAACGTTTTCGCGGTGTCGTTGATGACGTGCAGATCGAGACCGTTGAGGCCTTCGTCGGTGATCACGACCTGGACCGGCTGTAGTACGGCGGCGAGCGCATGCCATGTGCTTTTGGGTCGCCCCAGCGCATCGACGAGGCCCCAGCCGGCGCCGGCGCGCAGATCCTGAAACTGCCAGACCAGTGCGCCGCCGCACGTCGAGTGCGCGCTGCGCCATTCCGCGAAGGTGTCGATCATCAGTTCGGCTACCACCGCACGCGACAGGTCCAGATAGCGCGATGGATCGGCGTAACGCAACTGCGCCGGGTCGACACCATAGAGCGTGCGCAGATAGTGATCGCGAACGTCGTCGAAATCCCAGCCGGCGCCGGGGTCGCGCGGTACGGCGGCTTTCCAGCGCGGATCGTGCACGTGAATCGTGCCGGTTGCATCGTGCAACGTCGCATCGTCGGGGACGTTGGCGAAGGCGAGACACTCCGCGGCGAAGCGCACATTCGCGCGACGTACGTCTTCAAGCGGGCGCTGATAGGCACCGACGCCGTAGTAGTGCGTGATGCCGGTGCGGGTCGAGAACGGCCAGACGCCACCGCCCGGAGAATGCGCGACGTAGGGCACATCGGGTCGCTGCGCGGCGACGATGGCGGGCAACTGTTCGGTGAACCACGGATGGGCCCGCATCGCCGGCGGCAGACCGAACATCGCTGCCTGCTGATCGATCTCGCTGCCGCCGCAGAGCACGGCGAGCGAGGCGAAACGGCACGTGCGGGCGAGGAACTGCGTGGCTTCGCGCGTGACCGAGGCGATGAAATCCGCATCGCTCGGGTAGTCGAAATTGGCGAACGCGAAGTCCTGCCAGACGAGGATGCCGTAGGCATCGGCGAGCGCGTAGAACGCGTCGGATTCGTAGACCATCGTGCCGCCGACGCGCAGCATGTTCATACCCGCGTCGCGTGCCAGTGCGAACGCATGTGACAGTTGTGCGTCCGTGCCGGCCAGTGTTGCGAGATCGGCGCTCGTCCAGCATGCACCGCGACAGAACACCGGTGTGCCGTTGATGCGCAGCGCAAAGCCTTCGTCGTCGCTGCCACGATCGACTTCCAGCGTGCGAAAGCCTACGCGACCGAGTTCGCAGGCGTGCTCGCCATCGAGTTCGAGCGTTACCGTGTGCAAGGTAGGTGTGCCGTGCGTATGCGGCCACCAGCGCGGCGCGTGCGGCACGCGCAGGGTACCGGTGAGTGTCCGCGGGTCTTGCCATACGAGCGGTGCGCGCGTGTCGCTGCAACTGAGCGACGCCGGGCTGCTGCTGTTTTGCGGCTGCACGAACGTCAACGTCAGATGCACGAGGCCGTCGTCGCCGTCGAGCTCGGTACGCAGATCGACGGTATCGAACGAGCAGGGCCCACCGCCAAGCAGTTCGACCGGCCGCCACGGGCCGACCGCCTGAAGCGGCGGGCACCACCCAGGCATGTGGCCCAGCAGGGTCGTGCGGACATTGCGCAACGTCGCGGGCGATGCCAGCCGCGGTCGCCAGCGTGCACGCGTGCGGCGTGCCGCGAGCGCGGGTGCGAGCGAACGGAAACACAGCGCGAGCGTGACGGTTCCGTGCAGCTCGATATCGAGGTCGTGTGCGACGAACATCGAATCCGACTCGAGACGCTTTTCACCATCGAGCCACACTTCCGTGAGCGTGGCGAGGCCATGCAGCCGCAGGCGCCGCGGGCCGTCGCCGGTGAGCGAGAGGCGATACCAGTGGTCGTCGAACGCGAACGGCGGCAGGTGGTCGGGATCGAGCCGGCCGGCCGCGCGCCATGCCGCTGCGACGGTACCGGGGACGATCGCATCGAGCCAGCCGCTCTTCGGCCATTGTGTCGGCGAAGCACAGGCGCCAGCGGGCGTGCTCAGGCATTGCCAGCCTTCGTCGAGGCGCAGCGGCCAGAAGGGGATCAACGCAGCGTCTGTACGCTCCGCACGCGCTGCGGTGGGTATCGCGTTGCCGGCCGCCTCGTCAACCCCAGGCACCAGTCCAGTCACAGCACCAGCGCGGCAAGCGGCGTGATCGTGTCGTCGTAGGCGGCTTCGAGCACGTCGAAGCAGTCGTCGCACCGATCGTGCCGGCCGCGCGCAATGGCGCGCACGAGACGGAACTGCATCACCATCGCCTCGGAGGCGATCGTCTGCGCGGCCACGGGAATCGCGGCGGGAATGTCGAAGCCCTGTGCATTGAGCCACAGCAGATACTTCGACAGAAACTCGAAGTTCGCGCCGAGCTGTCGCATCAGATTGAACGAATACGGATGAAAGTACGCTTCGCCGCGCGCAAGCAGCCTGTCGAGATGCTCGGGAAACGCCGCGCGCCACTGCGTGAGCGGATTGCGCAGTGGCCGGCGCGCAAGATGCGCGCACAACAATTCCGCCGATGCATCGGCGAGCGCGGTGCCTTCCAGTGCCGGTCTTGCCTGTTTTGCGAACTCGACGTACGGGAACAGCAGATCCGGCTGATGCGCGAACTGCGGCAGCTTGCGAAACAGCCCGTCATAGTCCTCGCCATCGAGGCGGTGATAGCCGGTGTTGTGGAAATAGCCGAGCCGGCGCGCGGCCGGATCGATGAAGTCGATACCGATCGTCGTCTTCGGATGTTCGCGCCGGTAGGAAGTCGCGCGCGTGTTGGGCAGGTAATAACCGTCGACTTCGGCGAGCACGGTGTGGCCGCGCTGTGTCTGCGCGAGTACGCGGTCTTCGAGCGAGTCGTAGATTGCGAGTTCCTGCACCTGGGTGCCGTACAGCCGGTCGAGATCTTCAAGCGGAAACTTGAAGAAGGTGAACTGGTCGCCTTCGAAATCCTGTGTCACGGTGAAACCGAACGCCGCGCGCGGGTCGAGCCCGAAGCCGTGCAGCAGTTCGATCCACAGATCGACATAGCAGTTGGTCTCCTGCCAGACGCGATCGCCCTGGTGGAGCGCGTGCGAGGCATGCTGGCGCGGTTGGTTCTGCGTCCGCGCTTGTGTCGGCGCTTGTGTCGGCGCTTGTGGCGCCGACGGCATGACCAGCGGTATAACCGCTCCGGAGACAGCGGTGCCGGTTGCAGCGCCGTCGGGCTCTGCAGTCGGCGCCGACTGCGCCTCGCCGTTCCAGACCGTCGTAAGCGGCGGGGTCATCGTGCGGCTCCACGTGTCTGCTGCGCAAGTCCCTCGGCAACCCGTGCATGCGTATCGCCCCACAGCAGCGCACGCACACCGGCGGGCCATGCGTCGACGTCGAGCCCGTGATGCCGGAACAACGCGAGCGTGATGCGCTCCATGCCGAAGCCGACGCAGCCCGTGTGCGCAACCGATCCGTCCGCACATTCGATCTTCCAGATCGCGCCGAAGTGGTCCATGTGATAGTTGAACGACAGGCACGCCGTCTTGCTGTCGGCATTCGCAACGGGGATCAGCAGTTCGAACTTGAGCGCCTGGGCGCGCTGGCTGTCCGCGATGATCTTGCCGCCGCGGCCGAAGAACGGGTCGTTGGCCAGGTCGACGTCGACCGGCAGGTCCAGCAGCGTGACGAGCAGCGAACCGCGCTCGATCCACATCTCACGGAACGCCATCACCTGGTCGGGTGTGCCGAGGCGCACGTATTCGCGCTGACGGAACATCTGCATGCGGGCCGGATCGAGCGATGGTTCGTGGCGAAAGCAGTACGACAGCACATCGATCGTGCGGCCGTCGGCGGGCAGCGGTCCGCGCCGCGCCATCACCGGGTAGATCGGATAGCACGCGGCCGGCGTCAGCACGACGCGCGTCGGCTTCTGTTGCGCCATCCATTCGTCGCTGCGATCGTCGTCGCGTTCCGCGATCGCATCGTCGAGGCAGCGCAGCAGCCGCTGATGCCCCATGTCGTTGCCGCAGAACGAGTGAATCGTCCCCGCGAGATTGGGAAAACTCTTCAGGTACTCGCTGTCCTCGAAATCGGTGCGGCGCATGGCCGGCGGAAAGCGCAGCACCTCGGGCGCCTGGTCGGCGCCGAGATGCGTGATCGCGACGTTCAGACGCTCGACGACATCTTCGAATACCTCGCTGCGTCCGTACAGGCCGTTCTCGCCGGTATCGATCAGCAGACCCTGCGCGAGCAGCGCGTCGCGAAAGGTCGGGGCAGCGGTGTCCCCGCCGGGAACGGCCGCGAGTGCGGCCATGTCGGTCATCGTGTTCATGTCAGGCTCTCCCCGAAGCGGTCGGGCGCTGCGCCAGCAGCAGGCTCGCCGTGTTCTGTGCGATACGGTCGTTGTTGATCATTAGCGGCGCCGAGTACAGGTCGCGCAGGTGGCGCCCGACGCTGTACTCCGTACCGTTCTTGTAACCGGCCATGCCGCAGATCATCAGCACTTCCTGCACGACTTGCAGCGCCGTCGCCGAGATGCTGGTTTTCAGCGTGTTCATGTCGGAGGCAAAGCCGAGCAGGGCCGATAGCGGCGCGTCGGCGCGGTTGCCGCCATGCCTCGCGTGATGCGCGGCGCGCGCGGCATCGAGAGACACCGACAGACGTGCCTGCATCATCTGCAGCAATCCGACCGCCTGTGCGAGCCGTACGCCGGCGGGCGGCATCGAGCCGGGTTTCCCGCGTGCCTGGGCGCGAAAGAATGCTTTCGCGCGATTCACCGCGTCGCCGGCGATACCGGTCCACACAGCCGCCCACAGCGTGTGCGACACGGGCAACATGGTCTGGTCGGCGATGTCGGCGAACGGCACGGAGAGAATCTGTTCGACGGCACCGCTCGCGACGAGGCGAAAACCTTCGCTACAGGTGCCGCGCATGCCCATCGAGTCCCAGCCGCCGCGCCGCTCCAGTTGCGTGTCTTCGCGCAGCGCGACGATCAGCACCTGGTCCGCGGCGGGCGATTCGGCGGTGCGCCGTGCCGTGACGAGAATGCCGTCCGCGTGCGCGCCGTAGGAGATGGTCGGTGCGAGCTTCTCGATGCGAAAGCGGCCCGCGTCGATTTCCACCGCACACGCGCTGGTGCGCATATTGCCGCCGATGGTTTCCTCGGAGGTCGCCGACGCGAGCAGCCACTGGCGCTCGACCAGCTGGGCGAGCAGCGCGCGCTGCCACAGCGAATCGCTGCCATGCGCTTCGATGCACGCCACCTGGATCTGGTGCATCGCATACACCATGGCCGTCGACGCACAGGCCTGGCCCAGCGTTTCGCAGATCGCGGCGATATCGGCCAGCGATAGCCCGGCACCGCCTGCTTCAACCGGCACGAACGCGGACAACAAATGCTCGCGACGCAGCGCGTCGAATGCTTCGACTGGAAAGCGTGCCTCGCGGTCGACCGCATCGGCGTGTTGGGCGGCGATCGTGGCGACGCGTTGCGCAGCCGCGCGCCAGCCTGGTTCGGATTCGACGGCGGCGAGCGCGACGGGCGTTGCAGCTTGCAACGCCGTCTGGCCCGACGCCCCGGCTGAATCTGTGCCGTGCAGCAGCGGCGCATTCATGCTGCCGCCTTTGCCTGCTGCAATTCGCCGACCGCGGCTGCGAGCGAATCGATGCTCGAAAAGAGTCGCCGGGTCAGCATCCGGTCCGGAATCTCGATGCCGAACTCATCTTCGATCGCGAGCATCAGATGCACCGTCGCCAGCGACGAGAGTCCCGCCGCGTAGAGATCGGCGTCGTCGGCCAGCGTGTCGGGCGGCACGTCGAGTCGTGCCGATTCGGAAAGAATGCGTCGCAATGCGTTTTTCATGAAATGTTGCCCCCTTTATTGGTGATGTCCTCGGAGTTGGCCCCGCCACCTCTGTTCACTAGTGCTGCCTCGTATCGGTTCTGTTCGCGCATTCTGCGGCGCGTCTTCCTGCAGCGCGCCTTGCTTGACCGTATTTAACGAATTGCCATGCGACAGCGTCAGTGCGATGCCGCACGGAAATACGCGGGTTGGCGACGTAACGTGTCGCCATGGGAACGGGTTATGCCCGTCGAATGAATCGCTGGGGGCGCTTGGGGAAAGTGGCAATGAACTGGAAAACGCTGGAGTTCGAAGCGCTCACCGCGCGGGAGATGTATCTGATCCTGCGAGCGCGTAGTGCGGTGTTCGTGGTCGAACAGTCGCATGTGTGCCTCGACGCGGATGGTCACGACGACACCGCGCTGCACGTCTTTGCCACTGAAGACATGTCGCGGCCGATGCCGGTGCTCGCCTATGCGCGCATCAAGCCAGGCGACGCCGAAGACCCCGAAGTGATCATCGACAAGGTGCTGACGAGCCCTGCGCGGCGCGGCGACGGCACGGCGGAAATCCTGATCGAGCGGGCATTGCTGGCGATCGCCGAGCGTTGGCCCGGATGGGTCGCGCGCGTCTCCGCGCCGATTGGGCTGCGTGGTTTTTATGAGCAGTTCGGCTTTCGCAAGAGCGAAGGGCCGTTTCTCGAACACGGTGTGCCGTTTATCGGGCTCACGCGACCGGCACGTGGCGTGCCGCCGCGCTTGCGCGGCCCGCGCCGTGAGCGCGACGGTCTCGTGCTCGTGAATACATTTGAACTGCTGTGACGGTGCGCGCCGATCGCGGGGAGGCGCGCCACCCGGGCGCGCCGCAGACGGAGTGCTGCCGACGATGAATACGCCTTCCACATGGCTGGACGCATCTGCCGCGCCGCGTGCGCCGCTTATGGCGCGTCCCGGTGTTAGCGGCCGCGGCGAGCCCGTAACCGCATCCACTGGCGCGCGGCGCACAGCGGCAGGAGTAACCGCGCCACGCGGCATGCGCTATCCGTTGCCGTTACCGCTCGCCTTCTTCGGCATCACGCTACTACTGATCTTCGCGCACCAGGGCCGCGTGATCGAGCTGTTCTACCCGTGCGGCGCATTCCTGATCGCCGTGTATTTCTTTCGACGCTCGCCCGCGCATTACCTCGGGTTCGTTTGCTGGTTGTTCTTTCTCTCGCCGGAGGTACGGCGTCTCGCGGATTTCATGAACGGCTCGTTCAATCCGCAGAGCTTCGTGATGGTCGCACCGATGCTCGCCGTCGCGCTATGCGGTTTCACGCTGCTCAGACATGTGCATGTGCTGGGCCAGCGCCGTGCCGCACCGATCGTGCTGATCGTGCTCGCGCTGTTCTATGCGTACATTGTCGGCATGGTGCGGGCCGGTCCCGCTGCCGCGACGTTCACGCTCGTCAACTGGCTGCTGCCGGTGCTGATCGCGTTTCGTCTCGTCGTTACATGGCGCGACTATCCACTCTATCGACGGGTGCTGGTCAGTACCTTCACGTACGGCGGTCTGGTGATGGGCATCTACGGCGTGCTCGAATATATCTCGCCGTTGCCGTGGGACGTGTTCTGGCTGATTGCATCGCAGATGGAGTCGGAGGGGCATCCGGTGCCGTTCGGCATGCGCGTAAGCAGCACGATGAATTCGTCGGGCGTCTTTGCGATGACGATGATGTCCGTCTTGCTCATGCTGCTGGGCGCGCCCGGCAAGATGAAGATGGCGACCGGTCTCGCGGCGATTCCTGCGCTGTTGTTCACGTCGGTGCGCGGCGCATGGGGCGGTTTCGTGATCGGCCTGATTTATCCGCTCGCGATGCTCGACGGTCGCAGCCGTCTGCGGATGATCGGCGGGCTGCTCGGTTTTGCCTTGCTCTGCGCGCCGCTCGCGATGATCGGCGATGTGTCGGACAGCATCGTGCAGCGTTTCGATACGGTACAGAACCTCGGCAAGGACGACAGCTATCAGGCGCGCGCCGAGTTCTACCGTAACTTTCTCTCGGTGGCGCTGACCGATATCGCTGGTCAGGGGCTCGGCACGACCGGCCTCGGTACCAAGCTCGCCGACGACTCGTCGCAACAGAACCTCGTATTCGATAGTGGCCTGATGGAAGTGCCGTTCGTGATGGGTTGGCCCGGGACGTTGTTGTACACGACTGGCATTGTCATGCTGATCTGGCGGGCGGTCCGCGCAAGCCTGTCGCGCTCGCAAGACCGCTTTGCGATTGCGGGCGTCGGGCTCGCGCTGGCGATCTTCGCGATGATGATCTTCGTGAACACGCTGATTGCGCTACCGGGCATGTTCTTTTTTATCGGAGTCACGATGCCGGTGATCGGCCTGCGCCATGCGCGCGAAACACGCGCGGTCCCGCAACGGCCGATGCGCGCAGTCGGAGCAGTGCGATGAGCGGCCGGGCAATGCGCATCCTGATCGTCACGCACGTGGTGACGAACAACGACGGACAGGGTCGTGTCAACTACGAGATTGCGCGTGCGGCACTCGCGGCCGGGCACCATGTGACGCTGCTGGCTTCAAAGGCTGCCCCCGAACTGATCGCACATCCACATGCGTGCTTCGTGTGCATCGAGGCGAGCCGGCTGCCGACGCGCCTGCTGCAGTATCAACTGTTTGCGTGGCGTTGCGGTGTGTGGATTCGTGCGCATCGCGAGGCGTTCGACGTCGTGCATGTGAACGGCTTTATCGCGTGGACACGCGCTGACGTCAATGCGGTGCACTTCGTGCATGACGGCTGGTATCGCTGCGGTTTCTATCCGTTTCGATTCCTGCGTGGTCCGTATGACGCGTACCAGGTTCTCTATACGCGGCTCAATGCCTGGTGCGAACGCTGGGCATTGAGGCGTGCGGACACCATCGTGCCGGTATCGGAGAAGGTCGCGCAGGAAGTGCGTGCGCTCGGCGTCGATCGCGCGAATCTGCGTGTCATCCACAACGGCGTCGACATCGACGAATTTGCACCGGGCCCATCGCAGCGGGCACGTTTCGCGTTGCCGCAGGCGCCGTTCATGTTGCTGTTCGCGGGCGATCTGCGCGTGTCGCGCAAGAATCTCGATACCGTGCTGCGCGCGTTGACGCAGACGCCGCCGCATGTGCATCTCGTGGTCGCCGGCATTCTGCGCAACAGTCCTTATCCGGCGCTTGCCGCAACGCTCGGCGTCGCGCAGCGAGTGCATTTCACCGATCTCGTCAGAGACATGCCGGCGTTGATGCGTTCAGTCGATGCATTCGTGTTTCCGTCGCGCTACGAGGCGATGAGCCTCGTGCTGCTCGAAGCGCTGGCCACTGCGCTGCCGGTCGTGACCGTGCGCACCGCGGGCGGCGCCGAGGTGATCGGTCCGGACTGCGGCATCGTGCTCGATCAGCCCGACGACGACGTCGCACTGGCCGCGGCGATCCGCCAGCTCGCCGCGCATCCCGCCGATGCGCGCCGGATGGGCGATGCGGCGCGCAAACTGGCGCGCACGTTGAGCTGGCAGACGATGGCGGACCGCTATCTCGCGTTGTATGGAGAGATTGCAGTGGCGCCTTCCGCAACCCGCACAACTGTCGTGGCGCAATCGTGAGCGCAACGATCGATTCACTGCAGATCGGTATGCACTGGTTCGGCGAGCGCCCTGGCGGACTCGACCGGATGTTCATGGCACTCGTCGATGCACTGCCCGCGCAAGGGGTGAACGTGCGCGGACTCGTGGCCGGAAGCCCAGCGGTGCTCGATGCGTCGGGTGGTCGCGTGCATCCGTTTGCAGCGACCCAGGACGGACTCGGCAAACGCTTGTGGCAGGTCCGCACGCGCTCACGCGAGTTGACGACGGCGCGCATGCCCGATGTCGTCGCGACGCATTTCGCGCTCTATGCGGCGCCGACTGCCGGTGTGTTCGGCAACGTGCCGCGGGTCGTGCATTTTCACGGACCGTGGGCCGAAGAGTCCGGCTCCGAAGGGCGCGGCAGCGTATCGCGGGTGCTGCGCAGGACACTCGAGCGCTTCGTGTATCGCCGCGGCACGCGGCATATCGTGCTGTCGCATGCGTTCGCGCAGATTTTGCACACGCAGTATGGCGTGCATGGGGACAGCATCCGTGTCGTGCCGGGCTGCGTCGATGTCAGCCGTTTCGATCGCGACATATCGAAGCGCAGTGCGCGCAAGCGGTTAGGTCTGCCGCACGACCGGCCGTTGCTGTTCTGCGTGCGCCGGCTCGTGTCGCGCATGGGTATCGAGGATCTGATCGATGCGCTGTTCGTGGTCAGACAGTCGGTGCCCGATGTGCTGCTGACGATCGCGGGCAAGGGGCCGCTCGAAGCGCAGCTCCAGGCGCGCATCGTCGCGCGCGGACTCGAACGGCATGTGCAGCTTGCGGGCTTCGTTCCCGACGATGCATTGCCGCTGTGGTACAAGGCCGCCGATATCACCGTCGTGCCGACCGTCGCGCTGGAAGGCTTCGGGTTGACGACGATCGAATCGCTGGCGGCCGGGACGCCGGTGCTGGTTACGCCGGTGGGTGGCTTGCCCGAAGCGGTGGCACCGTTGTCGCCGGATCTCGTGTTGCCGTCGGGCGGTTTCCAGGCGCTGGGCGGCGGTATCGCCGATGCGTTGCTAGGTCGTCGCGTGCTGCCTTCGGCCGCCGAATGCAGCGAATATGCACGCGCGCATTTCGACCATCCCGTCGTTGCCGCGCAGGTCGCGCAGGTCTATCGCGAAGCGATAGACGCGTCCTAGGGTTCGGGCGACGGCCATGCCATTTCGCTCGCGTGCGCGGCGCAGGTTCGAGCGGTTCGTCTTTGCAGTGGCGCTGTTGTCGGCGGTGCTGGGGTTGATTGTCGCGCTCGATCCGGGTGGGGCGACGATTCAGGGTGCTGCTTATGCCGAAGCGGGGCAAGCGACGAGTTCTCGCAATGCGGCGAGCGTTGCGAGTGTTGCGAGTGCATCGGCAGCAGCGCCCTCCGAATCCGCTATTCAACATCCCTCGTTGACCTATCGCACCTCATGGATCGGCAACACATGGGGCTACGCGAAGCAGCGCTGGATGCAGATCGACGTGCAGGCCCTCGCGATCGCGCCGGATGGCGATATCTACACGAACGCGCTATGGGACGAAGGCGGCGGCGAGATCGGCCGCTATCGCGACGGCCAGTTGCTCGGCTATGGCGGGCAATCGCATGGTTGGGGCATGCTCGGCGGCGACGCGATTGCGCTCAACGACCGCTACGTGTTCACCGCGCAAGTCGTCGAGAGTATCGGCAACGCACTCGCCGCGCAGAAAAACCTGCCTCCGCAAGGCACGCGATGGTATGGCGTGGCACGTCGCAGCCGCGCGGACTTCACGCAGGGCGTGCCGTTTGCCGGCCAGATGCAGTGGCCAGGTAGCACGCTCGCGTTTCGCCTGATCGCGCAATCGTCCGATCACGATGACGAGTCGATACGCGGACTCGCCGCAGACAACCAGACGCTCTTCGTATCGAACCCGAGCGGGAACCGCGTCGAAGCCTTCGATGCAGCGTCGATGCAGCCGACGGGCCAGTTCCCAGTCCACGAACCTGGCCGGCTCGCAATCGCACCCGATGGCTCGTTATGGATCATCGAGCGCAGCCGCACAGACGGCGCGCGACGCGTCGTCCACCATGCACGCAACGGGGCACGTCTTGGCACATTGACACTGCCGCCGGGCAGCGTGCCGGTCGATCTGAGCTTCGATGCGAACGGGCGCCTGCTGGTGGCCGACAACGGGCCGCGTCAGCAGGTGCTGATTTTTAGCGCGTCGCGCGATGCAGGTGCACCGGTAAGTGCAGCTCCGCTTACACAGCACGACAACAGGAAAGTTTCCATGCAACTGACCGCGACGCTAGGCGAAGCGGGCGGCCTCTACGCAGGCCGCCGCGGCGCGCCTGGGCCACTGCGCTTTAACGGACTCACCGGTGTCGGTGCGGATCGCGCGGGCAATGTGTATGTGGCGATGAACGGCATCGGGCCGCGTGGCGATGATGGTGATGGCAACGGTGGTCCGCAGAATGGCGATGGCGCGGTGCTCGAGAGTTATACGGCGGACGGCGCGTTGCGCTTCAGTCTGCAAGGATTGTTGTTCGTCGATGGAGCACAGTTCGTCGACGAGAAAGCATCATCGTTGCCATCGGTCTATAGCGGCGGCAAGCGCTTCGCACTCGACCTGTCGCGTCCTGCCGGCCACGAATGGTCGTATGCCGGCTATACCGCCGACCGTTTCTGCTATCCCTACGATCCGTTCTTCCACCTGAAGCAGGGGCAGCGGGGCACGCCGATCGTGCGCGATATCGATGGGCGGCGCGTGCTGTACACGCTCGATATGGAGTCGTCGTATCTGCGCATCTATCGCTTCGAGAAGACGAGCGAAACGGCGATTCCAGCGGGATTTTTTGCGCCTGACCATATCGATGGCGCGTGGCCGCCGGGGCAGCCGTCGCAGGGTGCATGGATCTGGCGCGACACAGCCGGCAAGGGCCGCTTTGTCGCTACCGATTTCGATCGACCCGCGGTACGCGACACGTCCAGCGACGCGCCGCGTGTGACGACGTGGTGGGTCGATACGCGCGGCGACGTATGGCAAGGCACGCTATCGCAAGGCATTCGACGTTTTCCGCTACAAGGGTTCGACAACATCGGCAACCCCGTGTACCGCTACGCGGCAATGCAGCGCTTTGCGGTACCTGCACCGCTCACGCGAATCACACGCGTCATCTACAACGCCGCTGACGACACGATGTTGCTCGCCGGATCGACTGCCGCGCGACCGTTCAACGAGCACAACTGGAACAGCGCGAGTTCGACACTTGCGCGTTACGACCACTGGCTCGCGGGCTCGCCCGTGCTGCGCTACACGATCGATCTGCCGGACAGCGGGCCACCGCATACAGAAGGGATCAACGGCATCGCGGAAGCGGGCGACTACCTGTTCGCCGCCGAGACGATGACCGGCATCGTGCGTGTCTACGACCGCGACACCGGCCGCGATGTCGGACGGCTCGCGCCGGGCCCGGAAGTGGGCGCGGCGAGCGGGATGATCGACGAGTCGATGCCGATGACCGCGCATCGGCTCGCGAGCGGCGAATACCTCGTGCTCGTCGAAGAAGACTGGCACGGCAAGGTGTTGATGTATCGCTTCACGCCGCCTGTGCGTGCGTTATCGACTGTGTCCGCTTCACTTTCCTCGCTACCCCATTCGTCACCTCATTGAGCTTGTCCAGAATCATGAAAATCGTTCACCTTGCGAATCACGCGCTGAACGCCGGCAACGGCATCGTCAACATGATGGTCGACCTGGCCTGCACGCAGGCACACGCGGGTCACGAGGTGACGGTGGCATCGGCGGGGGGCGAGTTCGAACCGCTGTTCGCGCAGCACGGCGTGCGTCATGTGCTGTTGCCGCAATCGCGCAGACTGTCACAGGTGCCGTCGATGATCGCCGGCTTTAACCGGTTGCTCGCGCAGTGCGATCCCGACGTCGTGCACGCCCACATGATGACCGGTGCGTTGATCGCACGGTTCGGCACGTTGCGGCGCCGCTATGCGTTGATCACGACAGTTCACAACGAATTCCAGAAGAGCGCGTCGCTGATGCGCTTCGGCGATCGCGTCGTTGCGGTTAGCGCTGCGGTGGCCGCATCGATGGCGCGGCGCGGTGTGCCGCGCGAACGGCTCGTCGTGGTGCGTAACGGTACGATCGGCACGCCGCGTTTCGCGAACCTGCCTGCTGCGGTTTCCCCGCAACTCGCGCGGCCCGGCATCGTGACTGTGGCAGGCATGTACCGGCGCAAGGGGATTCAGGACCTCCTGCATGCGTTTGCGCGTCTAAGCGAACGTTTTCCGGCGGCGATGCTGTATCTGGTCGGCGATGGGCCCGATCGTCCGGAGATGGAAGCACTCGCGCAGGAACTCGGTGTTGCTAGCCGCACGCAGTTTGCGGGCTTTGTCGCGAATCCGCGTGCGTATCTGGCCGAGGCTGAAGTGTTCGTTCTGGCGTCGCATCGTGAGCCCGGCGGTCTTGTGCTGTGTGAAGCACGCGAGGCAGGTTGCGCGATCGTCGCGACACGCGTGGACGGCAACCCGGAGATGCTCGACGACGGCGCAGCCGGTTTACTGGTGCCGTCGGCGGACCCGGTAGCGCTAGCCGATGCAATCGAACTGCTGCTCACCGACCGCGCGGCGCGCGCTTCACTGGTGGCGGGCGCACGCCGCAACATTGGCACGTTCCATGTGCAGCATGTCTGCGATGCGTATCTGGCGGTTTATGAGCAGGCGCTTGAAGTGGTGCGGTCTCGTCGTCGGCTTGTTGGGAGCGGGCAGGGTGTGGCCGCGGACGGAATCGTGCGCTAAAGAGGGGCCATTCCCTTTGCGTCAACGACCGACGATAGCCTGCCCCGACGCTTCATCACCCCATCCGCAATCCCAGGCGCCCCCAGACCCGCCGCACCAGTTCGCGCAGCATCGCCGACTCATACAGCGACCACGCGAGATTCGCCGCGACCAGTACCCACGCCGCGACGACCATCGCGGGCAGCGTCGACAGTTCGCTTGCGAGGAACAGCGCTGCGCCAAGGAACGCGATATGCGTGACCATGTTGCCCGCAATCGAGCGCAGATGCAGTTCCGCGAAATACAGAAACGCGGCGTAGTCGCACAGCGCCTTGATCACGACGACCACGGCTGCGCCCATCACGCCGAACCGATGAATGCCGAACCATAAGCCGGCCGCAAAGAACGGCAACTGCACCCAGCTTACGCGGGCCGCTTGCGCCGGATGCGATTGCGCCTGGATCAGGATGCCGAGAATGCTCGACTGCCCGGCGAGCCAAACGCCGACGATCAGCACACGGCCGAACGGTGCCGACATCGTCGCCATGTGCGCACCGAGCCACACATGCATGAACGGCTCGAGCGCGAACATCGCCACGATTACGCAGGGCGTGAACACGCCGTTCAGCAACGCCAGCGCGCCGCGGGCAAGTTCGTCCGCGTCTTCGCGCGTCGATGCCGACAGGCGTGGAAACAGCGTGCGCAGCATCGCGCCGGGCAGGATGTTCAGGCGCGTCACGAGGTTCTGCGGCGTCGCGTAGTAAGCCACCGCGCGCGCACCGAGCAGCGTGCCGACGAGCATCCGGTCGAGCGTCTGCGCGATCATGCCGGCGCCGCTGAACAGCAGTTGCCAGCGCCCGTAGCGGAACAGCGAGACCACGGTTGGCCAGTCGGGTTTGCTGACACGCCGGATGTGCAATGCACGGAACGTCGCGATACCGAGCAGCACGCCGGCGATCACCCGCGCGCATACCGCGGCTGGGATCACCACGGCAAGCGAAGGCGAGAAACACCAGATCGCGCCGAGCGGCAGCAGCTGAAACAGCAACGTGCCGATCGTCTGACTGGTGTTGAAGCTCGTAAAACGCTCGACCGCGGTAATCGCGCCGGCAAAGACCCACGTGACGTTCGCAAGAGGCACGGCCGCCGCGATCCACGGCAGGCTCGCGATCACTTCGTGCTGGAACTGCGGGTCGATTTTCTCGCCGTGCGTGACGTACACATACGCCGCGAAATAGATGATCGCGCCGCCGATCACACCGCTCACGAAGTTCAGTGCACATGCGCTCCAGAAAATGCGCTCGACCGAACCGTCGTTGGCATCGCGCACGCGGGCGATCTGGTTTTCGGTGGCGATGCTGGTGCCGAGTTCGAGCACGCTGAAATAGCCGATCAGCGCCCACACGAGATTGAGCACGCCGTACCGTTCGACGCCCATCGAGTGCAGATACGCGGGCACGGTCGCAAGCGAAATGAAGACCGGCACGACCGAGCCGACGAAGTTGATGGCGATGTTCTTGACGATCCTTTTTTCCATGTGAGCGGGCACCGCTATCGACGATGTGCCGATAGTGCCTCGCGACGGCTTTTGAATGTGTGCGGGCCCGTACAGATTCGCGTGACGGCCGTTGATTAAATGACCGTCACGATCAGGCGCGCTGCGCCCAAACCAACTATTCAACTATTGCGTGGGGGACCATCAATGAGACCAGTCGTCTTCGGCGGCTGCTTCGGCTGGCTGCATCCGGCGGCCGGCGAGCAGGGCGTCGTCCTGTGCAATCCGTTCGGCTATGACGCGCTGTGCACGCATCGCGGCTGGCGCAAGCTCGCGGAACGGCTCGCAGCGGCCGGGATACCGGTGCTGCGTTTCGACTATCCAGGTACGGGCGATTCCGCCGGTTTCGAAGACGATCCGCAGCGCGTTGCCGCATGGATTGACAGCATCGTGGCCGCCACGCGGCGCTTACGCGAGTGGACCGGTGTGACGCGCGTATCGCTGGTGGGCTTGCGCCTTGGCGCGACGCTCGCGGCACTGGCCGCGCAACAGGCCGGCGATATCGATGCGCTTGTGCTGCTCGCCCCTGCGATGCTCGGGCGCAACTATCTGCGCGAGCTGCGTGCGCACAGGCAAAGCTGGTTGAGCACGCCCGCCGGCATGAACGCCGATCCGCTCGATGAACGCGATAGCTATGTCGAAGCGTTCGGCTTCGGTTTGCACGGCGACGACATTGCGCGGCTCAGCGAGATCGACTTGCAACGCGACACGCTCGCGCCTGCTGCGCGTGTGCTGCTGCTTGGATCGAATGATCGCAGCCGGGCGGCGGCGCTGGCCGCGCACTATACGCAGCATGGCGTCGAGGTTGAACGAAAGGACTTCGACGAGTGCGACCGCTTCATGATCGAAGCGCTTTACAGCGAAGAACCCGTCGACGCGTTTGGGCGCGTGGCGGGATGGCTCGCGCAGGGTGCGTCTAAACATGCGCCCAAGCATGCGACCCACGATCACGCGGTTCACGCAGACATACCAGACGAAGCGCTACTCCCGCTCCCCACCGAAGCCGCTACCGAACGCCCGATCGTCTTCGGTCCGTACTTCGGTATCTACTGCGAGCCTGCGACGCCACGTGCCGACGCGCCCGCTGTGCTGTTCTTCAACACAGGCGCAAGCCATCACATCGGCGACGGCCGCATTTTCGTGCTGTTTGCGCGACAGCTCGCCGCGCTCGGCATTGCTTCGCTACGGATGGACCTGGGCGGCCTCGGCGACGCGCAACCGGCCGCCGACACGATCACGCTCGACTCGGTCTATTCGGAAGCTGCCTGTCGCGATGCGATGGCCGGCGCCGACTGGCTTGTCGCGCACGGTTACGCGAGCGTCGCGACGTTCGGCGTGTGCGGCGGCGCGTTTGTCGGACTGCAGGTCTGTGCACGGCATCCAAAGGTGGTTGGCGCGTTTGGCGTCAACTTGCAGAAGTTCGTGTGGGACGGGGCTGCGCGCACGCCAGGCGTGCATCAGTTTGCTTCGTCGAGGGTGTACTGGCGCGCGGCGCTGACGCCGGGAAAGTGGCTGCGTGCGTTGCGTCGGCAGAGTCATCCGTTGCGTGTCGCGGCGGTGCTCGGCAGGCGGATTGCGCGTCGCGGCTGGCTCGCGATGTCCGGCTGGATCGAAGATCGTACCGGCTGGCCGGTCGCGCTCAACGAAGTCAGAACGCTGCTGCGGACGATTCACACCAAAGGCGTGCAACTGCGGCTCGTGTATGGCGAATTCGATGTCGGGCTCGACGAGGCACGCGTTCAGTTCGGTCCGCGGCTGGGTGGGTTGCGCCGCTATCCGCGCATCAGGGCGGTGACGCTGCCGAAGCTCGATCACGCGCTGTTCACGCGGCCTGCTCGCGAAGCGGCGATGGCCGATGCGCAACGCTGGTTGTGCGCCGATGTAATCGGCCATACCGCGCCACACACGCTGCACGCATCGCGGCCAGGCGCGCGGATCCTCCAGGAGGGGGCGTCGACACCTGGGCCGTCCGCTGCCGCGCCGAACTGGTTTGACGGAGTCAGCCCATGAATCTCCGCACGACTGCCAGTCGACCGCATACCGGTTGCGCGCCGCACGACGCGACCCACCCCCGTACCCAGACAAGATGGAACCCACGATGAACCGGATCGCAGAACCCTGTACACCCGAACTCGACGACCCGACCGATGTTGCGCAGCTTGTCGTGCAGCCGGTCATTCTGGCGGGCGGCTCGGGCACGCGGCTATGGCCGCTGTCGCGCGAACGTAGCCCGAAGCAGCTGATCGACCTGCTCGACGACGAGTCGCTGCTAGAGGCGACCGTGCGCCGCGTTGCCGAGGCTATGGGCACCGCCCGCGCCGGCATGGCCGCTGCCAAACATGGAGCCACGCAGCTACCGATGACGTTATGTGCGCCGCTCGTGATCTGCAGCGAAGCGTTGCACCTGCTGACCGCCGAGCGGCTCGCGCGATGCGACGCCGGCGCGCGCATCGTGCTCGAGCCGGCCGCGCGCAACACCGCGCCTGCGCTGACGGTGGCGGCACTGACGGCGCTCGCCGCGCAGGCGGAACGCGGTCTGAGCGACGACCCCGTTCTGGTCGTGACACCCGCCGATCATCTGATTGCCGATCGCGCCGCGTTCGCCGCCGCACTGGCACAGGCAGTCGTACACGCGGCCCGCGGCGCGATCGTCACGCTCGGCGTGCCGCCGACGCACGCCGAAACCGGCTACGGCTACATCCGTACCGGCAACGTACTCGACGCAAACGGAGCGCGCACGATCGGACGCTTCGTCGAGAAGCCCGACAGCGAACTCGCTGCGCGTTACGTCGCGTCGGGTGAGTACTGGTGGAACAGTGGCGTGTTCGTTGTGCGCGCATCGGTCTGGCTGGCTGCGATCGACACCTGCCGCCCGGCACTCGCAGCCGCATGCGCGGCGGCCTGTCGCAACGCGTCGACCGCTCGCGACGGCACGCTGCATCTGGATCGCGCGGCCTTCGCCGCATGCCCGTCGGACTCGATCGACTACGCGGTGATGGAGCGCATCGGTACCGAAGCGCGGCTCGCGGGCGTAGCGGGTGTCGTGGTGCCATTGGTGGCCGGCTGGTCCGACGTCGGTGCGTGGGACGCGGTATGGCAGGTATCGGAGAAGGACGCGGCCGGAAACGCCGCGCGCGGGCCGGTGCTGTTCGAAGGCACGACGGACAGCTTTGTGCATTCCGACGGGCGCCTCGTGGCCTGCGTCGGTCTGACGAACGTCGTCGTGGTCGAGACCGCGGACGCGGTCCTCGTCGCGGCGAAGGACCGGGTGCAGGACGTGAAGGCGATCGTCGGCAGGTTGAAGGCGGAGCAGCGTAACGAAGCGCAGGATCATCGCAAGGTGCGGCGGCCCTGGGGCTACTACGATTCGCTTGAACACGGGAACCGCTTCCAGGTGAAGCGCATCGTGGTGAATCCAGGCGGCCGGCTGTCGCTGCAGATGCATCATCATCGCGCCGAGCATTGGGTCGTCGTGCGCGGCACCGCGCGCGTGACGCGCGGCACCGAGTCGTTTCTGCTGTCGGAGAACGAATCCACCTATATCCCGCTCGGCACCACGCACCGGCTCGAGAATCCGGGCAAGACGCCGCTCGAAATCATCGAGGTGCAATCGGGTTCGTATCTCGGCGAAGACGACATCGTGCGTTTCGACGATCAATACGGCCGCGTCGAACACGACCAGGAGACAGCCAATGAACGCCCGGCTGCTGCCCTCCCGTGATGCGTGCGCGGACGTCGAGCCCGGCGCCGACGACGGCACGCCAGGCTTCGACGAACGGCGCTTTCGCCATGCACTGGGGCGCTTTGCGACCGGCGTCGTGGTGATCTCCGCGGGCAGCGGCGCAACGCTGCACGCGATGACCGCGAACGCGTTCATGTCGGGCTCGCTGAAGCCGCCGCTGGTCGTCGTGTCGGTCGGCACGCGGGCGCGCATGCACGAGCGGTTGATGCGTGCCACGAGCTTCGGTGTCAGCGTGCTGTCGAATGAGCAGGAGCCGCATAGCCGGCACTTCGCCGGCGAGCTTCAGAGCTCTTTCGCGCCGCGCTTTGCGTCGGTAGAGGGGATGCCGGAGGTTGCGCTGCTCGAGCATGCGCTTGCCCGGTTTGCCACGCGCATTGTCGACCGGCATCCGTGCGGCGATCACACGTTGTTTGTCGGTGAGGTGCGGCTGTTTTCGCTCGGCGAGCAGGCGCCACTGGTTTTTTTCGCGGGACGTTATGGGTCGGTGGCGCATCCGGCGGGTTGAGCGACGCGTGAGCCCGGGCAGCGGCGGCGTGTGGCGTGCGCGAGACAACTTTCCCCACAGCGGTGCGTTCGCCAGGCCAGTTTGTGCGTTTTGCAGGCAAGGACGTTACATAGACGAAACAATTCCTCAGAGGGATAACCCTGTCAGGACGTTTCCCAACTGGCGCAACGGTATTTGTGCAAGCAACGTATCGACAAGCCGCATAAGACATAACGAGGGCGCAGGGATTAGCAGGACTACACAGGCGACAGCGCCGTATCGGGGAGGGTGTCATGGAACACAGCAATAAAGACCGCTCGCTGGTCAGCAGGGTGATGGACGGACTGGTCACCGGCATTGTCGAGGAGAAGTACGGGGCCATACTACCGCCCCAGGATGTGCTGTCGAAAGAGTTCGACGTGAGCCGGACCGTCATGCGCGAGGCACTGTCGATGCTGCTCGCACGCGACATGCTCGACGTGCGTCCCAAAGTCGGCACGCGCATCAAGCCGATGCACGACTGGCGGATGATCGACGAGGACGTCGTCAGCTGGCGCTTTCGCGCGAAGCCCGATCCGCTGTTTTTACGCGACGTGATCGAATTCCGCATCCTGATCGAGCCGCGCGCCGCGGCGCAGGCGGCCGCGCGTGGCAGCGCCGCCGAGATCGCGGCGATTCGCGATGCGTACGATGCATTTTGCGCAATTCGTCCGGGCGAGCCCGGGTATCAGTCTGCGGACGAGCTGCTGCACACACGTATCGTGATCGCGAGCGGCAACCAGTTCTTCGGTCAGATGGCGGCGATCGTGCGCGGCGCGTTGTCCGCGGTCGGTCAGACCATCTATCACAAGGATCGCGTGTGGGAGACCGCAGTGCGCACGCACGGTCGCGTCGTCGAGGCGATCGAGCGGCGCGATCCGAAAGAGGCGGAGACGGCCATGCGGGCGTTGATCGACTCTACGGTGGAGGACGTGGCGGGTGCCCTGGCGGCGGACCCGCCGCATCGTTGAACGCGGGGTTAGTAGCCGGTGGCGGGTAGAGGTCATCGACGTAGCGATCGGTCGGCCGTGAACCCGTAGCGCAGGTGTCGCCGCCTGGATGCGCGACAATACGGGCCTGCCACTAATCGCACCAGGACCCGAACGATCGATGAATGACACTACCGTAATCCGCTGGGGGATTGTCGGCACCGGCCGCATCGCGCGACGCTTTGCCCAGAGCCTCGCCCATGTGGGGGCACGCAGCTCGCCGCCGTCTGGTCGCGCCGCCCCGAACCGGCGGCCGCGTTTGCGCAGGAGTTCGGCGGCGCGGCGTGTGCGAGCTTCGCGGCGCTGCTCGACAGCGGCATCGACGCCGTCTATATCGCAACGATGCAGGACAGCCACGCCGATTACGCGATCGCCGCGCTCGAAGCCGGCCGCCACGTGCTGTGCGAAAAACCGGCGACCGTCAACGCCGCGCAGCTCGAGCGCGTCGTCGCGACGGCGCGCCGCACACAACGGCTCTTCATGGAAGCGATGAAGCCGCCGTTCTATCCGCTTTACCGTCAGTTGCGCGCGCATCTTTCCGCCGATCCGATCGGCGTGCCGGGACTCGTGCGTGCCGGCTGCGCCGTGCCGGGCGTACCGGACGATCATCCGTCGCTGTCGTTTGAACAGGCGGGCGGCGCACTGCTCGATATCGGCATCTATGAAATGTTTCTCGCCGTCGACTGGCTCGGCGCGCCGCTCGACGTGCAGACGCTCGGCCGGGTTGGTACGACCGGTGTCGACCTTTTCGCGAGTCTCAACAGTCAGCACGAACGCGGTATTTCGCAGCTCTTTTGCGGGCTCGATCTGTATGGCAAGGGCGATGCGTTGATTGCCGCTCCGGGCGGTCACGTGACGATTCACGAGAACTGGTGGAACCCGACGCGCGCGACCATTCGCTATGCGGATGGGCGCGTCGTCGAACTCGATGCGCCGTTTGAAGGCGGCGGCCTCAACTACGAAACCGCGCACTTCTGCGAACTGATACGTGCCGGAGAAACCGAGAGCCCGGTGATGACGCACGCGGTGTCGCTACAGATGATTGCGATGGCCGATGCTGCGCGCGCAGCGCTCGGTGTGCGGTTCGCCGCTGACTGAGCGAGTTGGCGCAGCGCCCGGCATTGATTGCGCACGCAACGCCGGCCTCGCGGCGCAACGTCACGGGCGATGATACGATTTGCACCGGCAGAAGCATGGGTCGCGCATTGACGCTATAGCGCGGCCAGCGATGCTTTCAATTGCCTTGTGCTGTTTATATTTTCGCAGGAGCTGTTCCCGATGCGCATGCTGGCCAGGTTGTGGCGCGAGTACCGGAGTCTCGTCGCTTTTCTCGTTCTGATGGTGCTGTTTCGCAGCGCGGTGGCCGACTGGAATGTCGTGCCGAGCGGCTCGATGCTACCGACCATTCGTCTAGGCGACCGCATCTTCGTCGACAAGATGGCCTACGATCTGCGCGTGCCGCTTACGCATATCGCCATTGCGCATCTGCACGATCCGCAGCGCGGCGATATCGTGACGATCGATTCTTCGGCGGCGCACGATCTGATCGTCAAGCGTCTGATCGGTTTGCCCGGCGACCGCATCGCATTGCGCGACAACGTGCTGTACGTGAACGGCGTGCGTGCCGATTATCAACCGCTTGGTATCGGTCCGCTTGCCAATGATGCAGGTTCGCCAGGTGAGTATTACGTCGAGCGTTTCGACGGCGTCGCGCATGCGATGCGGCTGTCCGAAGATGCACCGAGCCCGCGCCGTTCGTTCGGCCCGCTGGTCGTGCCGGCCGGCGAATATCTGATGCTCGGCGACAATCGCGACGACAGCGCCGATTCGCGTTACTTCGGTTTTTTCCCGCGCAAGGAGTTGATGGGCCGCACGCGTCGGGTGGCGTTTTCGCTGGACCCCGATCATTTCTACAAGCCGCGTTTCGATCGTTTCGGAGTGGCGCTCGATGCGGTGGCGGCTAGCGCGCCGTTGGCAGCGCGTTAAGCTGCGGGTTTTGCGCTAGCAGGACTTACTTACGGCACGGGTGTACCCGTGCCGTTTGCGTTTCCGCGGGCAACGGTCACGTCCGCGCGGTGAGCCATGTACAAGATTTTCTATCGCCTTCTGATAAATATCGTCGTTTGTCGGTGCTCGTGAAGCAGAGGATATTTGCGTCTCGGTAACGCGCTTCAACCCTCCATCCAGAACCGGGACGACTCTTCATGATCCATTCAGCAAGGCGCCGTACGCTGCTGCTCACCGCTGCCACACTTCCTCTGACATTCGCTGTCAGTGCCAGGGCAGCCGCATCGATGTCCGCAAGCTCAACTTCAGCTTCTGCCGAAACACTGCTGGCCGAACTCGAACGAAGCTCGGGCGGTCGTCTCGGCGTGTCGGCGTTGAATACCGCGAGCGGCGAGCGTATCGGCTATCGCGCGGAAGAGCGGTTTCCGTTCTGCAGTACCTTCAAGCTGATACTGAGTGCGGCGATCCTCGCGCGAAGCACGCAGGATAGCGGCCTGATGCAGCGGCGCATCCGGTATGCCGCGAGCGATCTGGTCAGTAGCTCGCCGCTGACGACAAAGCACCTCGCCGAAGGCATGACCGTCGGGGAGTTGTGCGCTGCGACCCTCCAGATCAGCGACAACACCGCGGCCAACCTGTTGATCAAGGTGCTCGGTGGACCGGCCGAAGTGACAGCGTATGCACGCTCGATCGGTAACGAGTCGTTTCATCTCGATCGCACGGAAACCACATTGAACACGGCGATACCGGGCGACACACGCGATACCGCAACGCCTGCTTCGATGGCGCTGAGCCTGCAAACGCTAGTGCTCGGAGAGAGCCTGCCGCAGGCGCAGCGCACACAACTCACCGCCTGGCTGCGCGCGAACCGGCTCGGCGATCAGCGTATTCGCGCGGGGGTGCCGGCGGACTGGCAGGTTGCCGACAAGACCGGCACCGGCGAGCATGGCACAGCGAACGACATCGGCGTGCTGTGGCGGCCGACGGGCGCGCCAATCGTGCTCGCGCTCTATTACACGCAGGGCAGTGAAGATGAGAAGGTGCACAGTGGTGTGCTTGCAGCGGCCGCGCGGATCGTGGCGAGCGCGTTTGGTTAAAGCGGCTCTTCATTGCGCGCGAGGTGCTGAATCCGCAAGTTCAACACGTTCGCGCGCGTTGCCCATGCCGCATCTAGCTAGCGGGCAAGCCCAGGCATCGTCGCGACACGCGGACACCACCCGCCACTAGACACGCGCCAACGCCTGCGCGCATTCAGCAACGAGCGATGGCCCGCGATAGATGAACCCCGTATAGAGCTGCACCAGCGACGCACCCGCGGCCAGTTTCGCGCGCGCATCGTCGCCGGAGAAAATACCGCCGACACCGATGATCGGCACGGTCTCGCCGACCTCGCTGCGCAGCTTGCGGATGACTTCGTTCGATGCATCGAACACCGGCCGGCCGGAGAGGCCGCCGGCTTCGTCGGCGTGCGGCAGGCCGGCGACAGCATTGCGCGCAAGCGTCGTATTGGTCGCGATCACGCCTTCGAATCCATGTTGCAACAACGTGCCCGCAATCGACTTGATCTGTTCATCGTCGAGATCGGGCGCGATCTTCAGGGCGAGCGGCACGAGCTTGCCATGCAGATCGGCGAGACGTTGCTGCTTGTCCTTCAGCGCGGCGAGCAACGCATCGAGTTCGCCGGCGCCCTGCAACTGGCGCAGGTTCTTCGTGTTCGGCGACGAGATATTGATCGTCACGTAACTCGCGAACGGATACACGCGCTCGAGACAGTACAGATAGTCTTCGGCCGCGCGCTCGATCGGCGTGTCGGCGTTCTTGCCGATGTTCAGACCAAGCACCCCGCGATAGCGGGCGGCCTGCACGTTCCGCACGAACTGGTCGACTCCGGCGTTGTTGAAGCCCATCCGGTTGATCAGCGCGTTCGCCTGCGGCAGCCGGAACATGCGCGGCCTTGGGTTACCTGGCTGCGCGCGCGGCGTCACGGTACCCACTTCGATGAAACCGAAGCCGAGCGCCGCGAGGCCATCGACACACGCGCCGTCCTTGTCGAGCCCGGCCGCGAGACCGACCGGATTTCGGAAGTTCAGGCCCATCACGGTGCGCGGTGCATCGGGTATGCGCGGCGCCAGCGTACGCGCGAGGCCGGTGCGACCGGCGGCGCCGAGCAGCTTGAGCGTCAGATGGTGAGCGTCTTCCGCGTCCATGCGAAAGAGTTGGGCGCGTACGAGCGGGTAGAGGGAACTGAACACGGGGCGGAGCCGGAGCGGCTGGAAAATGGGAACCCGCTATTTTACCGGCATTGGCGTACCGGCCGGCCGCGCGTGAAATTAGAAGCGCACCGGACCGCGCCGGCCGTGCAACGCCGCATCGACGGGCGGTAGCTCGACGTGCGCGGTATCGAGCGGTTTCCACACACCGTCGAAGAGCCCTTCGAGCGGCCGGAAATTCGCCTTGTACGCCATTTTTGGGCTTTCGCGTATCCAGTAGCCGAGATACACATACGGCAGCTTCAGGCTGCGCGCCTGTTCGATCTGCCAGAGGATGTTGTAGGTGCCGAAACTCGTGTGCGGCGTGTCGGGCTCGAAAAACGTATACACCGACGACAGCCCATCACCGAGGATGTCGATCATGCTGATCATCCGCAGGATGCCCGGCGCCTGCGGGTGATCGGGAATCGGCTCGCGGAATTCGACGAGGCGCGAATTGATCCGGCTTTGCAGCAGAAACTGCTCGTACTGGTCGCGGCTGTCGCGATCCATGCCGCCGCCCGCGTGCCGCGCGGACTGGTAGCGCATGTACAG
The DNA here is from genome assembly GCF_007556815.1 of Paraburkholderia megapolitana. NCBI lineage: Bacteria > Pseudomonadati > Pseudomonadota > Betaproteobacteria > Burkholderiales > Burkholderiaceae > Paraburkholderia > Paraburkholderia megapolitana. Next base: position 1,894,515 of record NZ_CP041745.1, read on the forward strand.
CGCATAGTGCTCTTCGTCGTAGTGCAGCGGTGCGACCGTGGCGACGAGTTCGCCATGCTTTTTCCATATGCGGCGCTGGGTGCGGTTTGGCTCGAACGCATCGACCGGCACGCGCACGGGTACGCATGCACGGCAGCCGTCACAGTAGGGGCGATAGGTGAACACACCGGAGCGCCGGAAACCGGCCTTGACGAGATCGGTGTAGACGTCGGAGTTGATCAGATGGCTGGGAGTGGCGACCTGCGAGCGGGCGATACGTCCTTCCAGATAACTGCAAGGGTAAGGCGCCGTTGCATAGAATTGCAGCGCGGAAAGCGGTGAAAGCGGCAGCTCATTGGGGTGAGTCACGTTGGCAGCTCTCGAAGCGTCTCAGTACGTAGCAAATCCGTCGCTGCAGGTGGTCCGGTCAGCACGCCGGCGCGGATTCGTCCATCACGCCGCGTGCGCGACGACGTCGGACAGTACGGTCTTGTCGAAACGCCACGGAATCGGCGCAGCATCGACAGACGCGCGAACATGCGCGACGAACGCCTTGCGTGCTATCTCGCGGCCGCCCAGCGACGCCAGATGCGACGTGTTCTGCTGGCAGTCTATCATTTCTATATCGTGACGTCGCAAGTGCGCGACGAGCGCGGAGAGCGCGATTTTCGAGGCATCGGTGGCTTCGGCGAACATCGATTCGCCGAAGAACATGTGCCCGAACGACACCCCGTAGAGTCCGCCCACGCGCCGGCCGTCGTGCCAGGTTTCTATGCTGTGCGCGTCGCCCCGACGATGCAACGATGCGTAGGCATCGACGACGTCGGCGGTGATCCAGGTGCCGCGCTGGTCGCGCCGCGGCGTCTGCGCGCAGGCGCGCATCACGGCGACGAAATCGTGATCGACACGAATTTCCCACGCATCGTCGCGTAGCACGCGGCGTAGTGTCTTTTTAAGCGACGGCGAAACCTTGAATTCCTGCGGACGCAGCACCATCCGCGGATCGGGGCTCCACCAGAGCACCGGCTGGCCGTCCGAATACCACGGGAAGATGCCGCGCCGGTAGGCATCGATGAGCCGCGACGGCAGCAGGTCGGCGCTCGCCGCAAGCAGCCCCGGCGCACCGCTCGTCGCGCCGAGCGCGCGCTCGACGGAGGGGAACGGATCGTCGGGTCCGAGCCAGGGAACCATGCTCGCGCCGGTCAGCCTTCGCGCAGCGAACGGAAGATGTCGCCCGTATGCAGACCGTAGTTGCCGGTCGTGCGATCGGCGAAGAAAAAGCGCAGTGTCTGGCCGACAGTCGGAAACGCGATGTCGTTCCAGGGGATTTCGTGTTCTTCGAAGAGGCGTACTTCCAGACTTTCCTCGCCGGCTGCGATGTCGATATCGAGCAGCCGCGCGAGATAGAACAGATGCACCTGGTGAACGTGCGGCACGTTGAGCAGCGAGAACAGCGTCTGCACTTCGACGCGCGCGCCGGCTTCTTCGAGCGTTTCGCGCGCGGCCGCTTCGGAAGTCGTTTCGCCCATCTCCATGAAACCGGCGGGCAGCGTCCAGTAGCCGTAGCGCGGCTCGATCGCGCGGCGGCATAGCAGCACCTTGTCTTCCCATACGGGAACGGTGCCCACCACGTTGCGCGGGTTCTGATAGTGCACGGTGCCGCATTGCGGGCAGACGAAGCGTTCGCGGTTGTCACCGGGCGGAATGCTCAGACTGACCGCGTGACCGCAGACGGAACAGAATTTCATAGGGAGACGGCAGAGAAGGGTGACGCCGAGTTTATCATCCGGCGGCGTTCGCCGATAAGCGGCGCGCGGTGAGATCGCGCGGCGCAGGATCGATGCAGAAAATCCGGCGCACAAAACAAAAAAGGCCTGCCGGAGTGGCAAGCCTTTGCTGTTGTTTCGACCGGTTTTTCAACATCAATGCTGCTTGGTTGCGGGGGTAGGATTTGAACCTACGACCTTCGGGTTATGAGCCCGACGAGCTGCCAGACTGCTCCACCCCGCGTCCGTCGAAGAAAAGATTATAGGACAATTCGCATACCCGTGCAACACCTTTGACAGGAACATGTCATCGAGCATGCATGTTCTCGCGCCACGTGGCGCCAGAAACCATACAGGAGGCCGATCTGCGCAAGACACATCGAGTGGCTGCGCTAGAATCGCCGTTCCGTTCACCTGCGATTGACGGATCGATTTTCCGATCAGGCAAACGCAACGCATTCTTCTTCGAGTTCCCGGTGCCCATGGATATCGCTCACGATCTGCAGTCGATTGCCGCGCAGGAAAAAGCGCTTGTATTCCCCCATTTCGATACCGACCGCGCGTGGCAATTCGGCGTAGCGCTGCGCGATATGGCGACAACGCGTGGACTTGCCCTCGTCATCGACATCCGGACGTTTGGCCAGCAGCTGTTTTTCAGCGCGCTCGAAGGAACGACGCCCGACAACCTCGACTGGGCGCGCCGCAAAGGCAATGTCGTGGCGCAGTTCCGGCGCAGTTCGTACTCGGTTGGTTTGCGCATGCAGCAGGCGGGCTCGACGCTTACCGAAAAGCATGGCCTGTCGTTTGCCGATTACGCGTCGCATGGCGGCGCATTTCCATTGACGGTGAGTAGTGCCGGCGTGATCGGCTCGGTGACGGTGTCGGGTCTACCGCAGCGAAGCGACCACGAGCTGGTTGTCGAAGCGCTGTGCGCGCACCTCGGTCACGACTACGGCAAGCTCGCGCTTGCAAAGGTCTGAGCCAATGCGCGTGCCTCCCTATGCGTTGCTCGCGATCGCCATCGTGGCCGAAGTGATCGCGACTTCGGCGCTGCGTGCGTCGGAGGGGTTCACGCGGCTCGTGCCGGCTGTGCTCGTCGTGATCGGCTATGGCATCTCGTTCTACTGTCTTTCACTGACGCTGCGTAGCGTGCCGGTCGGGATCGTGTATGCGATCTGGTCGGGTGTCGGCATCGTGCTGATCACACTGGTGGCGATGGTGATGTACAGGCAGGTGCCGGATCTGCCTGCCATCGCGGGGCTTGGTCTGATCGTCGCGGGCGTGGTCGTGTTGAACCTGTTCTCGAAGATGCAGGCTCATTGAAGATCACTGCGCATCACTGAGCGCTACGCTCATTTGCAGCGGACGATCATCGAGCGGTTCTTGACGTTCGCCGACACCACGTTGGTGACACCGCCGCCCGCTGCGCCGCCCTGGTCGCCATCTTTCGACACGATGTCGTAGCCACCCGCGCCGCACGCCGTGCCGGCCTGCACGTAGCAGGAGGCCCAGCTCGATCCGGAGTCCGCGCCGCTGCAGTTCACCGCGAAGCCGGTCGTGCCGTCCGGCAGGTTGATCAGCGACGTGGTATTCGACGATGCGCATGCCGCGAGACCGCAGGCCACGACGATCGCCACGCCGAATGCGCCGTTGCGTACGCGTGCGGCCATATCAAGGCGGGTAGGCGGATGAAAGCGCCGCGTAAGATGTTTCATATGGTGCGTCCTCCTGGTAGAGCGCTCAACGGCCGGTCATCACTTGACGCCAGATTCGATGTGGATGCCCGCTCGCTCGACGATGTCGCGGCTTTTGGCGCCTTCGTCGGTTGCTGCGTCTTCCCAGATGTTGATCGCGCGCGAAATCTCGATGCCGTGATCGCCGGCGTAGGTAAACCACTGCGTTGCCGCTTGTGGTTCCGGTACGGCGTGGTCCTTAACGAAATAGGTTCCCATAACGCAATCTCCAGTTAGCCTCGCGGCCGTGGTGCAGCCGTTCATCCAGTTCGACTGTCGTTCTCGCGACAAGTTGACTTTCACTTTCTCAACCGGACAATGCCCGACATGGGCACACCCGAACGAAAACGCCGTCAGAAGCAGCCGCTGCGCGAACGTATCCTCGACGCAGCGCGACTCATTGTGACGCGCGACGGTTTCGCCGCGCTGTCGATGCGCAAGATCGCCGATGCAATCGGCTATGCCCCTGCGACGCTCTATCTGCACTTCGACAGCCGCGAGCAGATCGTTCGCGCGCTGTGCGCCGAAGGCTATGCGCAATTGCTGGAACGCTTCGCGCCGCTCGCGGCAATCGCCGATCCCACCGAACGCGTGAAGGCCCTGTGTCGCGTCTATGTCGCATTCGGCATCGAGCAACCGCAATCCTATCGGTTGATCTTCATGGAAGATCCGGCGCACGCCGATGCTGCCTCCGTTGATGCGACGCAGGCGGCAGACCATTCCAGCGATACCGTGTCTGGCCTGCTCGCCGAAGCGCTTGCGCAGATGAAGACAGCGGGGCGCCTGCCGGCATCCGCTGATGCTCAGAGCTGGGCCGAAGCGCTATGGGCGACCTTGCACGGCATCGTGGCGTTGCATCTGACGTGTGCAGCGTTTCCGCGCACGCCGCCCGACAAGCTCGTGGATACCGCGCTCGACGCATGGTTCGGATCTGCGCGCGAGCCGACCGCTGCGGCTGCATCTGCTGCAGGAGTAGCACTTGACGTGCCCGCTGCTCCGGCGGCGAAGCGCCGTGCCACGAAGCGTCCGGCGGCGAAACCGAAAGCCGCGCAGCCGTGATAACGTTCTGCTTCCGCCGTTCGTCGGTCACCCGATTTTTCCCTTCATGTCCTCCGCCGCCCCCGTTACTCCCAGCGACGAAATTTCCGCCTACGTTGCAAACCGCATCGGCTTCATCGAACTGGAGCGCCCGAAAGCGCTGAATGCGCTATCTACAGGGATGATTCGTGCGATCCGCGGCGCGCTCGAGCGCTGGCGCGACGACCGCGAGGTGCTTGCGGTGGTGGTGCGCAGTCAGCACGCGCGCGCGTTCTGTGCGGGCGGCGATATCCGCTTCCTGTACGACGCGGCCCAGCGCGGCGAGCGTGCGGCGCTCGATACGTTTTTCACCGAAGAGTACCAACTCAATCACGCCATCTTTTCCTATCCAAAGCCTTACATCGCGTTGATGAACGGCGTTGTGATGGGCGGCGGCATGGGCATTTCGCAAGGTGCGTATCGCACCGGTGGTCTGCGCGTCGTCACGAACTCGACAAAAATGGCGATGCCCGAAACGCGCATCGGGCTCTTTCCGGATGTCGGCGTGGGCTGGTTTCTCGCGCGCACGCCGGGTGCGCTCGGACGCTATCTCGCGGTAACGGGCGAAACGATCGGCCCCGCCGATGCGTTGTATGCGGGCCTCGCCGACGCCTATATCGACGATGCGGCATTGCCCGCACTTATCGATACGCTGAAGAGCGAGTCATTCGAACGCGGTGCCGATGTCACGATATGCGTGATGCGCGAGACCGCGTCGCACAAGGTCGTTCCTACTCCGGACACGTCGACGCTGGCGGACGCCCGTGCGTTGATCGACCGGCATTTTGCGAAGCCCGACGTCGCGGATATTCTCGCGTCGCTTGAAGCGGAACCCGAGTGCGAAGGGGCGGAGTGGGCCGAACAGACGGTGGGTGTGCTGCGCGAACGCTCGCCGCTGTCGATGGCGGTATCGCTGGAGATGGTCGTGCGCTCGGAGGGCACGATGGCCGATTGCCTGCGCCGCGATCTGGATCTGACGCGCTCGACCTTCGAGCAGGGCGATGTGATGGAAGGCATCCGGGCACGGATCATCGATAAAGATAATCGTCCGCAGTGGCGTATCGCGCGCATCGAGGATGTTTCGGCAGTGGATGTCGAGCGGATGTTCGAAAGCCCATGGACGCCGGCGGACCATCCGCTGCGCGACCTGCAGGGCTAGACCAGCGCTTACGCCGCGCCGCGCAGGTTGCGCGGCGCGCGACCGAGCCTCGCTCAGTCCTCGTCGTCGAACGCCATGAACGCGCGCATGAACACGAGCGCGCCCCAGCCCCACATCGCGTTGGCCGCAAAACCGACCACAAGGCGCGGCAACATATTGCCGCTCGGCCAGATACCGCGCAGCGGATCGATCACGAAGACGCTGGCCGCAGTCAGCACGATCCCGCCAAACACGAACGCCTGAACCCAGGGCGCCGCACGTTCCGGCGAGACCCGCAGCAGCCACGCCATCAGCACAGCCAGCACGGCACTCCAGAGCGCGTTCACGATGAACTCGGGCATACCGAGCGGCAGGAACGGCGCGGTCGAGAAGCCGCTTGCATCGATTAACGCCGCGGCGTGCAGTAACGCGAGCGTCGATTCACGAAAAAACAGCGAAGCCAGAAAACCGGATACGAACGGCAGGATGATCTTTTGCATGCATTGCACCGCCAGAGGCACCGGCGGCGCAGCGTGCGCGGCCGGGGCGGATTATCGGAAAACGTGCGTCATTATATAGACCGGCCGCGCCCGCAGACGCGGCGCGCGGTTGCGCGGGCCGTATGCTAAAGCGTCGGGCTAATCACGAAAGTGGAAAACCTAAGCTTAAAAAAATCGTTCAAAAGCGAAAGCCCCGTCCATAGACTGTTTTCCCATGTAGACGGCATTGCCGTCGCCCCGTCACCGGGCGCGCACTGCGCGCATGTCTCGCCGAGGAAGCTGTCGCGATGTCCTGCCTGTTTTCGAGTGTCGTTCAGAGCGTGATTCCCCCTGCGGTGCCGCGTCCCATGTGCCCGGCCGTCTTGCAGACGCGCTGTCGGTCCTGAGCGCGCCGTCCCGATTCGTCTCGTCGTGTGGCCCGCTGCCCGTCACCGCGGCCGCGGGTCTTGCGCATGCTGAGCGTGCCGCAGCGCGATCGACGGGCGCACCCGTCCACCCGATCCATCCAGTCTCGAACAAGCAGGAGCAGCAAATGAATGTGTTCTGGTTCATCCCGACCCACGGTGACAGCCGCTATCTCGGCACATCGCAGGGCGCGCGTGCAGCCGACTACGATTACTTCCAGCAGATCGCCGTCGCTGCCGACACGCTCGGCTACGAGGGCGTGCTGCTGCCCACGGGCCGCTCGTGCGAAGACGCCTGGGTGGTCGCGTCGAGCCTGATCCCGGTCACGCGGCGTCTGAAGTTTCTCGTCGCGATCCGGCCGGGCATTGCATCGCCGGGATTGTCCGCGCGCATGGCATCGACGTTCGATCGTCTGTCGGGCGGGCGCCTGCTGATCAACGTGGTGACGGGCGGAGATCAGGCCGAACTCGAAGGCGACGGACTGTTCGCCGATCACGACACGCGCTACAAGATCACCGACGATTTCCTGCACATCTGGCGCAATCTGCTTGCCGCGTCGCACACCAACGAAGCGATCAACTACGACGGTGAAACGCTGCAGTCGAAGGGCGGCAAGGTGTTGTATCCGCCGGTCCAGCATCCGCATCCGCCGCTGTGGTTCGGTGGCTCGTCGCCGGCGGCGCACGAGATGGCAGGACAGCACATCGATACGTATCTGACGTGGGGCGAGCCGCCCGAAGCGGTGGCGAAGAAGATCGCCGACATTCGCGCGCGTGCGGCGGCGCACGGCCGGCAGATCAAGTTCGGCATTCGCCTGCACGTCATCGTGCGCGAAACCGAAGACGAAGCATGGGCCGCCGCCGACAAGCTGATCAGCAAGCTCGACGATGAAACGATCACGCGCGCGCAGGCTTCGTTTGCGAAGATGGATTCGGAAGGACAGCGCCGCATGGCCGCGCTGCACGGCGGCAAGCGCGGCGGTCGCGAACAGCTCGAGGTGTATCCGAACCTGTGGGCAGGTGTCGGGCTCGTGCGCGGTGGCGCGGGCACGGCGCTCGTCGGCAATCCGGAGCAGGTGGCTGCGCTCATGAAAGAGTATGCGGACCTCGGTATCGACACGTTCATCCTGTCCGGCTATCCGCATCTCGAAGAATCGTACCGGTTCGCCGAACTCGTGTTTCCGCTGCTGCCGAACCGCAAGCGTGCAAGCGCGAGCGGTCCGCTGTCGGGGCCGTTTGGCGAGATCGTCGGCAACAACTATCTGCCGAAGACCAGCGCGAGCTGAGTCTTATATAGCGCTCACACGCTGACGAATCGAGGAGCAGCCAGTCATGGCCCAGTCCAACGTGAATCCAACGAAACGAGGCGTGCTGCGCCGGCTGGCCGCGCATGCGGCGCCGTGGATCGCACCGCTTGCCATCCTGCTGGCATGGGAATTTGCCGCGCGCAGCGGCGTGCTTTCGACCCGCGTACTGCCGGAACCGATTGCGGTCGTGAAGGCCGCGTGGTCGCTGATCCAGTCGGGCGAAATGTGGGCCGACGTGAAGGTCAGTACCTGGCGCGCAGTGTCGGGTTTTGCGATCGGCGGCAGCATCGGTCTCGTGCTTGGGCTCGCGACCGGTCTGTTCAAACCCGCCGAGGTCGCGCTCGATTCGACCGTGCAGATGATTCGCAACATCCCCGCGCTCGCGATGATTCCGCTCGTGATCCTCTGGTTCGGTATCGAAGAACAGGCGAAGGTGTTTCTGGTCGCGCTCGGCGTGTTTTTCCCGATCTACGTGAATACGTTTCATGGCATCCGCTCGGTGGATGCGAACCTGATCGAGATGGCGCGCAGCTATGGCGTGAAGGGACTCGCGCTGTATCGTCACGTGGTCTTGCCGGGCGCATTGCCGTCGATACTCGTCGGTGTGCGTTTCGCGTTCGGCCTGATGTGGGTCACGCTGATCGTGGCCGAAACGATCTCCGCGCAATCGGGCATCGGCTATATGACGATGAACGCACGCGAATTCCTGCAGACCGACGTCGTGGTGGTCGGCATCCTGCTGTATGCCGGGCTCGGCAAGCTCGCGGACATGCTTGCGAAGACGCTCGAGCGCGTCACGCTGCGCTGGCATCCCGCGTATCAACGAGGAGCGAAGACATGAGCGCGACTACATGGGCGTCGTCGTGGGGTGGGATTGCGGGTAGCGATCTCGAGGCCGAAGTGGCGCAGCCGCGCGCGCACGATAACGATGCGAGTGAGGCTTCTGCGCCACACGCGCATCACTATGAGCCTGGCCCACATACGCCGCTCACTCGCGATGGAGCGCCGCCGGCCGATCACGCAGTCGAATTGCGCGGTGTCGGCAAGCGCTACGGCGAACGTACGGTGCTCGAGAACTTCGATCTGTCGATCGAGCGCGGCAGCTTCGTTGCGATCGTCGGGCGCAGTGGCTGCGGCAAGTCGACACTGCTGCGCCTGATTGCCGAACTCGAAGCGACCAGCGCGGGCGTGCTCGAGAAGCGCGCGGAGGACGGTGCACCGCTCGACACGCGGATCATGTTCCAGGACGCGCGGTTGCTGCCCTGGAAAACCGTCCTGCAGAACGTGATGCTTGGGCTCGGCAAGGGAGCTCGCGACGCGGCGCGCGCCGTGCTCGCGGAAGTCGGTCTGGAAGCGCGTGCGGACGACTGGCCCGCGCAACTCTCCGGTGGCCAGCGGCAACGCGTCGCGCTGGCGCGTGCGCTGGTTCATCGGCCGCAACTGCTGTTGCTCGACGAACCGCTTGGGGCGCTCGATGCTCTGACGCGCATTGAAATGCATGCGCTGATCGAACGGCTGTGGCACGAACATCGTTTCACCGCGCTACTCGTCACGCACGACGTGCACGAGGCCGTTGCGCTCGGCGACCGGATTCTGCTGATCGAAGAAGGGCGCATCGCACTCGATCAGCCGGTGCCGCTCGCGCGTCCGCGGGCGCGGGCATCGGCTGGTTTTGCGGCGCTTGAGGAACATGTGCTGCAAAGGGTACTGAAAACGACTGTGCATGACGACGCGCTGCCTTACCACGCATATGACGCACACGACGCGCGCCGTACGGACCGCATCGCGCGCCCGACCGAGGTTCGTTGGGCAGTTTGATGCGCTGTCTTACGCGTTGTCTTATGCGCAGTCACAGGATGGCAGGGGACGCCTCGTCTACCTGACCTTTTATCGATCCACTGGAGTCACACGCTATGAGCATTTCCGCAATCAACGTACGCAATCAGTTCAAGGGCAAGGTCAAGGAGATCATCCGCGGTCCGGTGGTGTCCGAGGTGGACGTCGATACGCCGTTTGGCGTCGTCACGTCGGTGATCACGACGCGCTCGGTCGACGAACTCGAACTCAAGGTCGGTGCGGAAGTGGTCGCGCTGGTCAAATCGACGGAGGTGTCGATCGCGCGGCTTTGATGTCGCTGTCGGGCGCCGCCTGGCGCTCGCCATGTACCACAAATGATAAAGCCCGGTGTTCGTCATGAACACCGGGCTTTATCGTTAATACCCTGTGGCTAACCAGTCACCGTCGACCGGTCATCTGCGTACTGCCTGTGCAAATTAATGGCCGAAGAACACTGCGCCCGGGCCGCTTTGCTTGACGTACGCGCCACGCGTACCGGCTTGCGACGACGTGTCGCTGACACCGCCGTACGAGCCCGCGACGCCGCTTTGCTGTTGTTCAGCAGCGACCGTTTGTGCGCTCTGGCCTTGTTGCGAAGCCGGTGCGCCAACTGCCGGGCGATAGAACGGTGCCGGGCCGTAGCCGCTGGCGAAAGCAGGAGCGGCGAATGCAGCGGAAGCGGCGATCAGTGCAGCAGCGATAAGTTTGGTCTTCATGATGTGACTCCAATCGGGTTTCGTTCGGGATGGCGCTGCGACTAAGTTTTGTTTCCGGTTGCAGCGTCGATGGGGCTAAGTGTATTCCCTTACTATCAAAAATCTATGCCGATTATCTGAAATTACTTTTCTCTAAAACGGAATAATGGTGAGGGTCGGATCGGTGGGGCTTGGTGGGCGGTCGGGCGGAGGGAATTGGGGGCGGTCAGCGGGTGATGAGATTGCACTTAAATCACGCCCGCGCTGCACGGCAGTTCGGATGTCTGCGGGGTCTGTTTCGTGGGTTCGATCTTGAAATGCAACAAAGATGTTGTATTATCTCGATCGCAAACCGGAGATTCATGAATGTTGTCGTATCCCATCGAGCTGACGCCGGATTCTAACGGCACGCTCCTGGCTACATTTCCCGATGTCCCAGAAGCGATCACCGTTGGAGAGAACGAAGATGATGCGTTGGAGCATGCCCTCGACGCGCTGGAGGCTGCGCTGGAGATCTATTTTGCCGAAAAACGGCCCATCCCCCTGCCTTCAAAAGCAAAGCGAGGCCAGCGTGTCGTAAGGCTGCCGGCTCTCGCGACGTCCAAAGTTCTGCTGGCAAATGAAATGTTGCAGCAGAAAGTTCGGAAGGCGGAGTTGGCGCGTCGACTGAAGGTCAATCAGGTACAGATAGATCGCCTTCTCAAACTCAATCACTCCTCGAAGATTGAATTGGTCGAATCGGCGTTCGAGGCGCTCGGCAAGCACCTCGAATTGCGCGTTGTTTGATCCACATGTCGCTTTGCGTAAATAACCCCACCCCGGTGAGGTTTTGCCTTCCTTGAGGCGAATCTGAACGGTGTGTCCTATACTTCGGGCGCACGATTTCCCGGCGAGGTTCTGCCGGGTATGGCTCCGGTGCTACATGCCATTTGCGGTGCTACATCGTAGCGCCGGCATCGAAAAATCGGCAGATGCAGTATCAGTAAGACAGGTGTGAAATACTCTTAGCTCTATGAATTTGCAGCAAAAATCAATGAAATCAACGCCTCGTCGCGTCTCAGTTGCCCCGATGATGGACTGGACCGACCGCCACTGTCGCTCGTTCCACCGCGCGCTGTCGCGCCATACGTGGCTTTACACGGAGATGGTGACGACCGGCGCGCTGATCCACGGCGATGTCGCGCGCCATCTCGCGTTTACCGCCGACGAGGCCCCCGTCGCACTCCAGCTCGGCGGCAGCGAACCGGACGACCTCGCGCGTTCAGCGAAGCTCGGCGAGCAGTGGGGTTACGACGAGATCAATCTGAACTGCGGCTGCCCGTCGGAACGCGTGCAGCGCGGCGCGTTCGGCGCATGTCTGATGAATGAGCCGACGCTCGTTGCGGATTGCGTGAAGGCCATGCGCGATGTCGTGTCGGTACCGGTCACGGTCAAACATCGGATCGGCGTCGACGCCGTCGAAGACTACAGCTTCGTGCGCGACTTCGTCGGCACGATCGCCGATGCCGGGTGCGATGTATTCATCGTGCACGCGCGCAACGCGATTCTCAAAGGATTGAGCCCGAAGGAGAATCGCGAGATTCCGCCGCTCAAATACGACTACGCGTATCAGTTGAAGCGCGATTTTCCGCATCTGGAGATCATCCTCAACGGCGGTGTGAAGACGCTCGACGAAGTGGACACGCATTTGCAGCATATCGATGGTGTGATGCTCGGACGCGAGGCGTATCACAACCCGTATGTGCTCGCGGATGTCGACGCGCGTTTTTACGGCGCATCGAGCGAGGCGCTGACGCGCGAGCAAGCCGAAGCAAAACTGATCGAGTATTGCGCGAAAGAAGTGGCGCGCGGCACGCCTCTCGGTTCGATCACGCGTCATGCGCTCGGTCTTTATCGCGGTGTCGCCGGCGCACGCGGATGGCGAAGAGTGCTGTCCGACAACAAAAAGCTGGCCACCGGCGATCTCGCGATTTTCGACGAAGCGCGGCAGTATTTGCGCGAGTCCGCGGAAATGTGTGAATAAAGGGCTAGGCAAACGCGAATCATGTTTGTATAATCTCGCTTCTTGATCGGTGAGCCAGTTCTTGGCGAGCCAGACAGATGTTTCCAGTGGTGGCTGTAGCTCAGTTGGTAGAGTCCAGGATTGTGATTCCTGTCGTCGTGGGTTCGAGTCCCATCAGCCACCCCATCTAGCCTTTCCGAATCGATCCCCCTCAGCGTCCATTTGTTTCCGCATAGCGGCGCGGTGCTTCATCTCGTTTGATGTTTTCCGCTTTCGTCAATCGTGGCGTTGTTGAGTCGCGTCCGTCTTCATGCGAATCCCGCGTTGAATTGAAATGTCAGAACGAGCGTGATTCGCGTCGTGCCACGTGCGGATTGCGGCGATCCGTTACGCGCAAGAGCCCATGATAGGATCAAAAAAACCGGTCGAGAGCGCGATGAACACGAACGAACGCCGAATCCCAAAAGAAACAAGCGTCCTGCAGAGGCGCGACGCGATGATCGCGTTGGCCGGCTTCGCGCTTGGGTTGGTCCTCGCGGCAGCACTGACACACATGCCCGGCGATTCCGCCGCATGGGCTGCCTGGATTCAGGCGTTTGGTTCGATCGCGGCGATCATCGGTTCTTTTGCGGTGGTCCGGTATCAGTTGAAGCAGGAGCGCGCACGCGCTCGCGAAGAGGCGGCGGATCGGGATCAACGCAAAAAGAACGGCATCCTCGAACTCTGCGATCTGGCACAGGAGCAGGCAGACGCGGCGGCCGCGGGTTTTCAGGGGCATGTCGTCGACGAACTCGTACTGCTCGGCTCTTACAACGAGCGCTTCTTCAACGAAACGCTGCACGCACTCAATTCCCTCAACCTGTATCAGTTCGGTTTTCCCGAAGCGGTTTCGGATCTGATTCGCTTGAAACTTGCGTACGGCGCGATCGGACGCGCGATCAGCGCGTCGCGTTTCGGTGACGGCAGCGAGCAGATGACCGACGAGGCCCTATGCCTCGATATACAGGCGAGTCAGCGTCTGGTCGTCGAACATATTCAGGCTTTGCGTCAGATCCTCGGTTAGTCGAGCGCACACCAACCCTCAGCGCTTGCGCAACGGCTCGAGCAAGCTCTTCAATCCGTTGTGATCGATCTCATGCATTAGCGCGATCAGCCGACCGATTTCCCCGGGCGGGAAGCCCTGGCTCGCGAACCAGTTCAGGTAGTGTCCCGGCAGATCCGCGATCACGCGTCCCTTGTACTTGCCGTAGGGCATCACGCGCGTGACGAGCAGTTCGAGGTGTTCGGAATTCATCGTGCGTCCGGATGAAGATGGCGCGGTCGTGCGGTGTGTGTCATGCGCTGCGCCCACCATGACCGCTGACATGCGCGCCGGCATCGCGCTCGAGTGTGAACACATCGACGATCGCCACGATGCCGACCGCGGCAACCAGCAGGAACGCGACGCTGAAGTCCGCAGGCGTGACGGATTGTGTGCCGTGTCCATGCAACCAGGCCGCGACGCGCAGCGCGATCGCACCGAGCGCAACCCCCATGCCCATCGTCATCTGACTGAGTGTGCTCGATAACGTCGAGGCGTCGCTCATCTGCGGTTTCGGCACGTCGGCGAAGCTCAACGTGTTGATTGCGGTGAACTGCAGCGACCGCGCGAGCCCACTCACGAACAGCACGATCACGATCCAGACATACGGCGTAGTGGGCGTGAGCAGGCTCATCGCAGCCAGCGACAGCGCAGCGAACGCGCCGTTGACGAGCAGCACCGACCGGAAGCCGAAGCGGCGCATCACCGGCGTGGTGACGACTTTCATCGCGAGATTGCCGGCGAAGACCGCGAGCGTCAGCAACCCGGAGCGGAACGCGTCCATGCCAAAACCGACCTGGAACATCAGCGGTAGAAGGAAGGGGACCGCGCTGATCGATATGCGAAACAGCAGACCACCGCTCATCGCTACAGCAAAAGTCTTCACGCGAAACGAGGTTAGATCGATAACCGGGTGCGCGGTACGTCGCAAATGAAACAGCGCGGCCGCACCGGTCAGCGCTCCAACAAGCAGGAAGGCGAACGTTTCGAGCCACCCCGCGTCGGTTCGCCCGGTCAATTCCATCGCGTACATCACGGCCGTGCCGGCGATACCGCACAACGCAAAACCGACACCATCGAAGGGACGTTTTTCCGGATCTCTCGCCGTATCGAGAAAGCGCCACGCGAGCACGATGCCGATCAATCCGAGCGGCAGATTCAGATAAAAGATCCAGCGCCACGACGCATGTGTCGTGATGAGCCCGCCAAGCGGCGGCCCGATGACCGGTGCGACGAGGCCGGGCCACGTGATGATCGAGATCGCGCGCATCAGGTTATCTTTGGAGGTCGCGCGCAATACCGCGAGCCGCCCAACCGGCACCATCATCGCGCCGCCGATCCCCTGAACGATCCGCGCCGCCGTGAACGGGACCAGCCCATCGGTCATCCCGCAGACTACCGATGCCGCCGTGAACACCGCGATCGCAGTCGTGAACACGGCACGCACGCCGAACCGGTCCGCCACCCAGCCGCTGGCCGGAATGAAGACCGCGAGCGTCAGCAGGTACGAGGTGATGCCGATGCTCAGTTCGACCGGCTGCACGCCAAACGAGCGGGCCATCTGCGGCAGCGCGGTGGCGATGATCGTACCGTCGAGGTTCTCCATGAAGAACGCAGCGGCGACCAGCGTCACGATCAGCGAAGAACCGCTGGGGCGGGCTGCAACGGATGGCGAACCTGACATCGGGATGACACTCCGGAAACGGCATTGCATCGAAACGAAGGCACAGGCAAGGCAGCCGTGCCGAGCGACATTCTAGCGGCGCTGCACGTGTCGTGCTGCCATGTTAATTTCGACGTTTTCCGATTTACTCAATCAACAGGGACCGTTCGATGGAATACCGCAGACTTGGCAACACCGATGTACAGGTCAGTCTGATCGGCCTCGGCACGATGACGTGGGGCGAACAGAACACCGAGCAGGATGCGCATGCGCAGATCGACTACGCACTGGCCCAGGGCGTCACGCTGATCGACGCAGCCGAAATGTACCCGGTGCCGCCGCGGCCGGAAACGCAGGGCCTG
This sequence comes from Paraburkholderia megapolitana, assembly GCF_007556815.1. Taxonomy (NCBI): domain Bacteria; kingdom Pseudomonadati; phylum Pseudomonadota; class Betaproteobacteria; order Burkholderiales; family Burkholderiaceae; genus Paraburkholderia; species Paraburkholderia megapolitana. Next base: position 1,910,058 of record NZ_CP041745.1, read on the forward strand.
ACCGAGCGTTTCATCGGCACATGGATCGCGCAGCACCGCAGCGCACGCGACAAGATCGTGCTCGCCACCAAGATCGCCGGGCCCGCGCGCCAGCCGCATAACCCGCGGCACATCCGTGGCGAAGGCAACCAGTTCGATCGCAAGAATCTGACCGAGGCGCTGAACGACAGTCTCAAGCGCCTGCAGACCGATTACGTCGACCTGTACCAGTTGCATTGGCCCGATCGCAGCACGATGACCTTCGGCCGCAGTGCATACCCGTGGATCGACGATGCCTACACAGTACCGATCGAGGAAACGCTGTCGGTGCTGGCCGAGTTCGTGAAGGCCGGCAAGGTGCGGCATATCGGTGTATCGAACGAAACGCCGTGGGGTGTCGCGCAGTTTCTGCACGCTGCAGAGACGGCCGGTCTGCCGCGCATCGCTACGATCCAGAATCCCTATAGTCTGCTGAATCGCACGTTCGAAAGCGGTTTGTCGGAGTTCAGTCATCGCGAGCACGTCGGTTTGCTCGCGTATTCGCCGCTGGCGTTCGGCTGGCTGTCGGGCAAATACGAGGGCGGTGCGCGGCCGGCCGGTGCGCGCATCACGCTGTTCGAGCGCTTCCAGCGCTACAGCAAGCCGCACGCGGTGCAGGCCACCACGCGTTACGTCGAACTGGCGCGTCGCCATGGGCTGTCGCCGGCACAGTTCGCGCTGGCGTTCATCAACAGCCGGCCATTCGTGACGAGCAACCTGATCGGTGCCACCTCGCTCGAGCAGTTGAAGGAAAACATCGCGAGTATCGACGTGAAGCTCTCGCCCGAGATCCTCGCGGAAATCGACGCGTTGCACGAGTTGCAACCGAATCCGGCACCGTAGTCGCGCTTATATGGCATGGGGGCGGCGTGTGAGAACCCATGCCGCCTGCGGGATTTTCCGGTGCGCGTCACCAGCAAATCTCCATGGGCGATCGCTGATTCACGACCTAAACTGATGAAGGCGGTAGCGCACAGGCAGCCACGGCCTGGACACAACGCGGCTGCCCGCAGCGGCTATGGCCCGCACCGATGGTACGATTCACCCCGCGAAACGTATCACCGGGCCGTGCCTCGCGCCGGGCTGCGTTTCGCCGCTGCCAAATAGCCACAGGACTCAGGACATCGAATGGCCCAACAAAAAACGAATCCGAAACTCGAACAGGCGCTGACGCGCGGCGATCTTGCAATCCGCCAGGCGAACTCGGCGCGGGCCACCGCGCTACTACGCGCATTGGGCAAGATGATCGTCGAAGCATCGGCGACGATCGGCGTCGAAGCGTTCACGCTGATACAGGATGGCGATCGCATTTACGATCCGGCCGATGGCCTCTGGCCGCAGGCACTGCTGATTTCGCTCGACGGTCCGGTCGAAGAGAGCGATCCCGAGGAACTGCGCACGATCCGCCTGATCGCCGACGATCCGTCGACCGTGTTTCGCGTCGAGTGGCAACGGGCGGACGGGAAGCTTGGCCGCCAGGACGGCGGACCCTTCGCGACAGTCGCGTTCATTTCCGACGTCGACATTCCCTGGACCGACGACGAAGACTGACCTGCTGCACGCCGGTGCTGCGCGTGGCTAGCGGCTAGCGGCTAGCGCATCATGCGCCGTTTGAACAGCATCGCCGAGATGCAGAACGGCACGACGACATAGCCGACCAGCACGGCGACGTGCAGCGCTGCGTGCTCGACCGGCCGGTCGAGCATGGCCGGCCGGATCAGTTCGACTGCATGCGAGAGCGGCAGCAACTGTGTGACCAGTCGCGCAGCAGCCGGCAATTGTTCGACCGGAAAGAACACGCCGGAGAGCAGCAGCATCGGCGTGAGCACGAGCGTCTGATAGAACATGAAAAAATCGTACGACGGCGCGAGCGCCGTCACGATCATCGCGACGCTTGCGAACGCCATGCCTGCCAGCACGATGACCGGCAACGCGACGAGCATCGACGGAAAGCTCGCATAGCCGAGCGCGCCGGCCACCAGCATGATCGCGACACCCGACAGCACGGACTTGCTGCCCGCCCAGATCACTTCCCCGAGCACGATATCGCCGAGCGTGAGCGGCGTATGCATGATCGCCTCCCAGGTGCGCTGCACGTGCATGCGCGAGAAGCCCGAGTACATCGATTCGAAGCTCGCCGACATCATCACGCTCGAGGCCACCGTACCCGCCGCGAGAAACGCGATGTACGACACGCCGTCGACGTGCCCGACCATCATCCCTAGGCCGAAGCCGAGGCCAAACAGATAGATCATTGGATCGGCGAGGTTGCCGAACATCGACGCGAGCGCGAGCTTGCGCCAGACCAGATAGTTGCGGCGCCATACGGCAACCCAGTTCACGGTGTTGGCGGGTAGTGCGGCGAAACGTTCGCTGGTGGGCATCGTTTTGCTCGCAGTGTCCAGGCTTCGTGCATCCATGGTGCGGTGTTGTTCCGGTGTCGGTTGCGTTTGTCGTGCGGGCGGGGCGCGTGCATCCGCTTGTTGTTGTGCTTGCGGTTGTTAGGGGTGCGCTCAATCCTGCATCTCGCGGCCGGTCAGCCGCAGGAATACGTCTTCGAGATTCGCGGGCCGATGCAGATAGCGCAGGTCGGTACGTTGCTTGAGCTTCGCGTGCACCGGTTGCGGATCGTCGACATAGCAGAACAGCGTCTCGCCACTGATCTCGGTCCGCACTGCGAGCGGTGCAAGTTCGTCGCGCAGCGCGAGCGGCTCGGGACCGTAGACCTCGATCACGTCGCAACCGATCTCCGATGCGATCAACTCGGCCGGCGCACCTTCGGCGATCTTGCGTCCTTCTTCGATCACGCAGAGCCGGTTGCAGAGCCGCTCGGCTTCTTCCATGAAATGGGTGGTCAGCAGGATCGTCTTGCCGCGTGCAAGCAGCGAGCGCAGCCGTTCCCAGATCAGATGACGCGCCTGCGGGTCGAGACCCGTGGTCGGTTCGTCCATGATCAGCACATCGGGGTCGTTGACGAGCGCTCGCGCCAGTGTCAGACGCCGGCGCATGCCACCGGATAGCTCGCTGACGCGCGCGTGGGCCTTGCTTTCGAGCCGCGCGAATTCGAGCAGCGACGGCACCAGGGCGCGCGTCTCTGCAGCGCTCAGGCCGAAGTAGCGGCCGAACACCAGCAGGTTTTCGCTGACGGTGAAGTCGGGGTCGAGGTTATCGAACTGCGGCACAACGCCGACACGCATACGCGCAAAGCGTGCGCGTTCGGGGATCGCTTCGCCGCACAGGCGGATCGTGCCCGCATCGGGCGACGCGATACCGAGCAGCATGCGTAGCGTGGTCGTTTTGCCGGCACCGTTCGGCCCAAGCAGACCGAAGCATTCGCCAGCCTGCACATGAAACGACAGGCCATCGACGACGATCTTGTCGCCGTAGCGTTTTTCAACCTGCTGAAACTCGATTGCGGCATCTGACATGGACGACGAGGGCTCCGGGAACAAAAAACTGCAGCGGAAACGAAACGGCGAACGCGCTGTCTGCGCGCGATGCAGGCGATGCGTAAGCCACGGGTGCCTATTCTAGGGTATCGATGCATTCGTCGTAGCTGCTTTGGTGCTGTTTCGCATCGTTTTGCACCGCCGCATGCCCCATTGCAGGGCCTCGAATACCTGGCGTTTTCCATCCCTTGCAACCTGAATTGCGGTGCACCATGATTGAATCGAATGCCGCGATGGGCGCGGAAGGGAGATGACGATGGCGAGCTACCGAAAGATTCTGTTGTGCTACGACGGCTCGCGTGAAGGCCGCAAGGCGTTGCGTTGCGGCGCGGACCTGGCACTGGACCTGAAAGCTGAAACGCATTTGCTGTCGGTAGTGGATATGCGCTCGAGCATCGCGCAAAGCGCAGGGTTGCTAACCGATGTTGCGTGCGGCAGCTTTGAGAAAACCGCGCGTGACATTCTTCAGGAAGGCGTCGACTGGCTGACCGAGCGCGGTGTGAACGCGCAAGGGCACTTTGCGTTCGGCCATCCTATCGACGAGATCGCGAATCTCGCGAACCAGTTGCAGGTCGATCTGCTCGTAGTGGGACATCGATGCCGTACCGGCCTGTCGCGTTGGTGGATGGGTGCGGGTAACACGCCGCTGCTAGACCGCGTGTCGTGCAGCATCCTGGTGGCGTGTTCATCGGTGCAGGAGCAGCAACAACAAGAGGCTGCCTGAATCTCAGAGGCAATGCACGCAGACGGCACTAGCGTTCGAACTAGCGTCCGTTCAGATCGACGGCGGATAGCTTCCACGAAAACAGACCGTCGCGATGCAGAATGGCTGAGTAACGTGTATCGCCTACGCCGTGCCGATACGTGATGACGAATTCATTCAGCCCGCGATAGCCGGCAGTGGTTTGCGGCGGCTGCGGGGGCTGTGTCGAAGGCGGTGTTGTACCGCCGGGCGCCGGTGCAACGTCGGTTGCCGGGCTCGATGCAGTTTGAGACGGCGCAGGAGGCCGCTCGCCGGGTTCGCCGCGCGGCGGTATACCGTTCAGCAACGCGGCAACGCCATCCGGTGTTGCATACGCATCGACTAGCGGACCAATCAATGCCACACCGATCATCGCGCCCAATGCGGCCAGCGGATTGCCATTGCTCTTCGCATCGAGCCGTTGCGCGAGCAGGGCAGTGACCTGCTGTTTCAGGCTTTCGCGCAACGCGGGGAAATCGACGTATTGATCGACGGTTGCCGCATCGCGCGCGTCGGCGGCGCGCTTCAACCGGTCGAGCGTCATATAAGGCGACGCGTAGCTGAACCCCAGGATCGCGACGATCGCAATCACGATCACGACGATAACCAGTGGTTTGCGGATGCTGCCTTGCTGCGATCCGCGTCTACCGTTGACTGTCCCTGCCATTGCCTGCCGTTCTCCGTTTATTCGAACAGCGCACCCTGAATGCCGGCACGTTCTTCGGCGATCGCACGATCGATCATCCGGCATACGGCATCCATCGTACCGACCATGATGAGTCGCTTCGACCCATGGTACACGCGCACCGGAGCACGACGCGCCGGTTCGACGTTGAGACCCGCATTCAGCGACACGCGAGCGAATGCCGGCAACGACGACGGCAGGATGGACGAGCTAGTGGGAGCTTCATCGAACAGCGATGGCGCACCGTCTGCTTCGAGCGGGGCACACGGGACGACACCGCGCAAATGACGCAGACGTCCGAACTGGCGGAAAGGCAGCAGGCGGGCAAGGCGTTCCATGAATCTCTCCAGACGACAGGTTCAGAATTCGGTAGGCCGGATCAGCCCTACCGCGATGCCTTCGAGCGCGAAGTCGTCGCTCCCGGCTTCGACAAAGATGTTTTCGTAGTCGGGGTTCTCGGCGATCAGCTCAATGCCGTTCGGTCGCCGCTTCAGACGCTTTACCGTCACATCGTCGCCAAGCCGCGCGATGATGATCTGGCCGTCTTTCGCCTCGCTTTTTTTCTGCACCGCGAGCAGATCGCCGTCGAAGATACCGGCGTCGCGCATTGACAGCCCGCGCACCTTGAGCAGGTAGTCCGGCTTGCTCGAAAAGAGCGCCGGGTCGCAGGCGTAGTGCTGCGAGATATGTTCCTGCGCGAGGATCGGGCTACCGGCCGCGACGCGGCCGACCAGCGGCAGCGACAGTTGCATCAGGCTCGCATGCGGCAGCGTGAACTGATGCGGTGCGTCGTCGAGGTTGCGTACCAGACGGATACCGCGCGACGCGCCCGCCGCCAGTTCGATCACGCCTTTGCGTGCAAGCGCCCGCAGGTGCTCTTCTGCGGAATTGGCCGAGCTGAAGCCCAGCTCAGCGGCGATCTCCGCCCGCGTGGGTGGGAAGCCGGTGCGCTCGATAGCGCGCTGGATCAGTTCGAAAACCTGTTGCTGTCGTGCGGTGAGTTTGGTCATAGCGTCACTGTATGGATAGACAGGTGACTGTATTTTTATACAGTATTCGGCACATATCAAGCGTTACTTTAAGTTCGTCCTCTAGAGGGGCCGCTGCAGCACCGCAATTGGCTGTCAAAACACCCATTTACGTGCCGCAACGCCGCACCCAGCCGTCATTACCACTTTTGAGTATTAAAGAATGAGGAAACATTATTTTTAATGATGTAAGCCGTTCGATAGACTGGCCTCGACCTGATCGTCATCAGGCGCACAACAACATACATAGCCAGCACAACCACACCGCACGGAGAAACTGGATGGTCTATCGCATTACGGGGTTTGCAGACAGGATGAAACATCTCGTTGCCGCACTGGCGCTGGGCGCCGCGGCAGCAGTCGGCATCGTGTCGCACGCACAGGCAGCAGATATAACGCTGCTGAACGTGTCGTACGACCCGACACGCGAGCTGTATCAGGACATCAATCAGACATTCGGCAAGCAGTGGAAGGCGCAGACCGGCGAAACGATTACCTTCAAGCAGTCGCACGGCGGTTCGGGCGCACAGGCGCGCTCGGTGCTGGACGGCTTGCAGGCGGACGTCGTGACGCTCGCGCTGGCCTACGACATCGACGCGCTCGCGAACAAGGGCCTGCTCGACAAGAACTGGCAGAAGCGTCTGCCCGACAACGCGTCGCCCTACACGTCGACGATCGTGTTTCTCGTGCGCAAGGGCAACCCGAAGCAGATCAAGGACTGGAACGACCTGACGAAGCCGGGCGTATCGATCGTCACGCCGAACCCGAAGACCTCGGGCGGCGCGCGCTGGAACTATCTCGCTGCGTGGGCCTATGCGCTGCATCAGCCGGGCGGTAACGAGCAGACCGCGAAGGAATTCGTCTCGAAGCTCTATAAGAATGCGGGCGTGCTCGACTCGGGCGCGCGCGGTGCGACGACGAGCTTCGTGCAACGCGGGATCGGCGATGTGCTGATCGCATGGGAAAACGAAGCGTTCCTGTCGCTGAAGGAATTCGGTCCGGACAAGTTCGAGATCGTCGTGCCGTCGGTGAGCATTCTGGCTGAGCCGCCGGTTGCCGTGGTCGACAAGGTCGTTGAGAAGCATGGCACGCGCAAGCTCGCCGAGGCTTACCTGAACTTCCTGTATAGCCCGGAAGGCCAGGAGATCGCTGCAAAGAACTTCTACCGTCCGCGTTCGAACAAGGTGCCGGCCGCGCTGACCGACAAGTTTCCGAAGCTGAAGCTGTACACGGTCGACGATACGTTCGGCGGCTGGACGAACGCGCAGAAGACGCATTTTGCCGACGGTGGCGTGTTCGATTCGATCTACGCGCCGCAGTGAAGTGCAAGCCGTCAGATCGTAGAGCATAAAGACAGGCAGACCGCGGAGAACCGGCAGCAGCCGATGTAACGACGCGGTGACATCAGGCAAGCGCGCCCCCGGGCGCGCTTTTCGGCCAGATGGAACCGCGTCGATGCATCGCTCGCCGGACCCGACAGGTCTGCAGCGGATAACCCTGACAGAGCATTGAGCATGACGACGTTCACCTTCCGCAAACCGAGTGCGTTGCCCGGTTTTGGCGTGACGCTCGGCATCACGGTGGCGTATCTGAGCCTCGTGGTGCTGATTCCGCTCGCAGCAACTTTCCTGAAAACCGCGACGCTCGACTGGGCGCAGTTCGTGCGCGCCGTCAGTTCGCCGCGCGTGCTGGCCTCGTACCGCTTGACCTTTTTTTCGGCATTCGGCGGTGCGCTGATCAATGCGGTGTTCGGCTTTCTCGTCGCGTGGGTGCTGGTGCGCTATACGTTTCCGTTCAAACGGATCGTCGACGCTATCGTCGATTTGCCGTTTGCGTTGCCGACCTCGGTGGCGGGTATTTCGCTCGCGGCCGTGTATGCGGGAAATGGCTGGATCGGCCAGTTTCTCGAACCGCTCGGTATCAAGATCGCGTTTACGCCGGCTGGCGTACTCGTCGCGTTGACGTTCATCGGTTTGCCGTTCGTCGTGCGCACGGTGCAGCCGGTGCTCGAAGAGTTCGAGCGCGAACAGGAGGAAGCGGCGGCCTGCCTCGGTGCTTCGCGCTGGTTGACGTTTCGGCGCGTCGTTCTGCCCGCCGTGTTTCCCGCATTGTTGACCGGCTTCGCGCTCGCGTTCGCGCGCGCGCTCGGCGAATACGGCTCGGTGATTTTCATCGCCGGTAACGTACCGATGAAGTCCGAGATTACGTCGCTCCTGATCATCACGAAGCTCGAGCAGTACGACTATGCGGGTGCGACTGCGCTCGCGGTTGTGATGCTCGTCGTGTCATTTCTGATGCTGCTACTGATCAACACGCTGCAATGGTTCTTGCAGCGGCGCACGGGGCGCGGCACCGCTGCACCGCGCGCGCCGCTGGCAACGGCCGCAACGGTCACAGGAGGCACGCCATGAGCCGCGCTTCCGCTTCATCGAAGGTCCGCCCAGGCGCACCGCGCCGTCCCGATCCGGTCACCGAATCACGCGTCGTGCGCTGGCTCCTGACCGGCATCGCGCTGCTGTTTCTCGTGCTGTTTCTCGTCGTGCCGCTTGCTGCTGTGTTTGTCCAGGCGCTGAGCAAGGGCATCGGTTTCTATTTCGAGTCGCTGACCGATCCCGATGCCGTGTCCGCGATCAAGCTCACGCTGCTGACGGCCGTGATCGCCGTGCCGCTGAATCTCGTGTTCGGGCTCGCGGCATCGTGGGCGATCGCGAAGTTCGAATTTCGCGGCAAGGCGCTATTGACCACGTTGATCGATCTGCCGTTCTCGGTTTCGCCCGTGATCTCCGGCCTCGTCTATGTATTGCTGTTCGGTGCACAGGGCTGGTTCGGCCCGTGGCTGCAGGCGCATGACGTACAGATCATCTTCGCGGTGCCCGGCATCGTGCTCGCGACGGTCTTCGTCACGTTCCCGTTCGTCGCCCGCGAACTGATTCCGTTGATGCAGGCGCAGGGCAACGACGAGGAAGAGGCCGCGCACGTGCTCGGCGCGTCGGGCTGGCAGATGTTTCGCCGCGTGACGCTGCCGAACGTGAAGTGGGGCCTGCTGTATGGCGTCATCCTTTGCAATGCGCGGGCGATGGGCGAGTTCGGCGCGGTATCGGTGGTGTCGGGCCACATTCGTGGGCAGACCGATACGATGCCGCTGCACGTCGAGATTCTTTATAACGAATACAACTTCGCGGCGGCGTTCGCCGTGGCGTCGGTGCTGGCGTTGCTCGCACTCGTGACGCTCGGCCTGAAGCTGCTCGCGGAACGTCATCTGTCGGCGCAGCGCGACGATGCGCAGGTCGTGCCGGCGCATGCGGGACCGGCAAGTCAGCCCGTCAGCGCGCGAACGGCCGCGAGCTCGGCGACATCGCTAAACAAGGTCGCGCCGCAACCGGTTCAGCAAGGGGAGTGGTAACACATGGGCATCATCGTTCGTAATCTGCAAAAGCGCTTCGGCGATTTCGTCGCGCTAGACGACGTTTCACTCGACTTCCCGCCCGGCGAACTCGTCGCGCTGCTTGGGCCGTCCGGCTGTGGCAAGACGACGCTGCTGCGCGTGATCGCCGGTCTTGAATATGCGGACGCAGGCCAGGTCGTGCTGCAAGGCCAGGACGTCGCAACGGTCGGCGCGCGCGAACGCCAGGTCGGCTTCGTGTTCCAGCATTACGCGCTGTTTCGTCACATGACGGTGTTCGAGAACGTCGCGTTCGGTCTGCGCGTGAAACCGCGCAAAGAGCGTCCCAGCGAAGCCGTGATTCGCGAGAAGGTGCATGAACTGCTGAAGCTCGTGCAGCTCGACTGGCTTGCGCAGCGCTATCCATCCGAGCTGTCGGGCGGCCAGCGGCAGCGGATCGCGCTGGCGCGTGCGCTCGCAGTCGAGCCGAAGGTGCTGCTGCTCGACGAGCCGTTCGGCGCGCTCGATGCGAAGGTCCGCAAGGAGTTGCGCGGCTGGTTGCGGCGTCTGCATGACGATCTGCACATCTCGACGATCTTCGTCACGCACGACCAGGAAGAGGCGCTCGAAGTCGCCGACCGCATCGTCGTGCTGAACCACGGTCACGTAGAGCAGGTAGGCAGTCCGCAGGAGGTGTACGACCATCCGCAGACTTCGTTTGTCTACGAGTTTCTCGGCGGGGCAAACCGGCTGCATGGCAACGTCGCGCAGAGCGGGTTCGTCGTCGACGGCGCGGCGCAGCCGATCGCCATCGAGGCGGAATTCGAAGGCCCCGCGTTTGCCTATGTGCGTCCGCACGATCTCGTGTTGTATCCGCAGGCGTCCGGCCATCGCGACGGCATCGTGGTCGACGTGCGGCGCGTGGTGACGCTGGGCGGCTCGGTGCGTGTCGAACTCGAAGGCCGCGCGGGCAACGTGCTCGAAGCGGAACTCGACCGCGAAACGTGGCGCGAGCTGCAGCTTGGCGTCGGCGACGGCGTCACCGCCGTGCCGCGTGCGCTGCGGGTGTTCCCCGCACAATGATGGGCAAGGATATGATTTCGCTTAATTACACTCTGGCTGACCCGGAGACACACACATGAACTTCCAGCAATTACGCTTCGTGCGCGAGGCCGTGCGCCAGAACATGAACCTGACCGAAGTGGCGAACGTGCTGTACACGTCGCAGTCGGGGGTATCGAAACAGATCAAGGACCTCGAGGACGAACTCGGCGTCGACATCTTCATTCGCCGCGGCAAGCGCCTGACCGGGCTGACCGAACCGGGCAAGGCGGTGCATCAGCTGATCGAGCGGATGCTGCTCGATGCGGAAAACCTGCGCCGCGTCGCCCGCCAGTATGCGGATCAGGACAGCGGCCACCTGGTCGTTGCAACGACCCATACGCAGGCGCGCTACGCGCTGCCGAAGGTGATCCGGCAGTTCACCGAGGTGTTCCCGAAGGTGCATCTCGCGCTGCGCCAGGGCAGCCCGCAACAGATCGCGCAGATGATCATCAACGGCGAAGCGGACATCGGCATCTCGACTGAAGCGCTCGACCGTTACCCGGATATCGTCACGTTTCCGTGCTATTCGTGGCATCACATCGTCGTTGTGCCGAAGGGCCATCCGCTGGTGGGTCGTCCGAACCTGTCGCTCGACGAGATCGCGGAATATCCGATCGTCACCTACGACCAGGACTTCACTGGCCGCTCGCATATCGATCAGGCGTTTGCGAAAGCGGGCGCATTGCCCGACGTCGTGCTGACCGCGATCGATGCCGACGTGATCAAGACTTACGTCGAGCTTGGTATGGGGATCGGCGTGGTGGCGGCAATGGCCTACGATCCGAAGCGCGACACCGAACTCGTCGCGCTCGACACCCAGCATCTGTTCGAGGCGAGCACGACGCGCGTCGGGCTGCGCAAGGGTGCCTTTCTGCGCGCTTACGCATACCGGCTGATCGAGATGTTCGCGCCGCATCTGAACGAAGCTGAAATCGCCGCGCAGTTGCGCGAAGTGGCGTAACCGTAGTAGCGCGGGCTGCGATCGGTTGCGGCTGATCGGGCCGGGCAGGCCGGTCCACACAGATCGGTCCGCGACTGGCCAGGCTCCGACCCGGCGATCCGTTGCATAGCGCTCGTGCAGGTGGCAGGGTAGCCGCGACTATGTGAAGCGCACGGCGCTTCGCTTACAATCGCGGCCATGAACTCATCGATTTCCTTTCCTTCCCACGCAGCGTCGGACACGCTGCCGTGCATCGCCGTGCTCGCGACCGGCGGAACGATCGCCGGCTCGGCGGCCGATCCGGCTAATACCTCCGGTTATCAGGCCGGCGTGGTCGGCGTCGAGCGGCTGCTCTCCGCTGTGCCGGCACTGTCATCGGTGGCACGCGTGCAGGCCGAACAGCTGGCGAGCGTCGACAGCAAGGACATCTCGCTTGCGTTGTGGAGCGCGCTCGCACAACGTGTGAACACGTTGCTCGCCACCGATGGCATCGACGGCGTGGTCATCACACACGGCACCGATACGCTCGAAGAAACCGCGTATCTGCTGCATCTGACCGTGAAAAGCACGAAGCCCGTTGTGTTGACCGCGGCGATGCGGCCGTCGACGTCACTGTCCGCCGACGGCCCGCTCAATCTGCTCAACGCCGTGACCGTCGCGGCGAGCGCCGTGGCGCACGGGCAGGGCGTGATGGTTGCGTTCAACAACCGGATTCATAGCGCGCGAGATATCGTCAAGACGAGCACGTATACGGTCAATGCATTCGAGTCGCCCGAAGTCGGTGTGCTCGGCTGGGTGCAGGACGGTCGAGTCGAGTTTCAGCGTAAGGTCCTGCGGCCGCACACCGTCGATACCGAATTCGTCATCGGCGCGAACTGGCCGCACGTCGAGATCGTCGCGAGTTATGCGGGTGCGTCGCGCATTGCGGTCGATGCACTGGTGACGGCGGGTGTGCGCGGCATCGTCGTAGCGGGCACCGGCAATGGTTCGATTCATACGACCGTGCAGCAGGGCCTCGCCGATGCAGTTGCGCACGGTGTGGCCGTCGTACGGGGATCGCGCGTGGGGTCGGGTCATGTGATGCGCAACGGTGCGGCATCCGACGATGCGCTCGGCTTCATCTCGGCCGGCACGCTCAATCCGTACAAGGCGCGTGTGCTGTTGATGCTGGCACTAGCCGCGGGCGCAGCCGGGCCGGTGGTGCTGCAGCGCGTGTTCGATACGTACTGAGTTATGCATTTGCGCAACCGCGCAGGGCAAAACCGACGGCAAATAAATGCGTTGAAATCCGACAGCCGGACACCCGACGACGACGTCTGACCGACCAAGGCTTCCCCGGCGCCGCCGGGTGCCGCTGCGGACCCCACTGACCGCTCTCAGCCCAGAGCGGTCCGATTTGCCCGTTGCGGTATGCGTGAGCATGTCGCAACGGACGCCCCACCTGTTGTTCCAACGGCGAGACGTGCCGGCGGAACGTTTTTATCGCCTATCGCCGGCCGCTCAAGCCGCTTTCGCTTCCTGCGGCGCCTGCGCGATCTCAAAGTTAGCCATCAACTCAAGCGCGCGAATCATCGCGGAGTGATCCCACGCCTTGCCGCCGTTCGCCGCACACACGCTGAACAGCTGCTGCGCACTCGCCGTGTGCGGCAATGCGATGCCGAGCTTGCGCGCACCGTCGAGCGCGAGATTCAGATCCTTTTGATGCAGCTCGATGCGAAAGCCCGGATTGAACGTGCGCTTCGTCATGCGCTCACCGTGCACTTCGAGAATCCGCGACGATGCAAAACCACCCATCAGCGCACGGCGCACGCGTTCCGGATCGGCACCCGAGCGTGCGGCGAACAATAAAGCTTCCGCGACCGCTTCGATGTTCAGCGCGACGATGATCTGGTTGGCGACCTTGCACGTTTGTCCCGCACCGTTGTCGCCGATCAGCGAGATGTTCTTGCCCATCAGATCGAACAGCGGCTTTGCCGCGTCGAACGATTTCTGCGGACCGCCGACCATGATCGTCAGTGTTGCTTCACGCGCGCCGACTTCGCCGCCCGACACCGGCGCGTCGAGATAGTCGCAACCGAGCGCGTTGATCTTCTTCGCGAAAGCCTGGGTATCGAGCGGCGAGATCGAACTCATGTCGATGACGAGTTTGCCTTTCGTGAGGCCCTTCGCCACGCCGTCGTCGGCGAACAGCACGTTCTCGACATCGGGCGTGTCCGGCACCATCACGATGACGATATCCGCAGCCTGCGCGACAGCCGTCGAATTCGCGACCACGGTGGTTGTTGTGCGCAGATCGTCGGGCACCGGATACGCACCGTTGACGAACAGCGTGTGGCCGCCTTTCAGAAGATTGCGCGCCATGTGCGCGCCCATGATGCCGAGGCCGATGAAACCGATTGTTGCCATGTGTGTCTCCAGGAATAGGTTCGTGCCGATCCGTTACTCGACGGCTCGATGACGCCGCGCGTTCACGCAGTAGCGTGTGTGCGGCCGGCGATGTGTTGCAGCCAGCCGAGGCCCTCGGAAGTGGTGGTGCGCGGTTTGTATTCGCAGCCGACGTAGCCGTCGTAGCCAAGCGAATCGAGCAGATCGAACAGGAACGGGTAGTTGATTTCGCCGGTGCCCGGTTCGTTGCGCCCCGGGTTGTCGGCGAGCTGGATGTGGGCGATCTGCGGCAGGTTCTTTTTGATCGTGGCCGCGAGTTCGCCTTCCATTCGCTGCATGTGATAGATGTCGTATTGCAGGAACAGATTGTCCGAGCCGACTGCGCGGATCACGTCGAGACCTTCCGCCGAGCGGTTCAGCGCAAAGCCCGGAATGTCGTACGCGTTGCACGGCTCGACGAGCAGCTTGATGCGCTCGTTCTTCAACGCCTGCGCAGCGAAGCGCAGGTTATCGACGATCGTCGCGCGCGCGGTGTCGCGATCGACATCGGCCGTCGGAATACCTGCGAGGCAGTTCAGTTGCGGGACTTTCAACGCTTTCGCGTATTCGATCGCGCGACCGACGCCTTCCTGAAACTCGGCGATACGTGCAGGCAGACACGCGATGCCGCGTTCGCCCGCTTCCCAGTTGCCTGCCGGCAGGTTGTGAAGCACCAGCTTCAGCCGATGCTGTTCGAGACGTTCGGCCAGTTCCGCGGCCCGGTACGGATACGGAAACAGGAATTCGACTGCACTGAAGCCGGCGTTTGCCGCGGCCGCGAAGCGGTCGAGGAACGGGACTTCGTTGAACAGCATCGTAAGGTTGGCTGCAAATTTCGGCATGTTGCGGGTTCTCTGTGGTCGGTCAAGGGTAGTGCGAACGCTGCTGCGCTCAATCTTGCAAGGCGACGGCAGTCGGCGCGTCTTCGCGAGTCGTGGCCAGTTCCTCGAACTCGTTGATCGCGTCGATCTCGGCGCCCATCGAGATGTTGGTCACGCGCTCGAGAATCACCTCGACCACGACCGGCACATTGAATTCCGACAGCATCGACTGCGCTTTCTTCAGTGCCGGTGCGATCTCTTCGGGTTTGAACACACGCAGCGCCTTGCAACCGAGACCCTCGGCCACCGCCACGTGATCCACGCCGTAACCGTTCAACTCCGGCGCGTTGACGTTCTCGAAGGCGAGCTGAACGCAGAAGTCCATATCGAATGCACGCTGTGCCTGGCGAATCAGCCCGAGGTACGAGTTGTTCACGACAACGTGCACGTACGGCAGCTTGAACTGCGCACCCACCGCGAGCTCTTCGATCATGAACTGGAAGTCGTAATCGCCGGACAGCGCGACGATCGGCCGCTGCGGGTCGGCGGCACGCACACCGAGCGCCGCCGGAATCGTCCACCCAAGCGGGCCTGCCTGGCCGCAGTTGATCCAGTTGCGTGCCTTGTACACATGCAGAAATTGCGCACCGGCGATCTGCGACAAACCGATCGTGCTGATATAGCAGGTGTCGCGACCGAATACCTTGTTCATCTCTTCGTACACGCGCTGCGGCTTGATCGGCGCGTTATCGAAATGCGTCTTGCGCTGCATCGTGCGCTTGCGCTGCTGGCATTCCTCGACCCATGCACGGCGGTCTTTCAGCTTGCCGGCGCGCTTCCATTCCTCACCGATCTGAACGAACAGTTCGAGCGCGGCCTTCGCATCGGAGACGATGCCGAGATCAGGTCCGAACACGCGACCGATCTGCGTCGGCTCAATATCCACGTGCACGAACTTACGGCCCTTCGTATAAACCTCGACGCTGCCGGTGTGACGGTTGGCCCAGCGGTTGCCGATACCGAGCACGAAATCCGACGCGAGCATCGTCGCGTTGCCGTAGCGGTGCGATGTCTGCAAGCCGACCATGCCGGCCATCAACGGATGATCGTCGGGAATCGCACCCCACGACATCAAGGTCGGCACGACCGGCACGCCGGTGAGTTCGGCGAAGCGCACGAGCAGGTCTTCTGCGGCGGCGTTGAGCACGCCACCACCGGAGACGATCAGCGGCCGGTCTGCGTCGTTCAGCAGCGTGAGCGCCGCTTCGATCTGCTTGCGGGTTGCCTGCGGCTTGTAGATCGGCAGCGGTTCGTAGGTGTCGATGTCGAACTCGATCTCGGCGAGTTGCACGTCGATCGGCAAATCGACCAGCACCGGCCCGGGCCGGCCCGAGCGCATCAAATGAAACGCCTGCTGGAATACGCGCGGCACGAGCGCCGGTTCGCGCACGGTGACCGCCCATTTGGTGACCGGTTTAGCGATCGATTCGATATCGACGGCCTGGAAGTCTTCCTTGTAAAGCCGGGCACGCGGCGCCTGGCCCGTGATCGCGAGGATCGGGATCGAGTCGGCCTGCGCCGAATAGAGACCCGTGATCATGTCGGTGCCCGCCGGCCCGGAGGTGCCGATGCACACGCCGATGTTGCCCGGGGCGGCCCGCGTATAGCCCTCGGCCATATGCGACGCCCCTTCGACGTGGCGCGCCAGCACGTGGCTGATACCGCCGGCTTTGCGTAACGCCGAGTAGAACGGGTTGATCGCGGCGCCGGGCACGCCGAACGCCGTGTCGATGCCTTCTTTTTCGAGCACCAGTACGGCTGCGTCGACGGCTCTCATCTTGGCCATGAAATGTCTCCTTCCTGAATGTCGCGGATGTTGCAAATACCGGGAATGCCTGCAAAGGCTGGTGGAGCGACTTTAGGCCTCACCTAAAGGTTTGATAAGATCAGCGCGGGTCGCTTGTTTCGAAACAAAAAGTATTGAATGATGGCGACACTCCGGCAGCCGGTTCAGGTAGACACCGGCGCCAGGGCACACAGGGAGAGGAGACGACGATGGACCGCTTCAAGCAGATTGAAACCTTCGTGCGCGTCGCGGACGCCGGCAGTCTCGCGGCGGCGGCGCTGGAAGAGGGCGTGTCGCCGGTGATCCTCGGGCGGCGCATCGATGCGCTCGAACAGCGACTCGGCGTGAAGCTGATGTACCGGTCGACGCGGCGGCTCGTCGTCAGCGAGGAGGGCGCGGCGTTCCTCGAACGCTGCCGGGGGCTCCTGACCGAATGGGATCAGGCGGAAAACGAGCTGACAGCGGGGCGCCGCGCGGTGAACGGCCATCTGATCGTGTCGGCGCCGGCCGCCTTCGGACGCAAGCACGTCGCGCCGCTGGCGCCCGCGTTTCTTGCGGACAAGCCCGATTTGCAGGTGTCGTTCAACCTGACCGACCGCGTGGTGGACCTGGTGCGCGAGGGCTACGACCTGTCGATCCGGATCGGCGGATCGGTCGATCCGAATTTCGTGGCGGTGAAGCTTGCATCGAACCGGCGCGTGGTGTGCGGCACGCCGGCGTATTTCAGGAAGCACGGCAAGCCGAAAGCACTCGACGACCTGCCGCAGCACAACTGCCTCGCGTTCAATCTGCAGGGCGGCCAGAACCGCGGCTGGTATTTCCGGCGCAACGGCAAGCTGGTGACGGTGCGGGTCGGCGGCACGCTCGACTGTAACGATGGCGAACTGCTGCACCGCTGGGTATCCGAAGGGCTCGGTCTCGGCTGGCGCTCGACCTGGGAGATCCAGCAGCAGCTTGCGCGCGGCGAACTCGAAACCGTGCTCGACGACTACGCGCTGCCCGACTACGACATTCTCGCGGTCTACCCGCAGCAGCGGTATGTACCGGCCAAAGTGCGCTATTTCATCGACTATCTGAAGGCGGCCTACGCGCGGGCCGACTACTGGAGCAGTGTCGAGTAACAGGCCCCGGTCGAGGCAGCGCAGGCCTTCGCGGGCGCCCCGAGGCTGGATCACGTGCCCGACTGGAGCAGGTGCGACTACCGATGCGGACCCCGTAAGGTCCGCAAGTCGTTGAAAATACGGCCGAATTCACCGCCGATCTGGTGATATCAGTTGCATCCGCCCCCCGATCCAGTTAGAATCTTGGGCTTCTCTCTTGCTACACCGGTTCGACGCCCGGGTGGCTTTAATCCACAAGGAGTGTGTATGCGTCATTATGAAATCGTCTTTATCGTGCACCCCGATCAGAGCGAGCAAGTGCCCGCCATGATCGAGCGTTACAAGTCCACGATCACGTCGCACGGTGGCCAGATCCACCGCATCGAAGACTGGGGCCGCCGTCAGCTGGCCTACATGATCGAGAAACTCGCGAAGGCTCACTACGTCTGCATGAACATCGAGTGCGACCAGACCACGCTCGACGAACTCGAACACGCGTTCAAGTTCAACGATGCCGTTCTGCGTCACCTGATCGTCAAGATGAAGAAGGCCGAAACCGGCCCGTCGCCGATGATGAAGGAAGTGCAGCGCGAAGAAGCCAAGAAGGCGGCTGCCCAGCCGTCCGAAGCGCAGGCTTAAAGAACCAAGCCATCAGGAAAGCATATCGCTGACGTGAACAGGCTGCAGCTCAAGGCGAGCGTCGTTGAACGCGAACCGGTGCGGTACACCCCCGCCGGCGTTCCGATCGCAAGCTGTACGCTGCACCACCGTGCCGAAGTCGTCGAAGCGGGCATTGCCCGGCAAGTTGAACTGACGATGCAGGCGGTGGCAGCCGGTGAAGCGAGCGGCAAGCTGGAAAACTGCGAGATGGGCGTCGAAACGCTCTTCACCGGTTTCCTGGCGAAAAAAAGCCGCAATGCGAGAACCCTGGTGTTTCACATCACAGAATTGCAGGACACAGGAAAGGACTAATCATGCCCCGCCCGACTGGTAAGAAATTCGACAAGCGTCGTCAGCAACAAAACCCGCTCTTCAAGCGCAAGAAGTTCTGCCGTTTCACGGCTGCTGGTGTCGATCAGATCGACTACAAGGACATCGAAACGCTGAAGGACTTCATCGGCGAAAACGGCAAGATCACGCCGGCGCGTCTGACGGGTACCAAGGCCCACTATCAACGTCAGCTGGATACGGCTATCAAGCGCGCGCGTTTCCTCGCGCTGGTGCAGTACACCGACCAGCACAAGGCCTAACCCGACGACGCTACAAGGAGCATCCGAATGCAGATCATTCTTCTCGAAAAAGTCGTCAACGTGGGTAACCTCGGCGACATCGTCAAGGTCAAGGACGGTTACGCACGTAACTTCCTGATCCCGAAAAAGCAGGCTCGCCGTGCCACGAAGACCGCGATCGCCGAATTCGAAGTCCGCCGCGCGGAACTCGAAAAGGTCGCCGCTGAAAAGCTGGCAGCCGCTCAGGCTCAAGGCGAAAAGCTGGCCGGTTCGACCGTCCAGATCGCACAGAAGGCTGGTGTCGACGGTCGTCTGTTCGGCTCGGTCACGAACGCCGACATCGCCGCAGCACTCGGCAAGCAAGGCTTCGCTGTCGAAAAGGCGCAAGTGCGTCTGCCGGAAGGTCCGCTCAAGCTGGTCGGCGACCATCCGGTGCAAGTCTCGCTGCACACCGACGTGCTGGTCGACGTCACGGTGTCGGTGCTGGGCGAACACGTTTAAGCCGGTTCTGGCTGGCGTGCGCCGACCGGGCAGTCCGCCCGGGCCGTGTGGACGTAGCCAGGTACGGTAGGCAGGAGTCGCTCTAGCCTCGCGCTAGAGCAGAGGCAGGGGCCGGGAAACCGGCCCCTGCCTTTTTTGTTTGCTACAGGGTTTGGAAACCGTTCCTCCCAGCGCCGGTTTGCCCGATAATTCCTCCCCATGAACGCACCGAAAGATCCCCAAATCGAATCGCTGAAGGTTCCGCCGCATTCGATCGAGGCCGAGCAATCGGTACTCGGCGGTTTGCTGCTGGACAACGCCGCGTGGGACCGCATCGCGGATTTTCTGTCTCAGGGCGATTTCTATCGCTACGACCACCGGATCATCTACGAACACATCGGGCGCCTGATCGCGGCGACCCGTCCCGCGGACGTGATCACGGTCTACGAGGCGCTCGGCACGGCAGGCAAGGCCGACGATGTGGGTGGTCTCGCTTACCTGAATGCGCTGGCGCAGAACACGCCGAGCGCGGCGAACATCCGGCGTTATGCGGAAATCGTGCGTGACCGGGCGGTGCTACGCCGGCTCGTGTCGGTGGCGGATGAAATTTCCGCCGACGCGTTCAACCCGCAGGGCAAGGAAGTCCGGCAATTGCTGGACGAAGCGGAATCGAAGGTGTTTTCGATTGCCGAGGATGGTGCCCGCGGTACTCAGGGCTTTCTCGAGATCGGGCCGCTGCTCACGCAGGTCGTGGAGCGGATCGATACGCTTTATCACACGGCGAATCCCAGCGACGTAACCGGTACGCCTACCGGCTTCGTCGATCTCGACCGGATGACGTCGGGGATGCACGGTGGGGAACTGATCATCGTGGCGGGTCGGCCGTCAATGGGAAAAACCGCATTTTCTATGAACATCGGCGAATACGTCGCAGTCGAGTACGGATTGCCGGTCGCGGTGTTCTCGATGGAAATGCCGGGTACGCAGCTGACCATGCGGATGCTCGGCTCGGTCGGCCGGCTCGACCAACACCGCATGCGTACCGGCCGGCTGACCGACGAAGACTGGCCGAAGCTCACGCACGCGGTGCAGAAGATGAGCGAGGCGCAAATGTTCATCGATGAAACCGGTGGGCTGAACCCGATGGAATTGCGCTCGCGCGCGCGGCGCCTGTCGCGGCAATGCGGCAAGCTCGGGTTGATCATCGTCGACTACCTGCAGCTGATGAGCGGATCGTCTTCGCAGGGCGAAAACCGTGCAACTGAAATCTCCGAAATCTCACGTTCGCTAAAGAGCCTTGCCAAAGAGCTCGACGTGCCGGTCATTGCGCTGTCGCAGCTGAATCGCGGCCTCGAACAGCGGCCCAACAAACGTCCGATCATGTCAGACCTGCGCGAGTCGGGCGCCATCGAACAGGACGCGGACATCATCCTGTTCATCTATCGCGACGAAGTCTACAACCCGGACAGTCCCGACAAAGGCACCGCCGAAATCATCATCGGCAAGCAGCGGAATGGTCCGATCGGGCCTGTTCGCCTCACGTTCCACGGTCAATATACGAAGTTCGACAATTTTGCCGGCGCGCAGAATTTCTACAGCGAATAACCGAAGCGTCGGGAGCGGCACGGAGAGCCGCTATGCGTGGTGAATGGCCACGATGGAGTGACACAGAGAGTGCCGCAACCGTCCCACACCGGTACAATGTTGCGGTTTTATGTCAGCCATCACGTGACCATTTACCGGGATTTCCATGTTCGGTCGATTTATGCCCACCGAGGGCAAGTTCTTTGAAATATTTAATGAGCACGCCAAGTACATCGTTTCGGCGAGCCGCGAACTCGAACTGCTGATCGACAATCTCGCTGACGCGGAGATTCACAAGCAGAACGTGCAAACCGCCGAGAAAGCCGCCGACAAGCTCACGCACGAAACCATCGACCTGCTGCACAAGACCTTCATCACGCCGCTCGACCGCGACGAAATCCACAAGCTGATCACCACGATGGACGACATCCTCGACCTGATGGAGGACGTTGCCACGACCATTTCGCTGTACGACGTGCAGGCGGTCACCTCCGAAGCGAGCCAGCTCGCGCACATCTGCACCGCCACGGCCGAGCGTGTGCAGGCCGCGGTCGCGATGCTGTCCGACATGAAGCAGGCGAGCCAGATCCTCAAGGTCTGTGAGGAGATCGACCGGCTCGAATCGGAAGCCGACAGCGTGCTGCGCTCCGCGATGTCGAAGCTCTTCCGTGAAGAAGACGACGTCAAGACGCTGATCAAACTGAAGGCCGTCTACGAACTGCTCGAGCTGATCACCGACAAGTGCGAGGACGTCGCGAACATCCTTGAAGGCATCGTGCTGGAAAACGCCTGATGCATTCGATTCAACTCGCCATCTGGGTGGTGGCCACGCTCGTCGTCGTCGCGCTCGTCTTCGATTTCATGAACGGTTTCCACGACGCGGCGAATTCGATCGCAACCGTCGTGTCGACCGGCGTGCTGAAGCCACAGCAGGCCGTGGCGTTTGCGGCCGCGTTCAATGTCATCGCCTATTTCGTCTTCCATCTGAAAGTCGCACAGACCGTCGGCAAAGGGACGATCGATCCCGCTATCGTCGATCACTACGTCGTGTTCGGTGCGCTGATCGGCGCGATCGGCTGGAACATCGTCACGTGGTATTACGGCATTCCGTCGAGTTCGTCGCATGCGTTGATCGGCGGCCTGGTCGGTGCGGCGCTCGCCAAATCGGGGTGGGGCGCGCTTAACGTCGACGGCCTGCTGAAAACCGTTGCGTTTATTTTCCTGTCGCCGTTGCTCGGTTTCGTGCTTGGTTCGTTCTTCATGTTGGCGGTCTCGTGGATTTACTTCCGCACGCCACCTAGCAAGGTCGACCGGCGGTTTCGCCGGCTGCAGCTGATTTCTGCGGGCCTCTATAGCCTCGGCCACGGTGGCAACGATGCGCAGAAAACCATCGGCATCATCTGGATGCTGCTGATCGCCACGGGTTACGCAGCAAGTACCGCCGACGCGCCGCCGTTGTGGGTGATCGGTGCGTGCTATCTGTCGATGGGGCTCGGCACGCTGTTCGGCGGCTGGCGCATCGTGCGCACGATGGGGCAGAAGATCACCAAGCTGAAACCGGTCGGCGGCTTCTGTGCCGAATCGGGTGGCGCGATCACGCTGTTTCTGGCTTCGTGGCTCGGCATCCCGGTGTCGACGACGCATACCATCACCGGCGCTATCGTCGGTGTCGGCGCAACGCGGAAGCTGAGTGCGGTGCGTTGGGGTGTCGCAGGCAATATCGTCTGGGCCTGGGTGCTGACGATTCCCGCGTCTGCGCTGCTGGCGGCGGTCGGGTGGTGGCTGGGGCACCGGCTGCTGTGAGCTTTGCGCGGGTTTAGTAAAGCGGTAGCGGACCGGCGTCCTGTCTTGGGCGCCGGCCACCATCAAAATCAGATCAGCGGCGTACTCCCGCCATCCATCGGCACGATCGCACCGGTCACATAGCTCGCGCGGCGGCTCGCCAGAAACAGCGCGACGTCCGCAATTTCCTCCGGCTTCGCATAGCGCCCGAGCGGCACACGTGCTTCGCTGCGCGCCTGTGCCTCCGCGACCTCGATGCATTGCTTGTCGGCGTCCATCTTCAGTACTTCTTCGACCCGCTCGGTCAGCGTGGCGCCCGGGTTGATCGCATTGATCCGGATGCCGTAGCGCGCATAGTAATGCGCGAGCCCAACGGTTGCGAGCATCAGTGCGGCATTCGCCGCGCCGCCCGCGATGTGGATATCGCTTGCGACCTTGCCGCCCATCCCGATGATATTGACGATCGTGCCAGGCTCCTTCGCGTGGCCACCTTTGACCCGCTCGGCCATCCGGCGCAGCACTTCCTGCTGTGGGTAGATGTAGGGAAAGTACTTCGCCTCCATCGTCGCGCGGAACGCGTCAGCGTCGAGCAATTCTGGATCGTAGCGGCGCGCGGCGCCGGCGCTGTTGATCAGGATGTCGATCGGACCAACCGCGGTGGTCGCGTCTTCGACGACATCGGCGGCGCTGTGCGGGTCGTGCAGATCGGCGCGCGTGAGGTGCACATGCAGCCCTTCGCTCGCGAGCTGCTCGCGGGCCCGCGCGAGATTGGCCGGATCGCGCGACACGATCGCGACTTTGGCGCCTTCCAGTGCGAAGGCACGCGCACACGCCAGGCCAATGCCCTTGCTGCCACCGGTAATCAGAACCACTTTGTTTGCAAGCGCGAGATCCATCGCCGTCACTCCGCAGTCGAGGGGAATAACGAAAACGATAGCAGAGCTGTGATGACTCCGTACGCGAACTAGCCGGCCAATGGGCCGGTTGCGTGTCAGTCGCTGCCGTTGGCGAAGCGGGCGATCGGGTCGTCGCCGGTCTGGGTGGGGGCGGGGATCGGACGCGAGGCCGTCGACGCGCGCATGATCTGCACGCTTTCCGCCGTACCGGTTCGGCGCGCCTGTTGCGCCTGGCGGACTGCGACGGAGGCGGGCGGGGGCGGCTCGAATGCGTCGGCGGCGGCGTCGATCGGGTCCGCCGGCTGCCGTGTGGTGGCAATCGCCGGATTGGTTTGCACAGCGGTGCTGGCAGCAGGAATGGTTTCCGTGGCGGCCACTGCGTTGCTGTTCGGCATCGAAGCAGGCTCAACCGGCGGTGCCGATGCCGTTGGCGGTGTCACTGCACCCGCAGCACGGGCCTGCATCTGCGCGGCACTCATGCCCGGAGGAGGCGGCTCGAACGGATCGGCGGAGGCTGACGCGGATGCGGACGCCGTGGCGGCCGTAGACGCCGCACTCGCTGTCAGCGGCGGCTGGCTGGACACGGCACGCATCGTCGGCGCAGCGGGTGGCAGAATCGCTTGCGGCACGGCGGCAGCCACCGTGGCTTGCGCCACCGGTGCAGCACGCTCCGGTACCGTCGAGGCCTGATACACCGGCGTATCGAACGGCGCGGTCTTCGCCGGCGCAACCCGGCGGATACCGTCGAAGCGCTTGGCCCAGTACGGATTGGTCAGGTAATCGATGCGCACCGTGCCACCCGTCGACGGCGCGTTGACGAAGCGCAGTTTGCCGACATAGATGCCCACATGCGAATGCGGCCGGCCGGTCGTATTGAAGAAAATCAGGTCGCCGGGCGCAACTTCGTCGGGTTCGATCGTTTCACCGCGGCCGCTCATGTCGGCGGTCGTGCGCGGCAGATTCACCGAGGCGGCCCGATCCACCACGTAGCGCACGAGCCCGCTGCAATCGAATCCGGCCTCCGGCGTGTTACCGCCCCAGCGGTACGGAATGCCGACGAGGCTCATCGCCTGGATCGAGATTTCCTCGCGTCCGACGCTGTGATCGACGAAGTTGGGGAAACCGGGCGGGGTGGTGCGGTAGGCGTTGCCGGCTACCGGCGCGCTGCTCGGGCTGCGCGAGATACGCTGCGGTGCACTGGAGCACGCGGCGAGCAGCACGACGATCAGCAGCGAAAATCCGAGTCTGCGCATGAAAAGCACGGGCGAGCTAAACGCTCGCTTAAGGCGGACGATGAGCGGATGGTAGCCCGTCCGGGGCGGCTCCGGCAAGAAAAGTTGATAAATTACTTGAAGTTTACGCGCTAAGTGTTGCTCGGTGGTTGGTCAAATGGGTGGCTGCAAACGAAAAAAACCGCGCCCGGCATTACACCGGGCGCGGTTTTGTACGGCTTTCCAGCCGCGACTACAGGATGTCGGACGCGTAATCGGCCAGCCGTGAGCGCTCGCCGCGGGCGAGTGTCACATGACCGCTGTGCGCCCAGCCCTTGAACCGATCGACCACGTACGTGAGCCCCGAACTGCCTTCCGTCAGGTACGGCGTATCGATCTGCGCAATATTGCCGAGGCAGATGATCTTCGTACCGGGACCGGCCCGTGTGACCAGCGTCTTCATCTGCTTCGGCGTCAGGTTCTGCGCCTCGTCGATGATCAGGTACTTGTCGACGAAGGTCCGGCCGCGCATGAAGTTCATGCTCTTGATCTTCAGGCGCGAGCGGATCAGCTCCTGGGTGGCGGCGCGGCCCCATTCACCGGCGGCATCGTCGGTTTTCTGCAGGACTTCGAGGTTATCGTCGAATGCGCCCATCCACGGCTGCATCTTCTCTTCCTCGGTGCCCGGCAGGAAGCCGATGTCTTCGCCGACCGGCACCGTGGCGCGCGTGACGATGATCTCGTTGTAACGCTTCTCGTCGAGCACCTGCGCAAGACCGGCCGCCAGCGCGACCAGCGTCTTGCCGGTACCTGCCTGGCCGAGCAGCGTGACGAAATCGATGTCCGGATTCATCAGCAGGTTCAGCGCGAAGTTCTGCTCGCGGTTACGCGCCGTGATGCCCCACACGTTGTTCTTGTGGTGGCCGTAGTCGCGCAGCGTCTGCAGCAGCGCGGTCTTGCCGTTCAGCTCGCGCACGAGCGCATGGAAGGCCGGTTCGCCGTTCTGCGGTTCGAGAAAGACGAACTCGTTGACGAGCATCGACGCGCACAGCGGGCCGGTGACCCGGTAGTAGGTCGTGCCGGTCTTCGTGTCCTGCCAGCTTTCCATCCCCTTCGCGTGCTTCGTCCAGAAGTCCTGCGGCAGGGCGCGGATACCCGTATAGAGCAGGTCCTTGTCTTCCAGAACCTGGTCGTTGAAGTAGTCTTCGGCGGGCAGGCTGAGCGCGTGCGCCTTGATGCGCATGTTGATGTCTTTCGACACCAGCACGACCTGGCGATCCGCGCGGTCGCGTTGCAGCGCGCGCACGACACCGAGAATCTGGTTGTCGGCCTTGCCTTCCGGCAGACCTTCGACCGGCTCGATGTGCGTCAGCGTGGTCTGGAAGTACAGGTTACCGGCGGCTTCCCGGCTACCGAGGCGCGACAGCGGAATCCCCGCGGAGATCTCGCCCGCGTTGGCCACCAGCGCATCGAGCGTGCGGCTGACCTGACGAGCGTTACGCGCGACTTCCGACATCCCCTTTTTGTGGTTATCGAGTTCTTCGAGCGTCATCATCGGCAGATAGACGTCGTGTTCCTCGAAACGGAACAGGCAGGTCGGATCGTGCATCAGCACGTTGGTGTCGAGTACGAACAGCTTGCGGACTTCGACTGCGCCAGTCTGCTTGCCGTTTTTCTTCTCGGTGCCGCGCGGGGCCGGTGCCCGGGCGGTCGGCGCAACGGCTGCCGGTTGCCGGGGCGAGCGCGCGACGACGGGTTCGACCACCGGTTCGGCTTCCGGGCGCGCGGCAGGCACCGGTTGCAGCAATGCAGCGGTCTGGCGGGATTTCTTCCCACGAGCCTGCGCAGCCGGTTCGGCCGCGGCCGCGGGGACGGGGTGCAACGTGGTGGCGGCGTTGGCCGCGTGGGTCATCGGAGCGGCGACGTTCGCCGGAGCATATTCGGCCGACGTCACAGACGTGGCCGGCTCGGCGGCGTTGCCCGGCTTTCTGGCGGATTTGGCCGGTTGGGCTTTGGCCTTGTATTCGTCAGGCGGCAACAGATTGCCGAGCTTGCTGGGCGGGGTAGGCAAAGGCATGGTTTCCCTCGAAGAAATCGGGTCGCATATCGTGCGCCGCCTGTCGCATCCTGCCGGTGCCCATGCTGCGCACGCAGTTTGCGCCCGGAGGCGCGCTTCGGTTTAGAGATGCCGGTTCGCCTGGTCTTCGATCGTCTCCTTGACGAAAGTGCGCTGGCGCATGAAAGAACGGCTACGCACAATTAAAAAAGCCGCCGTCCCGGCAACCGGGACAAGCGGCTCGACTTCGATCATCACGGTGCGCCTTGCGATTCCAGCGCGATTAGCGCGAAACCTGGCGCAGCGGAGAAGAGAATGGGGTAGACAGGCACTCATTGCAGCCCAATATAACGCGCCTCATAGCGCTTGTACAGCCTCCAGAATAGCGTCGACATGGCCTGGTACCTTGACGCCGCGCCATTCCTGGCGCAATACACCGTTGCCGTCGATCAGAAACGTGGAGCGTTCGATTCCACGTACTTCTTTGCCATACATTTTCTTCATTTTGATGACGCTGAAGAGCGCGCAGAGCGTTTCGTCGCTATCGGAGACGAGCGGAAACGGCAATTCCAGCTTCGCCTTGAAGTTGTCATGCGAACGAACGCTGTCGCGCGATACGCCGACAATTTCCGCGCCGGCCTTCTTGAACTTCGGGTACAGATCGCGAAACTGCAGACCTTCGGTCGTGCAGCCCGGCGTGTTGTCCTTCGGATAAAAATACAGCACCACCTTTTTGCCCCGCAGACCGGACAGCGTGAAATCTCCGCCGGTTGCCGGTGCGGTGAAGTCGGGGACGGGTTGGTCGACTGCGATGGGCACGAGGTTCTCCGTTTGTTATGGTCTGCGCCGTCGTCTGAGTGCGACAGCACTGGACCTGAGCATCGAGGCGGGGAGGGCAAGCCCGGCGGCGGACGGCTGGCCGAACTGACGCTTGGTCGATCAGCCGGGCTGAACAATCAGTTCGCCGGAGCGGCCGGGAATTTCACCCCACGTGACAGGGTACGATGGCAGCGAGTCGCGGTCCAGCGCGGCATGATAGTCGCCCATCGTGGCAAACGTATGGCCCTGCGCGCGCCAGCCGTCGAGCAGCTGTTCGAAGATGGGTGCGAGCTTCTGTCCTTCGAGCTCAGCATGCAGCGTGAACACCTGATCGTGCGGATTGTTTTCGGTGCGTTTGAGCAGCCATGCGGCCACCGTGTCGGTGTCGACTCCGTCCACGCCGAGCACTTCGTCGAGCGTGGGCAGTGTGGTCGGCATTTGCACATGGTTCAACGTCTTGCCGTCGACCACCGGAAAATACGGCGTATGGCCGCGCCCATCGGACGCGTAGCGCATGCCCCACGCGTCGATCTGCTCGAACGCGTGGCCGTTCATCTGCCAGCCCGCTGCGCCGTGCGTGACGGGCGGCGTACCGAAGATCTCGACGAAGCGCGCATGGCTCTTCTGCATCTGCGCGACGGTCCATTCGCGCGTGCGGGTACGGACGTTGTCCTGCCAGTACACATGGTCCCACGCGTGAATGCCGCATTCGAAGCCGGCTTCGTGGATCGCGCGCATGTTCGACGCCGCGCGCGCGCCGATGTCCGGACCGGGCAGCAACACACCGTACATCAATTGTTTGAGCCCGTAATGCTCGACCACCGACGTGCGCGACACCTTCTGCAGAAAACCCGGCCGTAGCACGCGCCGCATCGCCCAGCCGGTATGGTCCGGCCCGAGGCTGAAGAGAAAAGTGGCGCGCGCCTTGAAGCGGTCGAAAATACGCGCAAGGTTCGGCACGCCTTCGCGGGTGCCGCGCAGCGTGTCGACGTCGATCTTCAGAACGATACGGGCCAAGAGCGCGCTCTAACGGTTACTGTTCGACGAGTGCGCGTGCTTCGGCGACGTGGCCGCGATACGCTTCGAAGATCTTGCGCAACGCTTCGTCGAAGGTCGACTTCGGCGCCCAGCCGAGTTCCTGCATCGTGTTGTCGATCTTCGGTACGCGGTTCTGCACGTCCTGATAGCCGGCGCCGTAGTACGCACCCGAAGTCGTCTCGACGAGCTGCACTTTCTTCGCCGTTTCCGCGTACTCGGGGATGCCTGCCGCGAGCGTGAGCATCTTGTTGGCGAGTTCGCGCACCGAGAAATTGTTCTTCGGATTGCCGATGTTGTAGATCTTGCCCGAGGCAACGCCGTCGCGGTTCTCGATGATCTTCATCAGCGCGTCGATGCCGTCGTCGATATCGGTGAACGCGCGTTTCTGTGCGCCGCCGTCGACAAGGCTGATGTTCTCGCCGCGCACGATATGGCCGAGGAACTGCGTAACCACACGTGAGCTACCTTCCTTCGGCGTATAGATCGAGTCGAGGCCCGGCCCGATCCAGTTGAACGGACGGAATAGCGTGAAGTTGAGCCCTTCCATGCCGTAGCCCCAGATCACGCGATCCATCAACTGCTTCGAGCACGCATAGATCCAGCGCGGCTTGTTGATCGGGCCATAGGTGAGGGGCGACGCGTCCGGGTCGAACTCTTCGTCGGGGGACATGCCGTAGACCTCGGAGGTCGACGGGAAGACCAGATGCTTGCCGTACTTCACGGCCGAGCGGACGATCGGCAGGTTCGCCTCGAAGTCGAGTTCGAACACGCGCAGCGGCTGCTTCACATAGGTGGCCGGCGTAGCGATCGCGACGAGCGGCAGGATCACGTCGCACTTCTTCACGTGATACTCGACCCACTCCTTGTTGATCGTGATGTCGCCTTCGAAGAAATGCATCCGCTCGTGGTTGACGAGATCGCCGAGACGTTCGGTCTGCATGTCCATGCCGAACACTTCCCAGTCGGTCGTTTCGAGAATGCGTTTGGACAGGTGGTGGCCGATGAAGCCGTTGACACCCAGGATCAGGACTTTTTTCATGAATGACGGGGGGAGTGAGTGAGCTGCGTAAATTCGGCTGGGGTGACGACGGTCTTGCTGCCGTCGTGCGGCAGTTGCCGTTCGCGCCAGAGTTCGTGGATTGCGATCGACCGGCCATCGCCGCATATCGCAAAAAGCGCATTATCGCTTACGTGCAGGCCGACGGGCAAATCTGAGCGGAGGGCGCCCGGCGGTGTGAGGCGGGCGCGCGCGACGATGAAGCGCTCGGTGCCGGACGCCGTGTCGACCTCGGTAAACGCGCCGGGATAGGGCGGCGCGACCGCGCGGATCAGGTTGTAGACCTGCTGCGCGGGCTGTGTCCAGTCGATGCGGCCATCTTCGGGCTTGCGTCCGCCGAAGTAGCTGCCGTGCGCGAGATCGTTGGGCAGATGCGGCGCTTCGCCGGCGAGCAGAGCCGGCAGCACGCGCCATAGCGTTTGTTCGGCGGCGACGGTGACCTTGTCGAAAACCTGCGCGGCGGTGTCGTCGGGCAGGATCGGCGCCGGCGTCTGCGCGATGATCGCGCCCGCGTCGGGCTTCGCGGCCATCTCATGCAACGTCGCGCCGGTTTCCGTTTCGCCGTTCAGCACCGCCCAGTTGGTCGGCACACGGCCGCGGTATTTCGGCAGCAGCGACCCGTGCATGTTGTACGCGCCGCGCGCGGCGAGCGCGAGCAGATCGACGGGCAACATGTGGCGGTAGTAGAACGAGAAGATGAAGTCTGGACGCGCGGCGCTGACTGCTGCACGCAGCTCGGGGCTGCGCGGATCGGCCGGTGTGATGGTCGCAATGCCATGTTCGGCGGCGACCGACGCGACGCTGCCAAACCAGATGTTTTCTTGCGGGTTGTCTTCGTGCGTGACGACGAGCGCGACGTCGACGCCGCGCGCGAGCAGCACCTGCAGGCAGCGCACGCCGACGTTGTGATAGGCGAAAACGACCGCGCGCGGTTTCATCGCGGCGGCTCCGAGTCGAGCACCTGAGCGGCTTGCACGCCCTGCACGAACGACTGGCGTGGCGCGCTCGCCACCGCTTCGCCGTCGCGCTGCTCGAGGATCGTCTGCACGAGATAGCGTGGCCGTGCACGCACCTGCTGATAGATCCGTCCGATGTATTCGCCGAGCAGGCCGAGCGCGAAGATGATCACGCCAAGCAGGAAGAACGTGATGGCGAACAGCGTGAACACACCTTGCACTTCCGCACCGACGATAAAGCGGCGGATCAGCAGCAGGACGAACAGCGCGGCCGAACCGATCGACAGGATCACGCCGATAAACGACAGCCATTGCAGCGGCACGACTGAAAAGCCCGTGACCAGATCGAAGTTCAGACGGATCAGGCTGTACAGCGAATACTTCGATTCGCCGGCGAAGCGCTCTTCGTGAGCGACGTCGACTTCGACCGGATTCTGCGCGAACGTGTATGCGAGCGCCGGAATGAACGTATTGATTTCGCCGCAGCGGTTGATCGTGTCGATGATGTGACGGCTGTAGGCGCGCAGCATGCAGCCCTGATCAGTCATCTTGATGCGCGTGATACGTTCGCGCAGCCGGTTCATCACCCGCGATGCCTTGCGGCGCCACAGGCTGTCCTGCCGCTGCATACGGATCGTGCCGACGTAGTCGTAACCCTCGCGCATCTTGTTGACGAGCTTGGCGATTTCTTCGGGGGGTTCTGCAGGTCGGCGTCGAGCGTGATGACGATCTCGCCGCGCGACTGCTCGAAGCCCGCGAGGATCGCCATGTGCTGACCGTAGTTGCCGTTCAGCAGGATCGCGCGGGTGGTATCGGGTCGCGCACGGAATGCATCGGCGAGCAGCATCGCGGATTTATCGCGGCTGCCGTCGTTGATGAAGATCACTTCGTAGGGCGTGCCGAGTGCATCGAGCGCCGGATAGAGCCGGGCAAACAGCGCGGGGAGCCCGGCCTCCTCGTTGTAGACCGGGATGATGACCGAGACCTCGGGTTGCGTTTGACTCATATCCGCTTATTTTCCGTATTGTTCGCAAATTTCGTTGACGGCGCGACAGACGCGTGTGACGTCGCCTTCGTTCATTAACGTGAAGAGCGGCAACGTGACCGTCGTTGCGCCGAAACGCTCTGCATGCGGGAACATGCCTTCCTTGAAACCGCGCGCGCGGTACAGTGAGAACAGGTGGATCGCCGGATAGTGAACGCCTGAACCGATGCCGCGCTCCTTCAGTTGCGCCATGAAACCGGCGCGATCGAGCGAGAGTTTCTCGAGCGGCAAAGTGATCTGGAACATGTGCCAGTTGCTGTTCTCGAAGTCGGCGACCGGCAGGCCGATGCCGAGCCGCACGGCGGCACCACCTTCGAGACCCGCGAAGTAGGCGCGCGCAAGCTGCTTGCGCTGCGCGAGAAAGCGTTCGAGGTGCTTGAGCTGGCCGAGGCCGACGCGTGCCGCGACATCGGTGAGGTTGTACTTGCCGCCCAGCACATCGCAATCCATGCCGTCGTAGCCGGTGCGCGTCACGCCCTGAAGACGGTACTTCTGTGCGAGCAGCGCTTCGTCCTCGTTGTTCAGCACGAGGGCGCCGCCTTCGATCGACGTCAGGTTCTTGTTCGCGTGGAAGCTGAACGACACGATGTCGCCGAGCCGGCCGATGCGCTCGCCGCGCCACGTCGAGCCGAACGCCTGCGCCGCATCTTCGATCACGCGCAGCTTGTGCGCGCGCGCAATCTCGTACAGCCGGTCCATATCGACGGGCAGGCCCGACAGGTAAACCGGAATGACCGCCTTCGTGCGGCTCGAGATGGCCTTTTCGAGCAGATCGAGATCCATGTTGCGGGTGCGCGGATCGATATCGACGAATACCGGCGTCGCGCCCGTTTCGATGATCACGTTGCTGGTCGCGACCCAGGTAGCGGGTGTCGTGATGACTTCGTCGCCCACGCCGACGCCCGCGATCCGCAGACCGACTTCGAGGGTCGCGGTGCCCGAGTTGAACGTACGCACCGGACGGCCGCCGCAGAACGCCGATAACGCGGCCTCGAACTGCTGGTTCTGCGGGCCGGTCGTGATCCAGCCTGAACGCAGCACCTCGGCGACGCCCTCGATGGTTTCTTCATCGATTTCGGGGCGGGTGAACGGCAAAAACGGGACGGTTGACTCGGACATGAAGGCTTCGCTCAATGAAAAGACTGCAATGTATATGGATGCTTAAGTCGCGCCGGCAAGGGCGCAGTTCGTGCTCAAGTGCGTGCTCAACTACGCGCCAGCACGAACACGCCGATAAGGATGATGCCGATGCCGATCAGCCGCTGCATCGACAGCACTTCGCCGAATAAATACCACGCGGCGAACGCATTGACGACATAGCCGAGCGAGAGCATCGGATACGCAATCGATACGTCGACCCGCGACAACCCGACCACCCACACGACGACGCTCACCACATAGCAGGCGAGGCCGCCGATGATCGGCAACTGCGTCGCGAGGCGAAAGCCAATGGGCAGGATGTTCGCACGGGTGAATTCGAAGTGTCCAACGGCATTCGTGCCGGCCTTCAGCAGCAATTGCGCGCAGGCATTCAGCGCGACGCCGGCAAGGATGCAAAAAAGGGAGATCGGATTCATCGAAGGTTCGTATAAAGGGACATGGCGGCGCTTACGGCTGCGGCTTCTCGACGATCACGCGGCGCGGGTCGCGCACGACGACCTGCATCGGGACATGCTGCGCAAGCAGCTGGTCGTAGCGGGCCGGCGACATGAGCGCTAACGCGTAGCGGTCGGCTTCCCAGCGCGGGATCCATGCTTCGACCGTCGGTACCCACTTCTGCGGTTCGACCGAGATGCCGAAGGCCAGTTCGTCCGCGTGCTGGACCATGATCATCGTGTGATCGATGTAGAACGGCAGCGTATGGTCAAGCACGTCGACCGAATAGAACGGCGTGTCGGGCGGCAGCTTCGCGATTGCCGCCTTGATGGCCGGCGCGATCGGCGCTCCTGAACTGAGGCGACCGAACACTTCGTGCCCCGTGCCGCCGATGGTGCCGAACAGCAGCCACGCGAGCCCGAACGTCGCGGTCGCGCCGAAGATGCCGGCACGGCTGCGGCGATTGATCCACAGCGCCACCAGCGTCAGCACGAAGGCAACGCCGAGCGCCGCGTACACCCAGAGCTGGAACTCGCGATACAGCGCGTTCGGGTTGCGCGCATCGCCGGCCCAGTACAGGAACATTGCACCGAACGCGGCGACGACGAAAAACACCGCATAACCCGCCAGATGGCGGCGAAACGTCGCGCGCGGCACGAGCGGCAGATACATGCCGATCAGCAGTGCGAGCGGCGGTGCGATCGGCAGCGTGTACGAGACGAGCTTCGAATGCGACACGCTGAAGAACACGAAGATGAATGTCGACCACACGAGCATCACCAGCGCCGGCGAAAAGCCGTTGGGCTGGCGCGGCATGCGCAGCGCATGGCGCACGCTCTGCACGGCCACCGACAGCCACGGCAGGAAGCCGACCAGCATCACGGCCGCGAAGTAGTAGATCGGACCCGGGCGATTCTGTTCGGGCGTCAGGTAGCGGTCGAACTGCTGGACGATGAAGAAGAAATTGAGGAACTCGGGGTTGCGCTGCTGGACCAGCACGAACCAGGGCGTCGCGACCGCGAAGAACAGGATCAGGCCACTCACCAGATAGAGGCGCTTCCAGAGCGCCCAGTCGCGGGCGACGAGCGTGTAGATCACCAGCACCGCGCCGGGCAGGATCACGCCGATCAGCCCCTTCGACAGCACCGCGAGCGCCATCGAGATCCAGCACACCCACATCCAGAGCCGCGCGCTCGAGCTGGGCAGGTTGGGCCGCTGCGCGAGCAGCAGCGCACACAGCGTCAGCTCCATCCAGAACGACAGGCCCATGTCGAGCGTGTTGAAGTGGCCCATCAGGTTCCAGTACGGCGAGCTGGCGAGCACGACGGCCGCGAACACGCCGGTCGCGGCGTTGAAAACGCGCGCACCGGTAAAGCCGATCAGCAGTACGCCGGCGAAGCCGGTCAGCGCCGTGTACAGCCGCGCCTGCCATTCGCCGATGCCGAACCACGCGAACGTGAGCGCGTTCGCCCAGGTCTGCAGCGGCGGTTTTTCGAAGTATTTGTAGGCGTTGTAGCGCGGCGTGATCCAGTCGCCGGTTACCAGCATTTCGCGAGCCATTTCGGCGTAGCGGCCTTCGTCGCTCGGGATCAGGTGGCGCCAGCCGAGCGGCACGAACCAGATGACAGCGAGCGCAATGACGAGCAGCAGGATCGTCGTACGGTTGAGCGGTAGCCTCGACGGCGTATCGTTCATGAATTTACCTGTTCTGTCGATGCCGCCTCACGCGGACGTACGGATGTTGTTGAAAGCGTGGACACCGGCCGCAAACACATGATCGGGTGCGAGCGGCGCGCTTGCGGGCGCCGCATACCGCCGATCTTGCGACCCGGTCCGGCGCACGCAGCCGCGCAGTGTACTGCATCGACCTTAGCCCGGCCTTAGGGCCTCGGGTCAGGGTTTGTGCGGCACGGCGGCAGGCTCCACGGCCTCACCAGCCCATTCAGCCCCGATTCAGCCTTCGATCAGCAGCGCGGCCGCCACCTTGCGGCCCTCGGCCATCAGAATGTTGTAGGTGCGGCAGGCGGCCTTGAAATCCATCGTTTCGACGCCGATGCGCTGCGCGGTGAGCGCGGCCGTCAGGCGCGGATGCGGAAAGCGCAGCCGGCCGCCGCTGCCGAACACCACGACTTCCGGGGCCGGTTCGACCAGCAGGGCAAAGTGTTCGGGAGTGAGCGCGTCGAACGACGAAACCGGCCATGCGATGACCGGTGCGGCTGGCATCACGATGATGCTGCCCAGATGGCGCTCGAGATTGATTTCGACATAGTCGGCGCCGTAACCGGTGACGGTGTTGAGCGCGCCGCTGGAATCCTGATGTAATTTCAAATCGCTGTTCCGAGATCGTCGTGAGGTGCCGCGCGCGAGGCGGCTCGTGAACCGGTACCCGCGCGGTACACGCACGGATGCGCGGAGCGGGACAGGACGGGCGAGCCGTGCGCAGCGGACACGGACAGGGCCGAAAAGGCTTGCCGATGCGGTTGGTGCATTGCGGAAGTCGGCCAAAATCCGCTAAATTATAGCTTTTTAGCCGCCCCGCGGCGCCCCTCGCACCTGCGCTGTCACGAGCCGCGCGCAAAATGCCGGCAAACCCGCCCGCCGGCGCCTCCGCGAGCGCACTGGGCGCACCGCTCCTCACGCTGTGTCCGTCTTTCGGGAATGCCCGGCTTGGCCTGGCCAATTCGCTGAACGATACGCTGAACGCTTACCCTAGATGAATCACCTGGATGAAGTGCCCGCCGTGAAACCGATTCTTAAATCCAACAAACTGCTGAATGTCTGCTACGACATCCGCGGGCCCGTGCTCGAACACGCGAAGCGCCTCGAAGAAGAGGGTCACCGCATCATCAAGCTGAACATCGGCAACCTCGCGCCGTTCGGCTTCGAGGCGCCCGACGAGATCATCCAGGACATGATCCTGAATCTGCCGGGCTCGTCCGGGTATTCGGATTCGAAAGGGGTGTTCGCCGCGCGCAAGGCGATCATGCATTACGCGCAGCAAAAAGGCGTGCAGGGCGTCGAACTCGACGACATCTACATCGGCAACGGCGCGTCCGAGCTGATCGTGATGGCGCTGCAGGGCCTGCTCAACGACGGCGACGAGGTTCTGCTGCCCGCGCCCGACTATCCGCTCTGGACGGCCGGCGTGAGCCTGTCCGGCGGTACACCGGTTCACTACATCTGCGACGAGGGCAATCGCTGGATGCCCGATCTCGACGACATCCGCGCGAAGATTACGCCGAACACCCGTGCGCTCGTCGTGATCAACCCGAACAACCCGACCGGCGCGCTGTACTCCGACGAACTGCTGCGCGACCTGATCGCGATCGCACGCGAACACGGCCTCGTGATCTTCGCCGACGAGGTCTACGACAAGATCGTCTACGACGGCAAGCAGCACACGGCGATCGGCTCGCTTGCCGACGACGTGCTGACGGTTACGTTCAACAGCCTGTCGAAGAGCTACCGCTCGTGCGGCTACCGGGCCGGCTGGATGTTCGTGTCGGGCATGACCGGCGAGAACCGGCGTCGCGCGAAGGACTATCTGGAAGGGCTCGGCATTCTTGCATCGATGCGGCTGTGCCCGAACGTGCCGGGCCAGTACGCGATCCAGACCGCGCTCGGCGGCTATCAAAGCATCAACGAATTGATCTTGCCGGGCGGGCGTCTCTACCGGCAGCGCGAACTCGCGTACGACATGCTGACCGCGATTCCCGGCGTGACCTGCGTGAAACCGGAAGCGGCGCTCTACATGTTCCCGCGGCTCGACCCGAAGATGTATCCGATCGAGAACGATCAGCAGTTCATTCTCGATCTGCTGCTCGCGGAGCGCGTGCTGCTCGTGCAGGGCAGCGGTTTCAACTGGAAGACGCCGGACCATTTCCGCGTCGTGTTCCTGCCGAACGTCGACGATCTCGCGGACTCGATCAACCGGATCGCGCGTTTTCTCGACGGTTATCGCAAGCGTCACGCGGCGTGACGACGGGGCCGGCGGAACGTTTATTCCGTCAGCCTGGTTTCCCTTAATTCATTACTCGAGCACACACGCTGCATGGAACCGATCAAAGTTGGACTGCTGGGCTTCGGCACGGTGGGCAGCGGCGCCTTTACGGTATTGCGCCGCAATCAGGAAGAAATCAAACGTCGCGCGGGTCGCGGCATCGAGATCGCGCGCATCGCGGTGCGCAATCCGGCGAAGGCTGCGGCTGCGCTTGGCAGCGAAGCCGGTAGCGTTGCGATTACCGACGACTTCAACGCGGTCGTCGACGACCCGTCCATCTCGATCGTCGCGGAGATGATCGGCGGCACAGGGCTCGCACGCGAACTCGTGCTGCGCGCCATTGCGGCCCGCAAGCATGTCGTCACGGCCAACAAGGCACTGCTCGCGGTGCACGGCACGGAGATCTTCGAAGCCGCGCGGGCCAACGGCGTGATGGTTGCGTTCGAGGCTGCCGTCGCCGGCGGCATTCCGATCATCAAGGCGCTGCGCGAAGGGCTCACCGCGAACCGCATCCAGTACATCGCGGGCATCATCAACGGTACGACCAACTACATCCTCTCCGAGATGCGCGACCGCGGTCTCGATTTCGCGACCGCGCTGAAGGCCGCGCAGGAACTCGGCTATGCGGAAGCGGACCCGACTTTCGATGTCGAAGGCGTCGACGCCGCGCACAAGGCGACGATCATGAGCGCGATCGCGTTCGGCGTGCCGGTGCAGTTCGACAAGGCGTATATCGAAGGCATCAGCAAGCTGGCCGCCATCGACATCCGTTACGCGGAAGAACTCGGCTACCGGATCAAGCTGCTTGGTATCGCGCGTCGCTCGGACCGCGGCATTGAACTGCGCGTCCATCCGACGCTGATCCCGGCCAAGCGCCTGCTCGCCAATGTCGAAGGGGCGATGAACGCGGTCGTCGTGCATGGCGACGCGGTGGGCACGACGCTTTACTACGGCAAGGGCGCGGGCGCCGAGCCGACGGCATCGGCGGTGGTGGCCGATCTGGTCGACGTGACGCGGCTGCATACGGCCGATCCGGAACATCGCGTACCGCATCTGGCGTTCCAGCCGGACCGCCTGTCGAATACGCCGATCCTGCCCATCGACGAAATAACGAGCGGCTACTACCTGCGTCTGCGCGTGGCCGATGTGACCGGTGTGCTGGCCGATGTCACGCGAATCCTCGCCGACCGCGGCATTTCGATCGATGCGCTGCTGCAAAAAGAATCGGAACGGGTCGATGCGTCCCACGCGGGCGAAACCGACATCATGCTGATCACGCACGAAACGGTCGAAAAGAATATCAATGCCGCGATCGCAAGCATCGAGGCGTTGCCGACGGTGGTATCGAACGTGACCAAGCTCCGTATGGAAGCACTGAACTAGGCCAGACTGATGAACTACATTTCCACCCGCGGCGCCGGTGCCGGCGAACGCCACACGTTTTCGGACATCCTGCTCGGCGGTCTCGCGAAAGACGGTGGCCTGTATCTGCCGGCCGACTATCCGCGCGTGTCGGCGGACGAGCTTGCGCGCTGGCGCGCGTTGTCGTATGCGGACCTCGCGTTCGAGATCCTGTCTAAATTCAGCGACGACATTCCGGCCGAAGATCTGCGTGCGCTCACGCGCCGTACCTATACCGCGCAGACGTATTGCCACGTGCGCGACGACGACGCTTCCGGCGCGCTCGCCGCGCAGATCACGCCGCTGAAAACGCTCGGTGTCGAAAACGGCGCAACGCTGTCGCTGCTCGAACTGTCGAACGGGCCGACGCTTGCGTTCAAGGACATGGCGATGCAGTTGCTCGGCAACCTGTTCGAGTACACGCTCGCGAAGCACGGCGAAACGCTGAACATTCTCGGCGCGACTTCCGGCGATACCGGCAGCGCCGCCGAATACGCGATGCGCGGCAAGCAAGGCGTGCGCGTGTTCATGCTGTCGCCGCATCTGAAGATGAGCGCGTTCCAGACCGCGCAGATGTACAGCCTGCAGGACCCGAACATTTTCAACGTGGCGGTGGAGGGCGTGTTCGACGATTGCCAGGACATCGTGAAAGCGGTGTCCAACGATCACGCGTTCAAGGCGCAGTACAAGATCGGCACCGTCAATTCGATCAACTGGGCGCGCGTAGTGGCGCAGGTCGTGTACTACTTCAAGGGCTATTTCGCCGCGACGCAATCGAACGACGAGCGTGTGTCGTTTACGGTGCCGTCGGGCAATTTCGGCAACGTCTGCGCGGGGCATATCGCGCGGATGATGGGCTTGCCGATCGAAAAGCTCGTCGTTGCGACCAACGAGAACGACGTGCTCGACGAGTTCTTCCGCACGGGGATCTACCGGGTGCGCAAGGCCGCCGAGACGTATCACACGAGCAGCCCGAGCATGGACATTTCGAAGGCGTCGAACTTCGAGCGTTTTGTGTTCGATCTGCTCGGCCGCGATCCGGCGCGCGTGCTGCAACTGTTCCGCGACGTCGAAGAGAAGGGGGGATTCGATCTGGCGGCGAGCGGCGATTTCGCGCGCGTGCAGCAGTTCGGTTTCGTGTCGGGAAGCAGCAGCCACGCGGATCGTGTCGACGCGATCCGCGACGTGTTCGAGCGTTACGACACGATGATCGATACGCATACCGCCGACGGTCTGAAGGTTGCGCGCGAACATCTGCAGCCGGGCATTCCGATGATCGTGCTCGAAACGGCACAGCCGATCAAGTTCGGCGAGACGATTCGCGAAGCATTGTTGCGCGAGCCAGAACGTCCGGCGGCGTTCGCGGGGCTCGAGGCGCTGCCGCAGCGTTTCGAAGTGCTGCCGGCGGACGCGCAGCGCGTGAAGGACTTTGTGGCTGCTCGTACAAGCGACTAACTGGGCGGACTCTGGGTGCGCTCGCTGGTTTGTCGATAGCGGCATAGGCGGTTCAGGCGGTCTTGATGCGATTCCTGTCCCAAGGGAGCGCGTCATGGCCGCCTTGTCGTTTGAGTGGCGATCTTCGCACCTTTCAATCCCGGCAGTCGCCGACACAACAAAACGCGCGCATA
The DNA here is from genome assembly GCF_007556815.1 of Paraburkholderia megapolitana. Taxonomy (NCBI): domain Bacteria; kingdom Pseudomonadati; phylum Pseudomonadota; class Betaproteobacteria; order Burkholderiales; family Burkholderiaceae; genus Paraburkholderia; species Paraburkholderia megapolitana. Next base: position 1,950,375 of record NZ_CP041745.1, read on the forward strand.
ACGCGCATCGCTCCCGCCTTGCGCCGTCGACCGCTACAATGGTTCTTTCAGTCCCCGCCTACTTCCGATCGATGTCCACCCCTACGTCTTCGGCGCCTCCCGCGCCGCGTGCACCGATGCTCTCTACCGCCGAGGCTCTCGCCACGTTGCTCGGCGCCGTGGCGCCGGTAACGGACACCGAATCGTTGCCCACGCTCGATGCGCTGAACCGCGTGCTGGCCGCCGAGGTCGTCTCGCCGCTCGACGTCCCGCCGATGAACACCAGCGCGATGGATGGCTACGCCGTACGGATCGCGGATCTGTCGCACGGCGACCGCCGTTTACCGGTCTCGCAGCGCATCCCGGCCGGCCACGCGCCGGGGCCGCTCGCAGCGGGCACGGCCGCGCGCATCTTCACCGGTGCGACGGTGCCGCCCGGTGCAGACGCGATCGTGATGCAGGAGCAGACCGAAGTTGCCGGCGACGAGGTCACGATCCTTCACGCGCCCAAAGCCGGCGAATGGATCACGATGCAGGGCGCGGACATTCGCAGCGGTGCCGCGATTCTGCCGGTGGGCACGCGGCTTACGCCGCAGGCGCTCGGACTTGCGGCATCGGTGGGATGCGCAGCGTTGACTGTAGTGAGGCGTGTGAAAGTGGCTGTGTTCTTCACCGGCGACGAACTGACGATGCCCGGCGAACCGCTAAAACCCGGTGCGATCTACAACTCGAATCGCTTCACGCTGCGCGGACTGCTGGAGAAACTCGGTTGCGAAGTGACCGACTACGGCATCGTCCCCGATCAACTCGACGCGACCCGCGCGACGTTGCGCGAAGCGGCGCAGGCGCACGATCTGATTCTTACGTGCGGTGGCGTTTCGGTGGGCGAGGAAGATCACGTGAAGCCGGCGGTCGAGGCCGAAGGCCGGCTGTCGATGTGGCAGATTGCGATGAAGCCGGGCAAGCCGCTTGCCTTCGGCGCAGTGCGGCGAGCAGGTGCAGGTGGCGCCGCTGGTGGATCCGCCGAAACGTTCTTTATCGGCTTGCCGGGCAACCCCGTATCGACCTTCGTAACCTTCCTGCTGTTCGTGCGACCGTTCGTGCTGCGTCTCGCGGGCGTGCGAACGGTGGCGCCGCGCGCGCTGTCGCTGCGCGCGGATTTCTCGCAGCACAAGGGCGACCGGCGCAACGAATTTCTGCGTGCGCGGGTCAATCCGGCTGGCGGCCTCGACCTGTTTCCGAACCAGAGTTCGGCGGTGCTGACATCGACGGTATGGGGCGACGGACTGATCGACAATCCGCCGAATCACGCGATCAGCGCCGGCGAGACCGTGCGCTTCATTCCGTTTTCCGAGCTGCTGAACTGAGCGGGCACGGCGAGACACAACCCTGACGGCGAATACCGCCGATAGTGCAGATGAAAATCCAGCTGAAATATTTTGCGAGCGTGCGCGAAGCGCTCGGTACCGCGGACGAATCGGTCGATCTACCCGATGGCATCGCGACGCTCGGCGACGTGCGCGGATGGCTGCGCGTGCGCGGCGGCGTATGGGCCGACACGCTGGCCGAGGGCCGCGCACTGCGGATGGCTTGCAACCACGTGATGACCGATGCGGGCACTCGCATCACCGACGGTTGCGAAGTCGCGTTTTTTCCGCCGGTGACGGGCGGCTGACGATCCACTTAGAGAACACCATGACCGTGCGCGTCCAAACCGCAGATTTCGATCTCACCAGCGAGGTCGCGGCGCTGCGCGCGCGCAATCCGAAGATCGGCGCGGTGGCGTGCTTCGTCGGTACGGTGCGCGATCTGAACGACGGCAGCGCCGTCGAAGCGCTGGAACTCGAACACTATCCGGGGATGACGGAGAAGGCGCTCGAAGCGATCGTCGAGGCAGCCCGCGAACGCTGGCCAGGCACCGACGTGCTGATCGTCCACCGGGTCGGCAAGCTGGTTCCGCTCGATCAGATCGTGCTGGTTGCCACGACCTCCATGCATCGCGGCGACGCGTTCGCATCGTGCGAGTTCGTGATGGATTACCTGAAGACTCAGGCGCCGTTCTGGAAAAAGGAAAAGACGGAGCAGGGCGAGCGCTGGGTCGATGCCCGTACGAGCGACGAGGCTGCGCTCGCGCGCTGGAATATCGTGGACGGTAACGTCGGCAAACGCCGCTAGCTAGAACGCCTGGCGATCTGGCGCAACACTGCTTACGGGCTGCGACCACCGGTCGATCATTCGTCGGTCGAGCGACCGATGATCCGGGTCGGGAAAGGTTCGCCGCGGGTCTTCGCCGGCACGTGCCGGTCGACATCCGCATCCTCGCCCGTGCGCGGGCGCCTTGGCGCGACACGCTCCAGCAGGGCCTGTTGCTCGGGCGGAATCGGATAGTCCCAACCAAATCGGCTTAACTGCAAACTCTGCGCGATGCGTAACGCGGGTTCCATGAAACGAACCGCGGCGGCGGGTTCATAGCGCGACTCGACGGTATCGAGGAACAGGTACAGCCAGTGGCTGAAATGCTTCGGCTCGATGCCCGGCAGCGGTTGATGAGCCTGCTGCACATTGCCGCGATATTGCTTCGCGCCGAGCACGAGGCCGGCCCAGAACGCACACATCTTCGGCAGATGTTCGTCCCAGCGTCCAGCGAGCTTTTGCTCGAAAACCGGGCCGAGCAATGCATCTGCCCGGATCCGGTCGTAGAACGCGTAAACGAGCGCACGAATGTTCGCTTCGGTCGGTTCGGCGTCGCGTGGGGCGGTGGTGGGGGTGGGGGTGACTGAGGTCATTGCCTGTTACACAGAGAGAGCGGATCGGGACGGGCAGTCGCGGGTATCGGGGCACCCCGGGGACGCCCGAGGGACGCCCCAGAGACGCCCCCGAAGCAACCCGGACGGGCTGCATCAAAGTACGACACAATAAGCGGCAGCCGGGCGACTAACATGCGCGAATTCTGCATGTTATGAGCAAGTCCCGCGACCGGCAACCCTTGCAGCGGTGCGGTCATGCGATGGCCCGTACTGCCGCTCTCCGTTTTTCGCGAGCCACAGCGCCTATGAGACTGACCGACTATACCGACTACTCGCTGCGCGTCATGCTGTATCTCGCGGTCCGTCGTGAAGGGCTTTCGACGATCCAGGACATCTCCGACGCGTACGGCATTTCGAAGAATCATCTGATGAAGATCGTGCAGCGACTCGGCGACCTCGGCTGGGTCGAGACGGTCCGCGGGCGCAACGGTGGCCTGCGGCTCGGGGAGCACTCGGGCGCGCTGACAGTCGGCGAGGTGGTGCGCGCGATGGAAGGCGATTTCGCGCTCGTCGGCTGTTTCCCGGACGAAACCGGTCTGCATCGCCCATGCGCGATCCAGACCGAATGCCGGTTGCAAGTAGCGCTTGCCGCAGCCCGCGATGCGTTTTTCGCCGAACTGGACCGCCATACGATCGACGATGTCGCGCAACCCGCTGCGCCGCTCGCGGCGTTGCTGGGCCTTGCTTCGATCATTTCGATTGCGCCCGTGGCAGCCGACGGCTGAGGGTCGAGCCGCTACGCTGGTTGCAGGGCTGATTGGCAGAATTTCATTAGAAACGCAAAAAAGCGCTTGAAACCGGCATAAAACGCCTCATTTTGGTGATATTCGAAATTGGAGTCTCTTGATGAGAATCGACAAACTCACCACCAAATTCCAGGAAGCGCTCGCGGATGCGCAAAGTCTGGCAGTCGGTCACGACAATCAATACATCGAACCCGTTCACCTGTTCGCGGCGCTGGTCGCCCAGCAGGACGGTTCGGCTCGCTCGCTGCTGTCGCGCGCGGGTGTGCATGTGCAGGCGTTGCAAACCGCGCTCAACGACGCGATCACGCGTTTGCCGCAGGTGCAGGGCACCGACGGCAACGTGCAGATCGGGCGCGATCTGACGGGCCTGCTGAACCAGGCCGACAAGGAAGCACAGAAGCTCAACGACAGCTACATCGCCAGCGAAATGTTCCTGCTCGCCATCGCCGACGACAAGGGCGAAGCGGGCCGCATCGCGCGTCAGCACGGTCTGACGCGCAAGTCGCTCGAAGCGGCGATCGTTGCGGTGCGCGGCGGCTCGCAGGTGCACAGCCAGGACGCGGAAAGCCAGCGCGAAGCGCTGAAGAAATACACCGTCGACCTGACTGAGCGCGCACGCGCCGGCAAGCTCGACCCGGTGATCGGTCGAGACGACGAAATTCGCCGCTCGATCCAGATTCTGCAACGCCGGACCAAGAACAACCCGGTGCTGATCGGCGAACCGGGCGTTGGCAAGACGGCGATCGTCGAAGGGCTCGCGCAGCGCATCGTCAACGGCGAAGTGCCGGAGTCGCTCAAGGGCAAGCGCGTGCTGTCGCTCGACATGGCGGCGTTGCTGGCCGGTGCGAAGTATCGCGGCGAGTTCGAGGAACGCCTGAAAGCCGTGCTCAGCGATATTGCGAAGGACGAAGGTCAGACCATCGTCTTCATCGACGAAATCCACACGATGGTCGGCGCCGGCAAGGCCGAAGGCGCGATGGATGCAGGCAACATGCTGAAGCCGGCGCTCTCGCGCGGCGAACTGCATTGCGTCGGCGCAACCACGCTCGACGAATACCGCAAGTACATCGAAAAGGACGCGGCGCTCGAGCGCCGGTTCCAGAAGGTGCTGGTCGACGAGCCGTCGGTTGAAGCGACGATCGCGATCCTGCGTGGCTTGCAGGAGAAATACGAACTGCATCACGGCGTCGACATTACTGATCCGGCAATCGTCGCGGCCGCCGAGCTGTCGCATCGCTATATCACCGACCGTTTCCTGCCGGACAAGGCGATCGACCTGATCGACGAAGCGGCCTCGAAGATCAAGATGGAGATCGACTCGAAGCCCGAGGAGATGGACCGGCTCGATCGTCGGCGCATTCAGTTGAAGATCGAACGCGAAGCCGTGAAGAAAGAAAAGGACGAAGCGTCGCAGAAGCGGCTGCAGCTGATCGAGGAAGAAATCGACCGGCTCGATCGCGAGTACGCCGACCTCGAAGAAATCTGGACCGCGGAAAAAGCCACGGTGCAGGGCAGTGCGCAGTTGAAGGAAGAGATCGACCGTGCGCGCGCCGAGATCGTCCGGCTGCAGCGCGAAGGCAAGCTCGAGAAAGTCGCCGAGTTGCAGTACGGCAAGCTGCCGCAACTCGAAGCGCAACTGAAGCAGGTCACGCAGGCCGAAGCGCAGGAACAGAGCAATCCGACGCGCAGACGTCTGCTGCGCACGCAGGTCGGTGCGGAGGAAATCGCGGATGTCGTCTCGCGCGCAACCGGTATTCCGGTCTCGCGGATGATGCAGGGCGAGCGCGAAAAGCTGCTGCAGATCGAAGAGAAACTGCATGCGCGCGTGGTGGGTCAGGACGAAGCGATCAGTGCGGTCGCCGATGCGATTCGCCGTTCGCGCGCAGGCCTGTCGGACCCGAACCGGCCGTATGGCTCGTTCCTGTTCCTTGGCCCGACCGGTGTCGGCAAGACGGAGCTGTGCAAGGCGCTCGCAGCGTTCCTGTTCGATTCGGAAGATCACCTGATCCGTATCGACATGAGCGAGTTCATGGAGAAGCACAGCGTCGCGCGGCTGATCGGCGCGCCGCCGGGTTATGTCGGCTACGAGGAAGGCGGCTATCTGACCGAAGCGGTACGTCGCAAGCCGTATAGCGTGATTCTGCTCGACGAGGTCGAGAAGGCGCATCCAGACGTGTTCAACGTGCTGCTGCAGGTGCTCGACGATGGCCGCATGACGGACGGGCAAGGACGCACGGTGGATTTCAAGAACACGGTGATCGTGATGACGTCGAACCTCGGGTCGCAGGTGATCCAGTCGATGGTCGGCGAACCGCAGGAAGCGGTGAAGGACGCGGTGTGGGAGGAAGTCAAGCTGCACTTCCGCCCCGAGTTCCTGAACCGGATCGACGACGTCGTCGTGTTCCATGCGCTCGATCGGTCGAACATCCAGTCGATCGCGAAGATCCAGCTGCAGCGGCTGCACGAACGGCTGGCCAAGCTCGACATGCAACTGGTCGTGTCGGATGCGGCGCTCGAGCAGATCGGCAAGGTCGGCTACGATCCGCTGTTCGGTGCGCGGCCGTTAAAGCGTGCGATCCAGCAGGAAATCGAGAACCCGGTCGCCAAGCTGATTCTGGCCGGCAAGTTCGGTCCGAAGGATGTGATTCCGGTTGAACTGAAGGACGGGAAGCTGGTGTTCGATCGGGTCGTGCACTAGGTAGGCGCGGGCGGTCTTTAGCCAGCCTCTTCGAAGGCGCGGTGAAGCGGGCAACGAAGCGATTCGTTGCCCGCTTTTTTATGTCCTGCATGGAAGGCGCATGTGCTGCGCCTTCCGTCGCACAGCTACGACGTCTTGCCGGCGTCGCCGCTTTTGCCGAACAGCGACGTGAGGCCGCCCAGCGCGCCAAGCACCGTTTCAGTGTTCAGTTGTCCACCGGCGGGCACTTCGCCCTGCGGCGTAGCGGTATTGACGATGTGCGGCAACACCTGCGACAGCAGACCGGCCGCCTGCTCGGGTTGCACGCCCACTTTCGCGGCAAGCCCGCTGACCAGATCCGAACCGAGCACGCTGTGCAGTGTGTCGGGCGAGATCGCCTGATTTTCGCCGTTGCCGACCCAGGACTTGATGATGTCGCCTGCGCCGTTTGCCTGGAACTGCTGGATCAGGCCGTTCAGACCGCCCGGCTGTTTGTTGACGAGCTCGAGGGCTGCGGAGATCAGGGCTTGCTGGCCGCCGCCGCCATCGGGCGACTTGCCAAGCAGGGAACCGAGTGTGTCGAGTAGGCTCATGGCGATCTCACTGGATGTCCGGCTTGCATGGTTCGCTCTGCGAAGCGCGAGCCGGAGGGGGAAAACACCGCGCGGATGCGCGGCACGGATGATTCGCGAGGCTCACCGGATGGACCGCAACGCGCCGCCGGTTCGCCTCCTTGATGCAGTTTGCAACTGCTATGTGTCAGGTGCCTGAAGCGGCTGCCGCCGATGCAGCTTTGCTCTTTTTCGATTTCTTCGTCTTTGCGGGCTTGCTGTCCGAGGCGGCTGCGGCTGTGGCCGGTGCCGCAGCGGAAGCTGCGGCGGCGTCGGAAGCCGCAGCCTTGCTCTTCTTGGAACGCTTCGTCTTGGTGGCCTTGCCGTCCGAGGCCGCTGCGGTGGTTGCTGCCGGCGGAGCCGCTGGTGTGTTGGCTGCCGGCGCTGCCGGGGTCGTTGCAGCCGGTGTCGTGGACTTCGTCGCTGCGGCTTTGGAGCCGGTCGGTGCGCTCGACGAGCCGTTGATCGTCAGACCCGCCGCTTCGAGATTCACCACCGACTTCGTGCCGATTCCCTTAACGCGGGTCGCGAGGTCGTCCGCGTCCTTGAATGGACCGTTTTTCGCGCGCTCGTCGAGGATCGCTTTTGCATGAACGGGGCCGATACCTTTTACCGATTCGAGTGCGGCTTGATCGGCGGTATTGACTTCGACGGCAGCCGCAAAACCCGCCGATATCGACAGGATCAGGGCAACACACAGCATCAACAGCTTTTTCAGCATGGCAGGCACTCCATTGAGGGCAAAAAAGTTAGCCGGGAACGGATCGCGCATCCAGTCAGCAAGCGCTGCGCTTAAGCATAGGACAAATTGCGCGCCCTTTTTATGAAAAGGCCGTCGATTTATACCGATCGATTAATCCTAAGTAAATCACTTCACGCGATATTTAACATTCGTTGAATCTTGGGGTTTATGTTTTTCAGAGGTTTCCCGCGATTCCGCATACGCACTTTTTCTTTTTAATCTGCGCGGTGCGAGCCCGGCCGGGCGGGTGTTTCGACGCGGTGCGGGCGCACCGCGCGCGTATCAAACGACTGTATCGGTGCGTGCGATCGCGGCTTCGCGAACCGAGCGCGCGCTGACGCTGCGCCAGTACAGCAGCAGCCCGCTGCCGGCGATCGCGAGGCTCGCCGCGTTGGCGGCCCAGAAACCGCGCGCGCCGGTCAGCCACTCGGGTATCGCACCGCCGACGTCGAAGCCAAGCAGATATCCGCCGCCGAGACCGACGCCCCACAGCGCGACTGCATAGATCACGGTCGGTACCACCACGACCTTGTAGGCGCGCAGCACGAATGCCGTCGTGACCTGCAATGCATCGAACAGGTGGTAGCACACGACAATCAGCACCAGCTGCATCGCCGTTGCCGTCACCTGTGGATTGGGCGTGTAGCCCGCGATGATCAACGGTCGCAGCGCGAGCACGATGATGCCGTAGCCACAGGCGATCGTGCAGGCCATCGCGATGCCGTGCCGCGACAGCGTGCGGGCGGCCTCGTAGCGCCGCGCGCCGAGTGCCTGGGCGGCGAGGGTCGACGCAGCGATACCGATCGACAGCGGCGTCATGTACAGCACTGCGCCGATGTTGCCTGCGATCTGGTGGCCCGCGAGCGTGGTCGTACCAAAGCGCGCGATGAAGAGCGCCATGAACGTGTACGACGTGACCTCGATCAGATACGACAGTCCCATCGGAATACCGAGCTTCAATAGTTCGATCTGCCGCTGCCATACCGGCCAGCAGAAGCGCGTGAAGATCGCGAAGGGCCGGAAAATATCGAGCTTGGTGAGCAGCCTCATGCCGACTATGGCGAGCGTCCAGTTGATCGCGGTGCTGGCGAACGCGCAGCCCGGGCCGCCGAGTGCCGGTATGCCGAGGCCGCCGAAGATCAGCCAGGTGTTGAGCGGAATCTTGAGCAGCAGCGCGCCGATCTGCAGGATCATCACGAGCCGTGGTTGGCCCACGGCATTGGTGAGCGAGCTGTAGACACGAAACGCAAGACTCGCCGGGAGTCCGAACGACAGGATGCGCAGATAGGCCACGGTGCGGTCGCTCAACGCCTCGGGCGCGCGTGCGATACGCAACAACGGGCCGGGAAAATAGAGGATCGCGAAACCGAGCACGGCCAGTGCAAGCGCGAGCCACAGTGCTTGCCGGACTTCCTCGCCGATCTCGCCGTAGCGCCGCGCACCATAGAGCTGCGCGACGATCGGTTGCAGTGCGGTAAGAATGCCGGTGAGGCCGATGAAGACCGATATGTAGATCGACGCACCGAGGCCGAGAGCCGCAAGATCGAGCGCGGAGTAGCGGCCGACCATCGCCGTATCAATCACGCCGAAGGCGACGATCGCAAGCTGACCGATCAGCACGGGCCATGCAAGCCCGGCGATTTTCCGCACGTCAGCTAGCATGGTCAGTCCGGCTGGCGACGGATCGTGCGGCGCTTGACCGGCGGCTTCGGCCGGTCGATCCGAACGTACAGGCGGAAGCGCTCGTCACGGTCGGCGACGCGCCGGCCTTCCCACACGAGCTTCCAGATGTAGGTGGGCATCGAGCTCGGTTCGCCGAAGTCCTGGCGGTCCTGACGCAGGATCACGTCGCAGTCTTCGTTGAACGAGAAGTGCATGTCGCCGAAGTACGCGAAGGTCGCGATCTGCGCATCGCCGAGCCGCACCGGCGAGATGCAGCTGTAGTCCTCGGGCAGATGACTCGAGATCTGTTCGGCAACGTCCTTGTAGGTCCGGCTGTAGTTGATGAGCGGCAGCCACAGCGTCATGAGCAGCACCCACATCAGCGTGGTGCCGGCGCTCGATAGCACGACGCTGCGCCATAGCACCTTCGGATGCCGCGACATCCGCCAGCGCGCGAGTGCGAACCAGCAGACAGTGACCGCCACCGCGCAGACAAATGACAGGATCTTGAACTGCGGTGTGAAGCCCGGCGCATAGCGTGCGAGATTGCGCGCGAGCGGCTGCGGGAACCCGGTCAGGCCCGCGAGCCAGAAAAGCCACACCGCGGAACCGATGATCGTGAAGCTCAGCATCGCGAACCAGTCGATCGCATTGATCGCACCGCGCTTGAGCGTGGGCAGTGCGAACGTGGCGAGCACTGCAAGAGCGGGCAGCAGCAGCATGTAAAGCCGGTTCGACTCATGGCTTTGCAGCACCACGAGGATCAGCAGTGGCGTAATCACCGACAGCGGAATCGCGACGTGCGGCGCGCGACGCAACCCGGCCCAACTGAAGAACGCCCACAGCGCGAGTGGCCACGCGGGCCAGGTGAAGAGCGGCAGGTTCTTCAGCGCGTAACGCAGCACGGGGTCGGGCGAGCCACCGAACGCGTTGATGCTGCCACGCATCCACTGGTTCAGGAACCACACGGCGTCGTCGGGGAAGATCGACAGCACGGCAAGCGGCCACGAGACCGATACGACGAGCGCAACCGGCAAGCCGGCGAGCAGTAGCCAGCGCGAGCGCGTTTCGCGGACCGTCAGTGTCATCGCGAGCGTGCCGATGAGCAGGGCGCCGACCAGCACCGGCGAGCTCGACAGGGCGACGAGGCCGATCGCGAGTCCCCAGACCAGCGCACCTTGCAGCGGCTTGTCGATCATCCGCACGAGGCCATAGACGAGCATCGCGACGCAGACGAACTGCATGATCTGCGGCGTGGTTTCGTGGCCGCGCTCGGCGAGACCGAAGCAGGCGAGAAGAATGAGCAGGGCGCCGTCGGCCAGCGTGCGGCCGAAGTCGCGTGGCTCCGGCTCGCCGCCGAACGCATATTTGAACGGCTGCACTTCGGGGCGGCGGCCGAGCAGGTAAGCGGCGTACCAGACGAACGCGCAGGCGACGCAAAACAGCAACCCGGTGAAGACGCGCGACGCGTTGCTCGCGTCGACCCACGGTGCCAGCATGCGGATCGCACTGGCGCCGAGCCAGTAGCCGAGCGGTCCTTCCGCGGTGATGTACTTGCCGACCAGATTCGGCAGCAGCCAGTCGTGCAAATGGCCCGTCGCCATCGTCCACATGACGCCGAAGCCCGCTGCATCCTCGTTCTTCCACGGATCGCGGCCGAACAGGCCGAACGAAGCGTAGATGATGCAGATGGCGAGCAGCAGCCAGCGAGGTAATGCACTGGTCGCGGAGGCGGTGAGGCGAACGGCAGGTCTCATGCAGGTGTCTGGGTATCGGAAAGGCAGTGCGGCGGACAGCGTGAACCGTGGCCCGGGACGACGACCGGTCTGGAGCATCCGGCATTGTAGACGTGCCGCGCGTTGGCCGTCACGGCTGGCTGTCTTGCCGGCGCTTACGTGGGGCTGTCCGGCTGCGGGGATAGGCGATAAAAAAGGGCAGCTTACGCTGCCCCTTGGTGCCTTGCTTCGGCCACGAGATCAATCGAGGCCCGCAATGCCGCCCGCTTACTTCGCGGCGACCTTGCCGATGGCGCGTGCGCCGAACTTCTTGTTGAACTTCTCGACACGGCCGGCCGTGTCCATGATCTTTTGTTGACCCGTGTAGAACGGATGCGATTCCGACGACACTTCGATCTTCGCGAGCGGGTAGGTCTTGCCGTTGAATTCGCCGGTTTCGCGAGTCTGGATGGTCGAGCGCGTCACAAACTTGAAGTCGATCGACATATCGACGAACAGAACTTCGCGGTAATTCGGGTGAATGCCTTCTTTCATGGTCGTTCCTTTAATCTGGCGGTAGCCAACCCGCGTGCCGCCGCGTCAGGCGCGAACGGCATTTTGGCGCGAGCCACTTGCCTACGGTCGAAAAACGGCGATTATGCCAGAAAATCAGTCGGTTGACGACTTTTTAGGTGCCTGCGCCTCAAGTCCCTCAAGCGCCCCGGTGCGCGCCGGATCCTGCCGGTAATAGCGCGCGAGCAGCCGGTACAGCTCGGGGTACTCGGCCTCGAACGCGTGCGGCTGGACGAACAGCGCTTCGCTGCAAACGGCAAAAAATTCCGATGGGTGGTCCGCTGCGTAGGGATCGATCAGCGATTCCCGCTCGAAGCGCGACCAGCGGCGCTGCGGCACCGCGTCGATTTTCGCGCAGAACTGGTCGTAGGCATGGTCGAACACACCGGCCCAGGCCGCCGCGTCGAGCGGCGCGTGCCAGCGGCGAAAGAGCGGCGGGTGGCCGTCGGCTTCGCCGCTCAGCATATCGATCTTGTGCGCGAATTCGTGGATCACGACGTTGTACGCGTCCTGGCCGTCGGTCATCTGCGCGTCTTCCCACGACAGAGCGACATGGGCGCCTTCCCATGCTTCTCCGCTGGCGTCGTGTTCGACTTCGTGGACGACGCCGTCTTCGTCCTCGACAGTCTGGCGGACGACGAAGTCACCCGGGTAGACGAGTATGCCGACCCAGCCCCGATACAGCTCGAGCCCGAGATTCAATATCGGCAGGCTCGCCTGCGCGGCGATCGCGACCGTGATCGCATCGGTCAGTTCGAGGTCGTGTGCGGTCGAGAATTGCTTCTGCGCGATGAACAGACTGGTCAGTTCGCGCAGACGGACGAGGTCGGCGGTGTCGAGGTGGGCGAGGAACGGCAGGCCATCGAGCGTCTGTTGCCAGAGTGCATCGGAGATCGCGTAGCGGCGCAGCGCGCGATCGCGGCGGCGGGAATCGAACCAGTGAGTGAGTTTCGCAAGCATCGGTCAGTCGATCTGTTTTTGCCACGCGGCGAAGATGCCGCCGCAGACGGCCACGCCGATCAGGAAGTAAAAGCCATCCAGCGAGGTCAGGAAGCTGGCCTGCCGCGCCACCATTCTGCTGACTTCGACGATAGCCAGCGCGTGCGCTTCGGCGAGCGAGCGTCCGGTCGAGACGAAGTCGTTCGTCAGTGCCGCGATCGTACTCTGGAATGCGGGATTGAACGGGTTCGCGTATTCGGCGAGGCGCGCCTGATGCAGCGCCTGACGATGCTGCTCGATGATAATGACCGATGCCGTCGCGAATGAAATGGTCAACTGTCGAACGATGTTTTTCAGGCGATAGCCGTGCGTGAATTCCTCGATCGCGAAGATCCTGAAGGTCAGGTTGGCGACCGGCAGCACGATGAACAGCAACAGCAGCCCGCGCAGCAACAACGGCACGATCAAGGCGGCTTCGCCGACGTCGGGCGACATCCGCGTCATCCACGTGGCGGCGAAAGCGGCGATCGCGAAACCTGACACGATGAGCCACTTCTTGCGCGGCAGCAGTTTTGCGTAGCGCAGATAGACGAAGAGTGCACTGGCGGAAATGAGCGACGTCACACCGACCAGTTGCCCCGTGTTTTCCACCGGATAGCCCAGCCCGCCTTCGAGAAACCGCGCGATCAGATAGCTGAACGCGGTCGACTCGTAGTAGTAGAACATGTAGAGAATCAGGCCCATCTGGAAGGTCTTTTCGCGTAACGCATGCAAGCGCACGAGCGGCGACGGATGATGCCATTGCTGCCAGGCGAACCAGGCAAGCGCGCCGATGCCAGAGACGGTCAGCACGACCAGTTCCGGCGACGCGCTAAAGAGCTTGAAGCGGACCTGCTGCATCACGATCTGAAGCGCGCCTTGTGCGAACGCGAAGATCAGGTAGGGCCAGAAATGTGTCGCGCCACGTTCTTCAGGCTGCACGTCACCGGAGTTGGGTAGCGCCAGCAACGCGAGGATCGCGAACAGCACACCGACCGGCGCCGTACAGGCAAACAGCGCGCGCCAGTCGAAATGCGCGACGAGCTGACCGCCCAGCAGCGGCGCCAGCGCGGTGCTCACGACGATCAGGATCAGGAAGGCGCGCGTGGCGGCGGGGCGTTGTTGGGGCGTGAAACTGAGCTGGATCAGGATGCGGCAGGTGCCCATCATCGGGCCGATGAAATAGCCCTGAAAGCCGCGGGCAAACGCGAGTTCGACGGAGCTTTCGCAGAGCGCCGCCGCGACTGCGCCAGCCGCATAGAGCAGCATGCAGCCCGCAACGTAGCGTCGATAACCGATCCGCTCGACCCACCATTGCTGTTGCAGGATGCCGAGCACCGCAGCGACGGCATAGGCGCTCGATGACCAGACGAGTTCGTCCGGCGACGCATTGACACCGCCCGCGATATAGCTCGTGAAGAACGAGAAGATGGCGTTGTCGAAGTAATCGAGGCCGGTGACGACCGCGAGTACCCATGGGAAAAAATCGCCGCGCAGCTTTTCGGCACTGAAAAGCGGGACACGTGATGGCGCAGCGTTCATGCAGAGCGGTTCCGCGCCGTGGTCTGCTTTGCGGCCTTTGCCGGTTGGGTCTGATCTGTTTGCTTTGCGGCCGTAGTCCGCTTTCTGGCAAGCGCATTGCGCCGCTGTTCGAGCAGCACGTCCACGCTTTCTCCCGCGACGCGCCGCTCCACGTATTCGAGGTCGCGACTCAATTCGGTTTTCAGCGCTTGCGCTTCCTTCAGTTCGCGCCGGACGGCGTCGATACGCGTATTGAGCGCATCGATCTGCTGTGTGAGTGCGTCGCGGACTTCCCGTAGCGACTCGTCCGATAGCCGCGAGCGCCCGTTCTCATGACGCTCGAACGGACGCTTCAGCATCTCGGTGATGCCTTGCAACGAAAAGCCCAGCGAACGCAGACGCAGGATTCGCGCGAAACGTTCGAGGTCGGCGTCGTCGTACAGACGGTAGCGGCCTTCGCTGCGCGTCGGCGTGACGAGACCGCGTTCCTCGTAGTACTTCAGCGTGCGCGGTGTGACCTGCAGTTGCTTCGCGGCGTCCTGTACGGTCAGCAGGGGAGAGGCGGGATCTGTCGGCATGGCGAATGGGGAGCCTGAATCGATAGGCCGGATTATAGTACAACGTGAACGTTCACGTACAGGTTGATGGCGAGTGAATGCGACAGGAGAACATCGCGCACGACGCGCGAAAAAAAACCGCCCGCGTGAGGCGGGCGGTTTTCTGTTGCGACGCAGGCTTTGCTGAGGCCGCCGCGCAGCGTTACGTTACGCTAGCTGCCGCGTCGCATCATGTCGAAGAACTCGGAGTTGTTCTTGGTCTGGCGAACCTTGTCGAGCAGGAATTCCATCGCTTCGACTTCGTCCATGTCGTGGATGAACTTGCGCAGGATCCAGATTTTTTGCAGGATTTCTGGCCTGATCAACAGTTCTTCGCGGCGCGTGCCGGACTTGTTTAGGTTGATCGACGGGTAGACGCGCTTTTCGGCAAGACGGCGCTCGAGGTGCACTTCCATGTTGCCGGTGCCCTTGAACTCTTCGTAGATCACGTCGTCCATGCGGCTGCCGGTTTCGATCAGCGCGGTGCCGATGATGGTCAGCGAACCGCCTTCCTCGATATTGCGAGCGGCGCCGAAGAAGCGCTTCGGGCGCTGCAGTGCGTTGGCATCGACACCACCCGTCAGTACCTTGCCTGACGCCGGCACAACCGTGTTGTACGCCCGCGCGAGACGCGTGATCGAATCGAGCAGGATCACGACGTCGTTCTTCATTTCGACGAGGCGCTTCGCTTTCTCGATCACCATTTCGGCGACCTGCACGTGACGTGCGGCGGGTTCATCGAACGTGGACGCGATGACTTCGCCGGCCACCGAACGCTGCATTTCCGTCACTTCTTCCGGGCGTTCGTCGATCAGTAGCACGAACAGGATGACATCGGGATGGTTCTGCTTGATCGCGTGTGCGATGTGCTGAAGCATCACGGTCTTGCCGGACTTGGGCGAAGCGACCAGCAGGCCGCGCTGGCCCTTGCCGATCGGCGCGATCATATCGATGACGCGGCCCGTCACGTTCTCCTCACCGCGCATTTCGCGCTCGAGCAGCAGCACCTTGTTCGGGTGCAGCGGCGTGAGGTTTTCGAACATGATCTTGTGCTTCGAGGCCTCGGGCGCCTGCCCGTTGACCTTGTCGACCTTGACCAGTGCGAAGTAGCGCTCGCCGTCCTTCGGCGTGCGGACTTCACCTTCGATCGTGTCGCCGGTATGCAGATTGAAGCGGCGGATCTGCGACGGGCTGATGTAGATGTCGTCCGTGCTCGCGAGATACGAGGTTTCCGGCGAACGCAGGAAGCCGAAGCCGTCCGGAAGCACTTCGAGCGTGCCGTCACCGAAAATTGTTTCGCCCGTCTTGGCGCGCTTTTTAAGAATAGCGAACATCAGTTCCTGCTTGCGCAGGCGGTTCGCACTTTCGATCTCGAGGCCATTGGCCATCTCGATCAGTTCGGACACGTGCTGTGTCTTGAGCTCGGATAAATGCATACGGAGAACCCGCAGGAGAAGGTGCGACGAAATGAAATCTGGGAGGAGAGTTGAGCGGAACCGCTCAAGGACTTACGCGTTACACGTCTTTTCGACGTTTTCTAGATTCTAGCATAGCACACGCCGGCATCCGCCAACCTGGCCGAGCGGCATCTAACGATCGGGCGTGTTGTCGGTCGACAACACGCCCGATTCAGGGCGCAGCCTGCGCGCCGTGCAAAAACAGGTTACAGGTTGCCGTCGAGGAACGCGGTGAGTTGCGATTTCGACAGGGCGCCCACTTTCTGTGCAGCGACCGCGCCGTTCTTGAACAGGATCAGCGTGGGGATGCCGCGCACGCCGAATTTCACCGGCGTCGATTGATGTTCGTCGACATTGATCTTGGCGATCTGCACGCGACCGTCGTATTCCTTCGCGACTTCGTCGAGGATCGGCGCAATCATCTTGCACGGACCGCACCATTCGGCCCAGAAGTCGAGTAGCACGGGTTTATCGGATTTGACGACGTCCGCTTCAAATGATGCGTCGCTAATATGCTTGATTTGTTCGCTCATTGTATGAATACCTCTTTCGGATCGAGGCCGGCCTGAATTGCTCGCCACGATACACCAAAACCGGAAAAACTTCTGTTCGTGTTGCCGCGAGCCGGACCCCGTCGAACCCGTTCGATAATCCGCGTAAGCGGCCTCGGAAGGGTGCTTGGGTGCCACGTATTGCGGGACATCTGCACGCCAGTTTAGCTTAAATCACTATGTGCTGCCCGCCGTGATAGTAGTCATCAGGGCAGTGGGGTTTCATGCTGCCGACGTGCTGCCACGTTCCTTATCTGGTGATTCCGGAGACAAACACAAGAGGCGCGCAACGAGCGTTGGCTCAACGGTCTTCGCACATTTGCCGCCATTAACTGTCGCGTTGCCGGGGCTCCGATGATACAATTCAACGTGACGGGCCTCCTCGCATGGAGGGGCGGTCAACCTGGTCAGGTCGGGAACGAAGCAGCCACAGCCGTTTTCCACCAGTGCCGAGGGTCAGGCTCGTCACCTTCCTCTTTCTGCTTTGCTTTCCTCCCGGTTTTTCTGCCATTTCCTGCCGCGTCAGCTAGCGTGTCCCCGTGCAGTTTTCTGTTGCTTCGCGATTTCGAACTATCTTTCTATTAGTGAAAATCAATGGTGTGGCGACGTACGCCTGTCTCCCCAGCGGCCGTTTTCGATTCGTCTTTGCGCAGCATCGTTACTGATACAATTTCTCGATGACCTATCAAGTTCTCGCACGCAAATGGCGGCCGAAGGATTTCGCTTCGCTCGTCGGACAGGAGCACGTGGTGCGCGCGCTCACGCACGCGCTCGACGGCGGCCGGCTACATCACGCCTATCTGTTTACCGGTACCCGCGGCGTCGGCAAGACGACGCTCTCGCGGATCTTCGCAAAGGCGCTGAACTGCGAGACCGGTGTTACGTCCACGCCGTGCGGCGTGTGTCGTGCGTGTCGCGAGATCGATGAAGGCCGCTTCGTCGACTACGTGGAAATGGATGCGGCGAGCAATCGCGGCGTCGACGAGATGGCTGCGCTACTCGAACGCGCGGTTTATGCGCCGGTCGATGCGCGCTTCAAGGTCTACATGATCGACGAAGTGCACATGCTGACGAACCATGCGTTCAACGCGATGTTGAAGACGCTGGAAGAACCGCCCGCACACGTCAAGTTCATTCTCGCTACGACCGATCCGCAGAAAATTCCGGTCACCGTGCTGTCGCGCTGTCTACAGTTCAATCTGAAGCAGATGCCGGCCGGCCACATCGTGTCGCACCTGGAACGGATTCTCGGCGAAGAGCAGATCAGCTTCGAGGCCCAGGCGCTGCGTTTGCTCGCACGTGCGGCGGACGGCTCGATGCGCGATGCGCTGTCGCTGACCGATCAGGCGATCGCTTACTCAGCCAACCAGATTACCGAGGACGCCATCCGCGGCATGCTTGGCGCGCTCGACCAGAGTTATCTGGTGCGTCTGCTCGATGCGCTGGCCACCGGCGACGGTGCTGCAGTGCTCGCGGTCGCCGACGAAATGTCGCTGCGCAGCCTGTCGTTTTCGACGGCGCTGCAGGATCTGGCTAGCCTGTTGCATCGGGTCGCGTGGGCACAGTTCGCGCCGGCGTCGGTGCTGGACGAATGGCCGGAAGCCACCGATCTGCGTCGTTTTGCCGACGCGTTGAGCGCGGAGCAGGTGCAGCTGTTCTATCAGATCGCGACGATCGGACGCAGTGAACTGGGCCTCGCGCCCGATGAATACGCGGGCTTCACGATGACGCTGCTGCGCATGCTGGCGTTCGAGCCGGCGCCGGGCGGCGGTGGTGGCGGTGAGGCTGTGCCGGCGGCGCGTGCGCCGTCGGTTGAAGCAGGTGGCAGTCGGCGCGCAACTGCACCGGTGGCCGCCGCTGCGCCGCAGGGTATCGCGCGTCCGGTCGAGCGCGCTGTGCCGGATGACGCGACGCGGTCTGTCAGCGCAGCAGCAGCTTCGGCTGCAACTGCAACTTCGCCGGTGGCTAATACTCAGGCTGACAAGATCGAGCGGGTCTCCGCGCCGACGTTGCCGGCTGTGTCGCGCGAAACCGCGGCGCCAATCGAGGCACCGGCCGCGACAGCTGCAATTGTGCCGACCGACAGTGGAGCGACGCAAACGCCCGCGGCAGACGCGGCGCAAGCAATTGAAACCGCACCGGTCAGCGTCGAGTTAGATTCGCAGCCCGCTCAAGACGAGACATTTGATTCCACTGCGCAGCACGTAGCCGCCGAGCCCGCATCGCGACCGGAACCGGCCGAGGTGCCAGCCGCCGCTTCGCCTGTAGTACCCCAAACAACGCCTGATCTTCCGCTCGCCGCTGCAGAAAACGTACCGGAGGTTGCAGCCGCCGGCGCCGCGCGCCGCGTGGGCGGTGCAAGCGCGGCACTCGACGTATTGCGCAACGCGGGCCTCAAGGTTTCGTCGGGACGCGATCGCGCGAATGCCGCGGCCCAGCCGGCGCCGCCTGCCGTAGCGAAGGCTGCTGCGCCGCGCGTGAATGTGCCGGTGCCGACTCCGCGACCTGCACGCAGTGCGGCACCAGATGGGCCGACCGCACGGTCGCCGGCCACTGGCGGACCGAGCGCCGCCGCACCGCGCTCGGCATCGACACCGCCGTGGGACGACATGCCGCCGGACGACTACGTCCCGGTGTCGCTGGACGATGCGTACTTCGCGCCACCCGACGACGGTTTCGTGCCCGCGTTCGACAACGGCCCCGACGATGTCCGCATGATTCCGGCCACACCCGCGCCCGCTGTTGATACGCGACCGCTGCCACCCGCAATCGCGCTCGATCCGCTCGGCTTCAACGGCGACTGGCCCGCGCTTGCCGCCGGCCTGCCGCTGAAAGGCATCTCGTATCAACTGGCATTCAACAGCGAACTGATGGCGCTGGATGGCACGACGCTGCGCCTGAATGTGCCGGTGCCGCAGTACGCAGAGGCATCGCAGGTCGCGAAGCTGAAAGTGGCGCTGGCCGAACGGCTCGGCCACGCTGTCGATGTGCAGGTCGAAGTCGGACCGGCACGGCGCACGGCCGCCGCGTTCGATGCAGCAGCCCGCGCGCAGCGTCAGCAGGAAGCCGAGCGTGAAATCGGCACCGATCCGTTCGTGCAATCGCTGATCCGCGAGTTCGGTGCGAGCATCGTGCCCGGCTCGATCCGGCCGATTGCACAGGGCACGGCCGCGGGCACGCCGCCGTCCGCACATTAACCGCAGGTACGCCGCTTATAGAGCGTTTGCGTATCTCTTATCCGCCGGCAACTTGTCCCTCCGCGCAGCGTGGAGCGCGGGCAGCGAGACCCGGCAAACCCGAATCACGATTTCATACGATCCAGAAGGAGCACACCCATGATGAAAGGCCAACTCGCCGGGCTGATGAAGCAGGCCCAGCAGATGCAGGAAAACATGAAGAAGATGCAGGAGCAACTCGCGCTGATCGAGGTCGAGGGCCAGTCGGGCGCCGGTCTCGTGAAGGTGACGATGACCTGCAAGAACGACGTGCGCCGCGTATCGATCGATCCGAGCCTGCTCGCCGACGACAAGGACATGCTCGAAGACCTCGTCGCCGCGGCGTTCAACGACGCCGTACGCAAGGCCGAAGCCACCGCGCAGGAAAAGATGGGCGGCATGACTTCGGGTCTGCCGTTGCCGCCGGGCTTCAAGCTGCCTTTCTGATGCTGCACTGAACGGCACGCCGCCTTCGATCCGAAGCGGCGCCGTGCCGCCCAGTCCCTGCGCTTTCTTCCCTCCGACGCCGCCGATATCGCATGAAACAACCTTCCGCCCTGTCGGCGCTCGTCGAGGCGCTGCGCGTATTGCCAGGCGTCGGGCCGAAATCCGCGCAACGCATGGCATATCACCTGATGCAGCACGACCGCGAAGGTGCGGAGAAACTCGGTCGCTCGCTATTGTTCGCGACCGAGCATCTGCAGCATTGCGAGAAGTGCAACACGTTTACCGAAGCGCAGATCTGCGAGGTCTGCAGCGACACGGAGCGAGACACAACGCTGCTGTGCGTGGTCGAAACGCCGGCCGACCAGATCATGCTCGAACAGACCATGACCTACCGTGGTCTGTATTTCGTGCTGATGGGGCGGCTGAGTCCGCTCGACGGTATCGGTCCGAAGGAGATTCATTTCGATCGACTCGTCAGACGCGCCACCGACGGCATCGTGAAAGAGGTCGTGCTTGCCACCAACTTCACGAACGAAGGCGAGGCTACCGCGCACTATCTCGGACAGACGCTCAAGGCGCGCGGCCTGAGCGTCACGCGTCTCGCGCGCGGCGTGCCGGTGGGCGGTGAACTTGAATACGTCGACGCCGGCACGATTGCGCGCGCAATGCTCGACCGACGCTCGCTATAACGGTCGGACCCGGCCGGTACGTCGAGCACCGCAAACCCGCACAACAGACACAGGAACCCAGACAGATGAGCGCGACGAACGCCACGGGTGGCCCGCTTGCGGGCGTGAAGGTACTCGAACTCGGCACCTTGATTGCGGGTCCGTTCGCGGCGCGTTTTCTCGGCGAATTCGGGGCGGACGTGATCAAGATCGAAGACCCGAAGGGCGGCGATCCGCTGCGCAAATGGCGCAAGCTTTATCCGGAAGCGGGCGGCACGTCGCTGTGGTGGGCGGTGCAGGCGCGTAACAAGAAATCGGTGACGGTGAATCTGAAGGCCGATGAGGGCAAGGAGATCGTGCGTCGGCTCGCGCAGGAAGCGGACATCGTGATCGAGAATTTCCGGCCCGGGCTGCTCGAGAAACTCGGTCTTGGCTACGACGTGCTGTCGGCTGACAACCCCGGACTCGTGATGGTGCGGCTCTCCGGCTATGGCCAGAGTGGGCCGTATCGCGACCGGCCTGGTTTCGGCGCGATCGCTGAGTCGATGGGCGGCTTGCGGCATATCACCGGCTATCCGGATCTGCCGCCGCCGCGCATCGGTATTTCGATCGGCGATTCGATCGCTGCGCTGCATGGCGTGATTGGCGCGCTGATGGCGCTGCATCATCGGCAGGTCAATGGTGGCAAGGGGCAGGTCGTCGACGTCGCGCTGTACGAGGCCGTGTTCAACATGATGGAAAGCGTGGTGCCGGAATACGGCGTGTACGGCATGGTGCGGGAACGCACTGGTGCGTCGTTGCCGGGCATCGTGCCGTCGAATACGTACCCGTGTCGCGACGGCAGCATCGTGATCGGCGGCAACAGCGATCCGATTTTCCGGCGCCTGATGCTCGCGATCGAACGCGACGATCTCGCGAACGATCCGTCGCTTACGCACAACGATGGACGTGTGCCGCGCACGGCGGAAATCGACGGTGCGATCGCCGCGTGGCTCGCGTCCCGCACGATCGACGAAGCGCTCGCCGTGCTGAACGCCGCCGACGTGCCGGTCGGACGGATCTACAGCGTGGCCGACATGTTCACCGACCCGCAATACATGGCGCGGCACATGATCCAGCATTTCAAGTGGCAGGACGGCCGCGACATTGCGTTGCCCGGCGTTACGCCGAAGCTCTCGGACACACCTGGCGAGACGCGCTGGCTCGGACCGGAACTCGGTGAGCATACCGACGAGGTCCTGCAATCGCTCGGTTATGACGCGGAGCGCATTGCGCGGTTGCACGCGCAACAGATCGTTTGAGTGGTGTCGGCGCGGGTTGCGTCCGGCGTTTGGCCGCTACACAACGCGCAGCTGACCGGACACGAATCCGCGACGACAGGAATCACAATCCTGGACTCTACGTATCGCGCTGTAACAACCCCCTACGGCACGATGACGATCTTGCCCGTCACACGCCGCTCAGCCATATCGCGCAACGCGCGCCCGGTATCCTCCAGCGCATAGCGCGCCGAAATGAAGGGCCGCAGCTTGCCTTGCTGCATCCACCCCAGCAGTTCCTTGAACGCGGCCGCGTTGCGTTGCGGTTCGCGTTTCGCAAAATCGCCCCAGAAAACGCCGACGAGGCTCGCGCCCTTCAACAACGTGAGATTGAGCGGCAGCTTCGGAATCTCGCCGTTCGCGAAGCCGACAACCAGATAGCGCCCACGCCAACCGATACTGCGAAACGCCGGTTCCGCATAGACCCCGCCGACCGGATCGTAGATCACGTCCGGCCCCTTGCCGTCGGTTAGCGCCTTGATGCGCTCGCGCAGGTCTTCGCGGCTGTAGTTGATGGTTGCATCCGCACCGTGTTCGACACAGGCCGCGAGCTTTTCGTCAGTCGACGCGGCAGCGATGACACGTGCGCCAAGCGCCTTGCCGATCTCGACAGCGGCGAGTCCAACGCCGCCCGCCGCACCGAGCACGAGCATGGTTTCGCCGGCCTGTAGCGCGGCACGATCGACCACTGCGTGATGCGAGGTTCCATAGACGAGCGTGAAGGCCGCGGCCTGCGCGAAATCGATTCCATCGGCGAGCGGAATACACGCGCCGGCAGGCGCGACTGCCTGTTCGGCGAAGCCGCCCGAGCCAGTGAACGCGACGACGCGCGCGCCAGGGCGAACATGCGTCACGCCATCGCCGACTGCACGTACGATACCCGCGACTTCGGAGCCCGGCGTGAACGGCAGCGCCGGCTTGAACTGGTATTTGTTTTCGATGATCAGGACATCGGGAAAATTGACACTCGCGGCCTTCACGTCGATGACGACTTCGCCGGTTTTCGGTTGCAGCTCCGGCAGATCTTCGACGACCAGGCTCTCCGGCGGCCCATATTCGTTGCAGCGAATCGCGCGCATGCTGTCTCCTCAGCGGGTTCTGTTGCCAGCGGCTGGCAGGGTGGATGGCACGGGCATTGGAACGACGCGACGTCGCATGAAATACCCAGCAAGGATCGAGTGTAAAGCAAGCCGAACGACCGTGCGTTTTTATCATGCGAAGGGCCGGGCGCGCATCGTGCAGGACCTGTCGTTCGCGTGCCTTCCTTCCTCGGTTACAATCGTCGGATGCGAATCCTACTCAGCAATGACGACGGTTATCTGGCGCCCGGCCTTGCTGCGCTCTATGAAGCGCTGAAGCCGCTCGCTGACGTCACCGTGATGGCACCCGAGCAGAACTGCAGCGGCGCGTCGAACTCGCTGACGCTGTCGCGGCCGCTATCGGTGCTGCGCGCGCCGAACGGCTTCTATTACGTGAACGGTACGCCCACCGACTCCGTGCACGTCGCGTTGACCGGCATGCTCGATCACACGCCCGATCTCGTCGTATCCGGTATCAACAATGGCCAGAACATGGGCGAGGATACGTTGTACTCGGGTACGGTCGCTGCGGCGACCGAAGGCATCATGTTCGGCGTGCCTGCCATCGCGTTTTCGCTCGTCGACAAAGACTGGGTGCATCTCGAAGACGCGACCCGCGTCGCCGCGGAAATCGTCGCGCATTATCTGCAGGCGCCGTTGCCCGGTCATCCGCTGCTGAACGTCAATATCCCCAATCTGCCGTATGCACAATTGCGCGACTGGCAGGTGACACGGCTTGGCAAACGCCATCCGTCGCAACCGGTCATCCGCCAGACCAACCCGCGCGGCGAACCGATCTACTGGATCGGTCCTTCCGGCAGCGCACGCGATGCCAGCGAAGGCACCGATTTCCACGCAGTCGCCAACGGCCACGTGTCGATTACGCCGTTGCAACTCGATCTGACCCACACTCATATGCTGCCCGCGGCGCGCGAATGGGCGCGCGCCGGGAGCGGTGCTTCATGAGCGGCGAACGCGCGAAGCGCTTTCCGCTGGGGCTCGAGGATCTGGTGCGCGAGCCGCGCAAGCCCGAAGGGCGATCCGGCGAACTGCGCGCGTCCGGTGTGTCGGGCGCATCGGTCACCTCAGGTCACAGCGCGACGGACTCGCGCCCGGGCACGGCACGTGTGCCGTCCGGCGCACGCACGGAAGTTGCGAGCCATCGCGCCGCGCGTCATCCGGTGAAGACACCGGAGCGCAGCACCGCGCCGAATGTCGCCTTGAATGGCGCGCAGGCGCTGACTTCGGAACGGGTGCGCGAGCGCATGGTCGAACGCCTGCGCACGAACGGCGTGACCGATCCGCGCGTGCTGCATGCGATGTCGGTGGTGCCGCGCCACATGTTCGTCGATCCGGGGCTCGCCACGCAGGCTTACGAAGACGCCGCGCTGCCGATCGGTCATCACCAGACGATCTCGAAACCTTCGGTGGTCGCACGCATGATCGAACTCGCGGCAGCCGGCCGGACGCTTGCGAGCGTGCTCGAAATCGGTACCGGTTGCGGCTATCAGGCGGCGGTGCTGAGTCAGGTGGCGCGCGACGTGTATTCGATTGAACGCATCAAACCGCTTTACGAACGCGCCAAGATCAATCTGCGTCCGTTGCGCATCCCGAACATCCGGCTGCATTACGGCGACGGGCGGCTCGGGTTGCCGTCGGCCGCACCGTTCGATGCGATCGTGATTGCCGCTGCAGGGCTTGATGTGCCGCAGGCGCTGCTCGAACAACTGACGATCGGCGGCCGGCTCGTCGCACCGGTCGGCACGCAGGGCGGGCCGGCGCAGGTGCTGACGCTCGTCGAGCGCACCGGGCCCGCGCAATGGCGCGAGTCGCGGCTTGATCGCGTTTTCTTTGTACCCTTAAAATCCGGAGTGATTTGATACCGATGAGTATGTTGCGCGCGATGCAAACAACCAGCTTGAATGTCCGCCTGACCTTAGCCCAGCGTACTGTGTGCGTGGTCGCGCTCTCCCTGTTGACGGCCTGTGCGACACGGCTCGATCAGGCGCCCGTCGTCGATCGTTCCGGCGCGCTCGCTACGCAGGCTGCGCAGCCTGCCGTGCCGCTCGGGCCGCCGCCGCCCGGTTATTACCGGGTGAAGCCAGGTGACACGCTCTACCGGATTGCGCTCGAGAACGGTCAGAACTATCGCGATATTGCGACGTGGAACAATCTCGCCAACCCGAACCAGATCGAAGTCGACCAGTTGCTGCGTGTTGCGCCGCCGGGAGCGAACGTCGCCGGGGTGACGCCGGGTGTCGCGACGGCACCGGTGACGGGCGGCAGTGTGCAGAGCGCGCCGCTCGGTAGCACCGGCGCAGCGACGACCGGTGCTGCAGCGGGCGTGATGCCGGCGCCGCCGCTCTACAGTTCCGATTCGGGCGCTACCGCGACTGTGCCGCCAGCCGGCACAGGTGCAGGTGCTAGCGACGCGGCAGCATCGGGCGGTCCGATCGTCTTTGCATGGCCGGCACGCGGTCCGATCCTCGGTACGTTCGACGACGCTAAAAACAAGGGCGTGAATATCGGCGGCGCAGCGGGCGATGCGGTTACAGCCGCGGCCGACGGTCGCGTGGTTTATGCCGGAAACGGGCTGCGCGGATACGGCAATCTAATTATCATCAAACATGACGCAACTTATCTCACCGCGTATGCACACAACCGTGCTTTGATGGTAAAAGAGGGAGACGCGGTGACCAAGGGGCAGAAGATCGCCGAAATGGGTAACAGTGATTCGGACCGCGTGATGTTGCACTTCGAAGTTCGCCGGCAGGGCAAACCTGTCGACCCGCTGAAGTATTTGCCGCCTCAATAAGCGACACGACCATGCCGAAACCGAAGCGCCGTACGCAGCAAGCCGGGACTGAGAAGGTCAGCCGCGTCACGCGGGTGCCGGCGGATAGCGGCGCCGTTTCGGAACCGGATGACGACAGCGTCGAGGATCTCGATAACGCACGGGAACCCGACGAGGCCGCGGGCGGCATCGACGACGCAGAAGAAACACGTGAAGGCGCGAGCAGCCCCGCGGCGGACGCCGACGATTTCCGCGCAATACTGCAGGCCGAACTCACGGCCGACACGATCCAGCACTACCTGAACCGCATCAGCGTCAAGCCGCTCCTCACCGTCGAGGAAGAGCAGCGCTATTCGCGGCTCGCCAAAGCCGGCGAGTTCGAAGCGCGGCAGGTCATGATCGAGCGCAATCTGCGGCTCGTGGTTAGCATCGCCAAGGGGTATCTGAATCGCGGCGTGCCGCTGCTCGATCTGATCGAAGAGGGCAACCTCGGTTTGATGCACGCGATCGAGAAATTCGATCCGACGCGCGGCTTCCGTTTTTCGACCTACGCGACGTGGTGGATCCGTCAAAGCATCGAGCGCGCGATCATGAATCAGGCACGCACGGTGCGCCTGCCGGTACACGTGATCCGCGAACTGAACCAGGTGCTGCGCGCGAAGCGCCATCTCGAGAAGAACTCGATGAATTCGGGCGAAGCGGCCGAACGGCGCGACGCCAGCATCGACGACATCGCCTATCTGACCGGCAAGACCACCGAAGAAGTCACCGACATCCTCGCGCTGAACGAGCACACCGCATCGCTCGATGCGCCGCTCGATCTCGATCCGGCGAGCAGCCTGCTCGACCTGCTGTCCGACGATCAAAGTCAGTCGCCCGATGCCGAGGTGCAGCATCGCGAGCTGGAGACGCTCACGCGCGCATGGCTTGCGCGGCTCTCCGACAAGCATCGCCACGTGATCGAACGCCGTTTCGGTTTGAATCACATCGAGCCGGCCACGCTCGAAGAACTGGCCGACGAAATGGGCCTGACGCGGGAACGCGTGAGGCAGATCCAGCAGGAAGCACTGGTCCGGCTCAAGCGCTTCTTCGCATCCAACGGCGTGCGCAAGGACGCCGTTCTGTAAATACCGATGACACCGATTCTTGTTTTCGACATCGAGACGATTCCCGATGTCGCCGGCATACGCCGCCTCGAAGATCTGCCTGCCACGCTGACCGATGCCGAGGTCGCCGAGCATGCGTTTGCGGCGCGCCGCGAGAAGACCGGCAGCGACTTTCTGCAGCATCATCTGCAGCGCATCGCGGCGATCTCCTGTGTGTTTCGCGACAATGCGGGCTTTCGGGTGCGCTCGCTCGGCTCGCTGGAAGACGGCGAGGCTGCGCTGATCCAGTCGTTTTACCGCACCATCGAAAAGTACACGCCGCAACTCGTGTCGTGGAACGGCGGCGGCTTCGACCTGCCGGTACTGCATTACCGCGCGCTGCTGCACGGCGTGCGCGCGTCGCGCTACTGGGATCTCGGCGAGGACGATCGCGAGTTCAAGTGGAACAACTACATCAGTCGCTACCATTCGCGTCACACCGACCTGATGGACGTACTCGCGATGTATCAGGCACGCGCGAATGCGCCGCTCGATGCGCTCGCGAAGCTGTGCGGCTTTCCCGGCAAGCTCGGGATGGACGGCGGCCAGGTGTGGCACGCGTACCAGGAAGGGCGTCTCGAAGAAATCCGCAATTATTGCGAGACTGACGTCGTCAATACGTACCTGCTGTACTGCCGCTTCCAGTTGATGCGCGGTGGGCTTTCGCAGGCGGAATACGACGACGAGATCGTCCTCGTGAAGAACTCGCTGGCACTGGAGCCCGCGCCACACTGGGCCCAGTATCTGGCTGCGTTCGAAGCCTGACTCCGCAACCACGTGCTGCGCTGCCCACGGGCCGCGCGCACCGTCAAATCCCCGGCGCCGCCCGCCGTTCGTCTACAATCTCGCCTTCCCCATTAGTCTGTCAGGAAGCTGCAGGTGTCCGAAACTGCCCGTCACCGCATGCGTAAAGGCAAAAGAAAGCCTGCGCAGGCGGCCCCCGCTGCCGACGTCGCCCAAGTCGCGGCCCCCATTCTGGAAATCGATTCGCTCGATATGGAAGCGCGCGGCGTCGGCCGCACGGTCACCGAAGACGGTACGCCCGGCAAGGTGATCTTCGTCGAAGGCGCGTTGCCAGGCGAACGCGTTACCTATGCGAGCTACCGGAAGAAACCGAGTTTCGAACAGGCGGAAGTCGTCGAGGTACTGCGCGAAAGCGTGATTCGCACGAAACCGAAGTGCAGGTTCTTCGGCACTTGCGGCGGTTGCTCGATGCAACACCTCGATGTGCGCGCGCAGATCGCCGTGAAGCAGCGCGTGCTCGAAGACAACCTTGCGCATCTGGCGAAGCTGCGGGCGGAGACCATCTTCCGGCCGATTCATGGACCGTCGTGGGGCTACCGTTATCGTGCGCGGCTCACCGTGCGCAACGTTGAGAAGAAGGGCGGCGTGCTGGTCGGATTCCATGAACGCAAGAGCAGCTACGTCGCCGACATGACGAGCTGCGAAGTATTGCCGCCGCACGTTTCGGCGATGCTCGTGCCGCTGCGCCAGCTGGTCGGATCGCTGTCGATTCGCGACCGCATGCCGCAGATCGAACTCGCGGTCGGCGCATCCGTGACCGCGCTCGTGCTGCGTGTGCTCGAGCCGATCAATGCCGCCGACGAACAGCATCTGCGCGATTTCGCCGACGAATACAAGGTACAGTTCTGGCTCCAGCCGCAAGGACCGGACTCGGTGGTGCCGTTCTATCCGCTCGATGTTCCGCTCGATTACACGCTGCCGGAATTCGATATCCGGATGCCGTTCCGGCCCACCGACTTCACCCAGGTCAATCACCAGATCAACCGCGTGCTGGTAGGGCGTGCGCTGCGATTGCTCGCACCGGCGCGGAACGATCGCGTGCTCGATCTGTTTTGCGGGATCGGCAACTTCACGCTGCCGCTCGCGCGGCTGGCGCGTGAGGTGGTGGGTATAGAAGGCAGCGAGGTGCTCACTACGCGTGCGCTCGAAAACACGCAGGAGAACGGCGTGGCGGGGCATACGTCGTTTGCGTGCCGCAACCTGTTCGAAGTCACCGCCGACGACATCCGCGCGCTCGGTGCATTCGACAAGTACCTGATCGATCCGCCTCGCGAAGGCGCATTGGCCATCGCGAAGGCGCTGGCGGAGATCGCGCAGAGCGGCACCGGGCCGCTGCCGCAACGCATCGTCTACGTGTCGTGCAACCCCGCAACGCTGGCCCGCGATGCCGGCCTGCTGGTTCACGAAGCGGGTTACCGGCTCAAGGGGGCGGGCGTGGTGAACATGTTCCCGCATACGTCGCACGTCGAATCGATTGCGTTGTTCGAGCGCGATTAGCCTGCGGCAGGAGCGGTAAAGAAAAACGCCACGGCGATTGCCGTGGCGTTCTGTTTTGCGGGCGGACTACGTGTGGCCTAGAACTGCCACCACGATTTTTCCTTGCCCGGTCGCGCATGCCCTGTGATATACGGGCTGTCCGGGAAGGTGCCGGCCAGGATGCGCTTCGTGTCGTCGGCCAGTTGCGGCTGGTCCAGCTTCTGATACGACAGCATCATGATGTGCAGTGCGTCTTCGATGGCGGGCGCGTTCTTGTATTGCTGGATGGCCAGCTGCGCGCGGTTGATCGCCGCCACGTAAGCGCCGCGGCGATAGTAGTAATCGGCAGCATGGACTTCGTGCGACGCAAGCGCGTTGACGATGTAGCGCATGCGTTGCGCGGAATCGGGTGCGTACTTGCTGTTCGGGAACCGGTCGACCACGACCTTGAACGCGTCATACGACTCGCGCAGCGACTTCGGATCGCGCTCGCTCATGTCCTGGCCCGAGAAGCGGCCGAACAGACCAAGGTCGTCGTTGAAGTGGATCATGCCCTTCAGGTAATACGCGTAAGGGATGTCCGGATGATCCGGATGCAGCTGGATGAAGCGGTCGACGGCCTGGTCGGCAGCGTCGGTTTCGCTATCCTTCCAGTTGCAGTACGCGACGTTGATCTGTGCCTGCTGGGCGAAATGGCCAAACGGATCGCGACCTTCGAGTGCTTCGAAATATTTCGCGCACTTGCCCCAGTCGCTGCCGTTCATCGCATCCTGGGCCTCCGTATATAATTTGTTATTCGCCCATGTGGCCGTTTCGTCGGTCTTTTGCGGTAGCCCGTGACAGGCCGCCACCAGTACAACGGCCGCTGCGCACGCGATATAGCGGGCCACGTTCATGATCGTCTTTCGGGCCGTAGTCTTCTGGACAGCCGCTTCAGCGGTTGCCGTCCCCAGGCCCGTATTCATAATGGTGTTCAAGGCTCGCATTTCCCAGTCTAGCTTTACGTCCAGGTGACCCAGACTCGATGACCCGCTCTTATACTCCGGTAGCCGCTGCCGGCGTCCAGAATAGCAACGAAGATTATAGCCCAGGTGCAGAGGCCGCCGACGCAGCAGGGGTGGATTCGCTCGACGACGACCTCGCCGGCGACGCGCTGGTGCCGCTTGCGCCGGCCTCCGCGGAGGCCGGATCGGCAGAAACGGCGCCGCGCGTGGTCGCGGTGCCCGCCGAACTTGCCGGTGAACGGCTCGACAAGGTCCTCGCAAAGGTATTTCCGGAATTTTCCCGCAGCCGCCTGCAAAGCTGGATCGAGGCACAACGTGTGCGGGTGGATGGCGCGCCCGCGAAAATCCGTCAACCGGTACCGCTCGATGCGGTCATCGAACTGATTCCCGATCTGCTTCCCGAGCAGCTCGCGTTCACGCCTGAACCCGTGCCGCTGTCGATCGTTTATGAAGACGACACGCTCGTCGTCATCGACAAGCCTGCGGGTCTCGTCGTCCATCCGGCTGCCGGCAACTGGAGCGGCACGGTGCTGAACGGCCTGCTGCATCGTTATGGCGCCGCTGCCGCGGGGCTACCGCGCGCTGGCATCGTGCATCGGCTCGACAAGGAAACGTCAGGCTTGATGGTGGTCGCGCGGACGCTCGAAGCGCAAACCGACCTCGTGCGTCAGTTGCAGGCGCGTACCGTGAAGCGCAGATATCTCGCGCTCGTATGGGGCAACGTGCGGGAAGAGGGCACCATCGATGCGCCGATCGGCCGCGATCCGCGCGAACGCACACGCATGGCCGTGGTCACCAGTGCGGCGGGGAAGCCGGCGCGTACGCATTTCCGGCGCGTCGACAGCACGGTGTGGGAGCGCCAGCCGGTATCGGCGATTCATTGCGATCTGGAAACCGGACGCACGCATCAGATTCGCGTGCATTGCGCGCATATCGGCCATCCGTTACTCGGCGATCCGGTGTATGGCCGTGCCCGCGGCAAGCGTTCGGTGGCGCCGCTGCCGGGCGACTTCGCGCGTCAGGCGCTGCACGCATGGCGCCTCGGCCTGATCCATCCGCAGACCGGCCGTCCGATGCAATGGCGCGCGGCCGTGCCCGACGATATCGCGGCGCTGTCGGAGGCGCTCGGTTTCGGTCAAGGCAATGCGGACGAATACGACGATATGGACGACGACGTTTACGACCAGGACGACGCATCGTTCGATACGCATGACGACGAGGACGATCACGCATGACGCTGCCCGACCTGACGCAGGCCGATATTCTGCAACCCGAATGGCCTGTCGCTGCGCGCGTGCGCGCGCTGGTCACGACGCGTAACGGCGGCGTGAGCGAGCCGCCGTTCGGTCGCTGGCACGATGGCATCGATAGTCCTGGCGGATTGAACCTCGGTTTGCGTGCCGGCGACGATCCGGTTGCTGTTCTTGCGAACCGTGCGCGTCTGCAGCAGTTCGCGGGTATTCGGGAACCCGCGTGGCTTCAGCAGGTTCACGGCGCGGACGTTGTCAATGCCGACGAGGTGCAGCGCAAAGAGGGCGCACCGACGCCGGCAGATGCGAGCGTGAGCAACGTGCCCGGCACTGTTTGTGTCGTGATGATCGCGGATTGCATGCCGGTGCTGCTATGCGACCCGGAAGGCCGGGCAGTGGGCGCGGCACATGCCGGTTGGCGTGGACTCGCTGCGGGTGTCATCGAAAACACGGCGCAGCGGGTTGCGCAACTTGCCGCCGTAGATACGACCGTGCTGCACGCATGGCTCGGTCCGTCGATCGGACCTGCCGCGTTCGAAGTCGGTGTGGACGTTCGTGACGCGTTCATGAACGAGGCCGCTGCTGACGAACGCGACGCAACTGCGCAAGCGTTCGTCGCGCATCCCGATACGCCGGGCAAATACCTCGCCGATCTGCCTGCGCTTGCGCGCGTGCGGTTGCGGCGTATCGGCGTGACGCAAATCGTCGGTGGGGAACATTGCACGGTCACCGAGCGCGAACGTTTCTTCTCCTATCGCCGCGATCGCGACACGGGTCGCATGGCCGCATTGATCTGGCTTGCAGATTGAAATCTGGTGTCGGCGTGTAGACATCGGCGGTGAGGTGGTTTTGCTGCATCGCGTGGCGGCGATGCGCTTTTGCGGTTTCGTGCGTCGTGTGCCTATGCGGTTCGCAAAACAGCTTGTTTCAATAACGCTCAGATGGCCGCATTTTTATGCGCACGAGATTGTCGATCGCCCGGAAAGCCGCGCCACAGGCCGCACATGGGGAAAACGATAATTAAAAAAATATCGCACTGCGGCAAAATCCGGGACAAGCATTGACATGCCTTGCGATGGGGAGCAAGAATGTTTCCCACACACGGAACAGGGCGTGACGAGGTCGCGAGCAATCGCCCACGTGCGCGAGAAACCTGCCTCTCAACCGTCCGCAAGGACTCACCGGTCTAAAGCAGGTATGGCTGCATCACAACAATCCCCGAATTCTTCCCGTACGGATACATCAGCCCGCGAGTCGCAACCGCAGCAATCTGCGGGCGCACAGCAATGGTTCCACGCCTGGATGAAAGCATGGCAGTCGGTTGCCGGGCAGGCTGGGGCGAACGGTGCCTCACCCATGTCAGCCACGTCCCCCATGTCGCCGTTTGCGGCGATGCCCGATCTGAGCCAGTTCGCCGCTACATTGCAGCCGTTCATGCAACCGCTCGCGGGGCTGAAGCTGCCTTCCGCATCGATTCCGCAGGAGCGTCTTCAGCAGTTGCAGGGCGACTATTCGCGCGAAGCGATGCAGTTGATCCAGCAGGCATCTGAAGCGAAGCCGCAGGTCCCCGCACTCAAAGATCGCCGCTTCAGCGCGCAGGCATGGAGCGAGACACCCGCCTATGCGTTCACGGCCGCATGGTATCTGCTGAATGCGCGCTATCTGCA
Source organism: Paraburkholderia megapolitana (assembly GCF_007556815.1). Lineage (NCBI taxonomy): Bacteria > Pseudomonadati > Pseudomonadota > Betaproteobacteria > Burkholderiales > Burkholderiaceae > Paraburkholderia > Paraburkholderia megapolitana. Next base: position 1,983,858 of record NZ_CP041745.1, read on the forward strand.
CGAACTCGTCGATGCGCTCGACGCAGAACCGAAGACGCGCGAACGCATTCGCTTCGCGGTCCAGCAGTGGACCGCGGCCGCTTCGCCGAGCAACTTCTTCGCGCTCAATCCCGAGGCGCAGAAGACCTTGCTCGACAGTCAGGGCGAGAGCTTGCGGCACGGCGTGCAGAATCTGCTGAATGACCTGCAGCGCGGCAAGATTTCGCAGACCGACGAATCGGGTTTCGTCGTCGGCAAGAACCTTGCGAACACCGAGGGCTCGGTGGTGTTCGAGAACGATCTCATCCAGTTGATCCAGTACAAGCCGCGCACGGCAACCGTGCGCGAACGGCCGCTGCTGATCGTCCCGCCGTGCATCAACAAGTTCTACATTCTCGATCTGCAGCCGGAGAACTCGCTCGTCGCGCACGGGCTCGACTCGGGCCATCAGGTGTACATGATTTCGTGGCGCAATGCGGACGCATCGATTGCGCACAAGACGTGGGACAACTACGTCGACGAAGGCGTGCTCACTGCTATCGAAACGGTGCGTCGTATCAGCGGGCGCGAGCAGATCAACACGCTCGGGTTTTGCGTCGGCGGCACGATGCTCGCTACGGCGCTCTCGGTTGCGGCGGCGCGTGGGGAGCATCCCGCGGCGTCGATGACGCTGCTCACCGCGATGCTCGATTTCTCGGACACCGGTGTGCTCGATGTCTTCGTCGACGAGGCGCATGTGCAAATGCGCGAACAGACGATCGGCGGAAAGAACGGGTCGCAGCCGGGCCTGATGCGCGGCCTCGAATTCGCGAATACGTTCTCGTTCCTGCGTCCGAACGATCTGGTATGGAACTACGTCGTCGACAACTACCTGAAGGGCCGCACGCCGGTGCCGTTCGACCTGCTGTACTGGAACAGCGATTCGACCGGACTGCCCGGACCGATGTACGTCTGGTATCTGCGCAATACCTACCTCGAAAATCGCTTGCGCGAACCCAACGCGCTCACTGTGTGCGGCGAAGCGGTTGACCTGTCGCGTATCGATGTACCGACCTTCGTCTACGGTTCGCGCGAAGATCACATCGTGCCGTGGAAGACAGCCTATGCATCGGTGCCGCTACTCACCGGGCCGCGGCATTTCGTGCTGGGTGCGTCGGGACACATCGCGGGCGTGATCAATCCGCCGGCCAAGAACAAGCGCAGCTACTGGGTGGTGAAGGACTCTGACAACGAAACAGCGAAAAGCACCGGCAAGACCGCTGCGAAGACGGCAAAGAGCGGCCACAAAAAGCTGCCCGACACCGCCGACGGCTGGTTCGAAGCGGCCGAAGAGGTCCCCGGCAGCTGGTGGCCCGAATGGACCCAGTGGCTCGACCAGTACGGCGGCAAGAAGGTGAAGCCGCCTGCACAGGCCGGTTCCGCTGACTACCCCGTCATCGAGGCGGCGCCTGGACGCTATGTGCAAAAGCGCGACTGAAGCAAAGGAATGTTTGAGCGCCGACTGCATGCCGACGCGGACATAGAGAAGTGGGTGGTTTTTTAACTTGACGGGTGGCGGAGCGACTGGCCGCAGCACCCGGAGGAAACGGAAATGACTGATGTAGTGATCGTATCGGCCGCCCGTACGGCAGTCGGCAAATTCAGCGGTTCGCTTGCGAAAATCGCCGCACCCGAACTCGGCGCCACGGTAATCCGTGCAGTTCTCGAACGCGCGGGCCTGAAGCCCGAGCAGGTCAGTGAAGTGATCCTGGGTCAGGTTCTGGCCGCGGGCTCCGGCCAGAACCCGGCGAGACAGTCGCTGATCAAGGCCGGCTTGCCCACCGCGGTACCGGGCCTGACGATCAACAAGGTCTGCGGCTCCGGCCTGAAAGCGGTGATGCTCGCGGCTAACGCGATCATTGCCGGCGACGCCGACATCGTGATCGCCGGTGGCCAGGAAAACATGAGTGCGGCACCACACGTGCTGCCGGGTTCGCGCGACGGTTTCCGCATGGGCGATGCGAAGCTGATCGACACGATGATCGTCGACGGGTTGTGGGATGTGTACAACCAGTACCACATGGGCATTACCGCGGAGAACGTCGCAAAGGAATACGGCATCACACGCGAACAGCAGGACGCGTTCGCAGCGCTGTCGCAGAACAAGGCAGAGGCCGCGCAGAAAGCCGGCCGTTTCGATGCTGAAATCGTCCCGGTCGAAATTCCGCAACGCAAGGGCGAGCCGCTGCGCTTCGCCACCGACGAATTCGTGCGCCACGGCGTCACGGCCGAATCGCTCGCGGGTCTGAAGCCGGCGTTCACGAAGGAAGGCACCGTGACGGCGGCGAATGCGTCGGGGCTCAACGACGGCGCGGCCGCGGTGATCGTGATGTCGGCGAAGAAGGCGGAAGCGCTTGGCCTCACGCCGCTCGCGCGGATCAAGGCCTATGCGAGCGCGGGCGTTGATCCGAAGGTGATGGGCATGGGCCCGGTGCCGGCTTCGCGCCGCTGTCTCGAGCGTGCCGGCTGGACGCCCGGCGATCTCGACCTGATGGAAATCAACGAAGCGTTTGCCGCGCAGGCGCTGGCGGTGCATCAGCAGATGGGCTGGGACACGTCGAAGGTCAACGTGAACGGCGGCGCAATCGCAATCGGCCATCCGATCGGCGCATCCGGCTGCCGTATTCTCGTGACGCTGCTGCATGAAATGCAGAAGCGCGATGCAAAGCGCGGCCTCGCGTCGCTGTGCATCGGCGGCGGCATGGGTGTGGCGCTGGCCGTCGAACGCGTGTAATTCGATGAAGAGCGCGTCCGTGCACTGCGGGCGCACTCGAAGCAGGATGCAGCCGCGCCCCTGAAGCAACGGGGAGTGGCTGGGCAGTAAAGGCGAGGACGGAGGTTGCCGGGCGGCAGCCTCGCAAAACGATAATGGAGTGTGGTTTATGTCTCAGCGAATTGCGTACGTAACAGGCGGGATGGGCGGCATCGGCACGAGCATCTGCCAGCGTCTGCACAAGGAGGGCCTGAAAGTCGTGGCCGGCTGCGGTCCGAACAGTCCGCGTCGCGTCAAGTGGCTCGAAGACCAGAAGGCGCTCGGTTACGATTTCATCGCGTCGGAAGGCAATGTCGGCGACTGGGATTCGACCAAAGATGCGTTCGACAAGGTCAAGGCCGAAGTCGGCGAGATCGACGTGCTCGTGAACAATGCCGGTATCACGCGCGATGTCGTGTTTCGCAAGATGACGCGCGAAGACTGGACGGCCGTGATCGACACGAACCTGACGAGCCTCTTCAACGTGACGAAGCAGGTGATCGACGGCATGGTGGAGCGCGGCTGGGGCCGTATCGTCAACATCTCGTCGGTGAACGGCCAGAAAGGGCAATTCGGGCAGACCAACTATGCGACCGCGAAGGCGGGCATTCACGGTTTCACGATGTCGCTGGCGCAGGAAGTGGCCACCAAGGGCGTGACGGTGAATACCGTTTCGCCGGGCTACATCGGCACGGACATGGTGAAATCGATCCGCCCCGACGTGCTCGAAAAGATCGTTGCGACGATTCCGGTGCGACGCCTTGGGCAACCGGAAGAAATCGGTTCGATCGTCTCGTGGCTGGCATCGGACGAAGCGGGTTTCTCGACGGGCGCCGATTTTTCGCTGAACGGTGGCCTGCATATGGGCTGATCCATGCGGCGCCCGTCGTGGGTGGGCGCCGGATGGTTCAGATGTTTCCGGCGGCGTCTCGTGCGCGCAATGATCCGTTGCGTGTGGCAGGGCGTCGTCATTGCGCTTTATCGGCGCTCAAGGGCGTTACATGACGACTACTACAAAGAAGACGGCCGAACGACTCATCAAGAAATATCCGAACCGTCGGCTGTATGACACGGAGACGAGCACGTACATCACGCTGGCCGACGTCAAGCAACTCGTGCTCGATCAGGAAGACTTCAAGGTCATCGATGCGAAGAGCAACGAAGACCTGACGCGGGCCATCCTGCTGCAGATCATTCTCGAAGAGGAAAGCGGCGGCCTGCCGATGTTCTCATCATCGATGCTGTCGCAGATCATCCGTTTCTACGGCCACGCTATGCAGGGCATGATGGGCACCTACCTGGAGAAGAACATTCAGGCATTCATCGATATTCAGGCAAAGCTCGCCGACCAGTCGAAGAACCTGGTTGAAGGCAAGGCGATGAACCCGGAGGTCTGGTCGCAGTTCATGAACATGCAGGCACCGATGATGCAAGGCATGATGACCAGCTACATCGAGCAGTCGAAGAACATGTTCGTGCAGATGCAGGAGCAGATGCAGACCCAGGCGAAATCGATGTTCAGCAATTTTCCGTTTACGCAGCCGGCGTCGAGTAGCACGGAGCCTGAGAAGAAGTGAGTGGTGTGGCGCTGTAATGATGTCGGTCCGGCGCGGCTGCAGTAGGCCGCCTGCGACTCCGGTTGGGCGTGATGCGCCCATTCTTCTCCTTCCTTGAGTGCACTGGGCGGACATGACGCGCTGGATTGCGCGCGTCATGCTTCGCGGTGTGGACGGAAATCAAATAGCAAACCCGAGTCCGTTTCTCCGCCGAAAGTGGCATTCGTCAGCTTCAACTGGCCTCAATAAGGCAGTCGAAATAAGCCAACTCGACGTTGTAAGGGTGAGGAGGGGCCGGAGGATTCCCTTGTGCCCAGTGCAGCTTGACTGACATCTGGTTTATCTTTCTCAAAAAAAGATCACTCTGGGTGATCTTTTTTCTTCCTGATCAAACCACCACGACTTGGCGAAAGTTTAAAGAAAGTGTATTTTGAGCACTATGAGTGATCAAAATACAGGAAAATTAAACCTGCTGTTGGCCGAACTGGGCGATACGAGCCTGGTGTCGAGTCGCTGGTTGAGGGTTCATGGCTACTCTAACAGCCTCGTCGCGCGCTACGTGCGCAGCGGCTGGCTGGTGTCACCGACGCGCGGCGTCTACATGCGCAAGGGTGGGCGCCTGCAGTGGGAAGGCGTGGTTCGTAGCCTGCAGGTCGGCGAGGGCATGCCGCTGCACGTGGGGGGGCGCTATGCGCTAAGCCTGCAGGGGCACGAGCACTACCTGCGTCTAGGCGATGCCGGCACGATCACCCTGTATGGGGGGCAGCGGCCACCGGCATGGCTGGGCAATCTGTCTTTGGCGCAGCGCTTCGAGTATCTGGGCAAGGGGCCATTCGATTGGCCGCCGGTCTCGTTCACGGCGGAGGTACTGGCGACGGCGCTGTCCGACCAGGGGCTGGCGTGGCATCAGGCCGCGCCCGGCGCCGATGCGCTGGTTTGTTCCACGCCGGAACGCGCCATCCTGGAGTTGTGCGATGACGTGTCGGACGCTGCCTTGATCTACGAGGTGGATGAGCTGATGCAGGCGATGACCACCCTGCGGCCGCAGCGGGTCGGTTTGTTACTGCGCCATTGCCGCAGCATCAAGGCCAAACGGCTGTTCCTGGCGTTGGCCGAGCGCCATCGGCATGCATGGCTGTCGCATGTGCCGCTGGATAGCGTCGATCTGGGGCGGGGAAAACGCTCGCTAGTGCCTGGCGGCCGCTTGCATCCGATTTACCAGATTACCTTGCCGGGGGACCTCGATGAACACCTGGCTTGATCGTTGGGATCGCCGTTACACCGACCGCGTACGACTGCTCGTCGAGATTTTGCCGGTGCTCGCGCAGGAGCCATGCTTTGCGCTCAAAGGCGGTACGGCGATCAACCTCTTCGAGCACGACCTGCCCCGGTTGTCGGTAGACATTGATCTAGCCTGGTTGCCGGTGCATGACTATGCCGAGGACGCGAGGCTCATTGCTGAAGCACTTGGGCGGCTGGCCGATATGTTGCGTGCCCGGCCCCTGCAGTTGCAGGTGCAATTGTCGGCGGGCGAGGGCGCAGGTGTCACCCGGCTGGTGGCCAGTCGTGGTCGTGCGCGTGTCCAGATCGAGACGACGCCGGTGATGCGCGGCACGGTTCATCCCGCGCGGGACATGGTGGTACGCCCGAGGGTCCAGGAGGTATTTGGCTTTGCTTCGGTGCAGGTGCTGAACTTCGCCGATCTCTATGCTGGCAAGCTGGCGGCGGCATTGTCGAGACAGCATCCGCGCGATCTTTTCGATGTCGGTTTATTGCTGGAAGACGAACGGGCGAATCAGGTGCTCTGGCGGACCTTCCTCGTCTATCTCACCTGTAGCCCCAAGCCTGCCTGGGAGATGCTGGCGCCTCGCATGCCTGCGGATTTCACAGCGACCTTCGAGGCTCACTTCAGGGGTATGACGGCTGAACCTGTCGAAGCCGAAGCCTTGCTGGTCATCCATGAGCACCTGTTGTCGCGTGTGGCCGGGTGGCTGGACGAGCCGTCGTGTGCGTTTTTGCGATCCATCGAAGATGAGCGGCCAGACTTCGATCTAATCGGACTTCCGCACGCTGCCGAACTACCGGCCGTGCGGCACAAACTGGGCAACCTGGCACGGCGCACCGACGCCAAGCGTGCCGCGGATCGGAGTCCGCTGGAAGAAACGCTGGTGCGGATCGTCGGTGCCAGATGAGGCGAGATGCACACGCGATCATTCACGACGCACAGGTGCCCACAACCTGTCAAAAAAATCCCGGCACGACGCTTTTCCCGATTCAACGGATCACTCTGCGCCACGAAGGTAAAATAGCGCAACTCCCCAGCCACCGGCACCGCCGGTCGGCCCCCCGTACAGAACTGGATGTGACCGTTGAAAACCCACCTGGAATCCAATCCCAAGCCCGTTTCCCCGCCGAAAGTGGGGTTCGTTAGCCTCGGGTGCCCCAAAGCCCTGGTCGACTCGGAGCAGATCATCACGCAGCTGCGCGCCGAAGGCTATGAAATTTCCGGTACCTACGACGGTGCCGATCTCGTCGTGGTCAACACCTGCGGCTTCATCGACGAAGCCGTGCAGGAAAGCCTCGATGCGATCGGCGAAGCGCTGACCGAGAACGGCAAGGTGATCGTGACCGGCTGCCTCGGCGCAAAAAAGAGCGCGAGCGGTTCGGGTCTGATCGAAGAAGTCCATCCGAAGGTGCTGGCCGTGACCGGCCCGCACGCGCTCGGCGAAGTGATGCAGGCAGTGCATAACCATCTGCCGAAGCCGCACGACCCGTTCGTCGATCTCGTGCCGGCCGCGGGCATCAAGCTCACGCCGCGCCACTATGCCTACCTCAAGATCTCCGAAGGCTGCAATCACCGCTGCACGTTCTGCATCATCCCGTCGATGCGCGGCGATCTCGTCTCGCGCCCGGTTGCCGAGGTGATGCTCGAAGCGGAGAACCTGTTCCGCTCGGGCGTGAAAGAACTGCTCGTCATCTCGCAGGACACGAGCGCATACGGCGTCGATGTGAAGTACCGCACCGGTTTCTGGAACGGCCGCCCGCTGAAGACGCGCATGACCGATCTGGTCGGTGCGCTCGGCGAACTCGCCGCGCAGTACGGTGCGTGGGTCCGTCTGCACTACGTATATCCGTATCCGAGCGTCGACGAAGTGATTCCGATGATGGCCGAAGGCCCGCTGAAGGGCCACGTGCTGCCGTATCTCGATGTGCCGTTCCAGCACGCGCATCCCGAGGTGCTCAAGCGCATGAAGCGTCCCGCGAACGCGGAAAAAGTGCTGGAGCGCGTGCGTGCGTGGCGCGAGATCTGCCCGGATCTGACTATCCGCAGCACGTTTATCGCTGGCTTTCCGGGCGAAACCGAAGCGCAGTTCGAGACGTTGCTCGACTTTATTCGCGAGGCCGAACTCGATCGCGTGGGATGCTTTGCCTATTCGCCGGTGGAAGGCGCGAGCGCGAACGAACTCGACGGTGCGTTGCCCGACGAGGTGCGTGAAGCGCGTCGCGCGCGCTTCATGGAAGTCGCAGAAGAAGTGTCGGCGCAGCGTATCGCCCGCAAGGTCGGCAAGACGTTGAAGGTACTCGTCGATGAGTTGAATGCAGAAGGCGGCGTGGGCCGGACCGCGGCCGATGCGCCGGAGATCGACGGCGTGGTGTATATCGAGCCGGCGAAGAAAGCATCGAAGCGCTACAAGGTCGGCGATTTCGTGTCGGTGAAGATCACCGGTGCGGATGGCCACGATCTGTGGGGCGAGGTCTAGGACGATCGCGCAACCGTCGGGCAGGCGCTGGCAAACCGACACGACACATCAGACGCCGCGCCTCACGGCGCGAGACACAGTATTCGGATCAACCAGGCAGATCAACCTGAAACTGAGAGAGCGAGGAGCGAATCATGCAACGTGACGTGGTGGTGGCAAGCGGCGTACGTACCGCAATTGGCGACTTCGGCGGTGGCCTGAAGGATTTCTCTCCCACCGATCTCGGCGCGCGGGTCGTGCGCGAAGTGCTGTCGCGCGCGAACGTCGCGGGCGACGAAGTCGGCCACGTCGTATTCGGCAACGTCGTGCATACCGAGCCGAAAGACATGTACCTCGCTCGCGTGGCGGCCATCAACGGCGGCGTGGCGCAGCATGCGCCCGCACTCACGGTGAACCGTCTGTGCGGCTCCGGCCTGCAGGCCATCGTGTCGGCGGCGCAGGGCATCCTGCTCGGCGATGCGGATATCGCGATCGGCGGCGGTGCCGAGAACATGAGCCGTGCGCCGTACACGATGCCGGCCGCACGCTTCGGACAGCGCATGGGCGATGCGCGCATCGTCGACATGATGCTCGGCGCGCTGAACGATCCGTTCCAGTCGATTCACATGGGCGTGACCGCAGAAAATGTCGCGCAGAAATACGGCATTAGCCGCGATGCGCAGGATGCCCTGGCACTCGAGTCGCACCGCCGCGCGGCACACGCAATCGAGTCCGGTTACTTCACCGAGCAGATCCTGCCGGTTTCGCTCGCATCGAAGAAGGGCGATACGCTTTTCGTAACCGACGAGCATGTGCGTATGAACGCGACCGCTGACGATTTCGCGAAGCTACGCCCTGTGTTCGCAAAAGAAAACGGCACGGTGACAGCGGGCAACGCATCGGGGATCAACGATGCAGCCGCGGCGGTCGTGCTGATGGAGCGCAGTGTGGCTGAGCGACGCGGCATCAAGCCGCTCGCGCGGCTCGTCGCCTATGCGCATGCCGGCGTGGACCCGGCCTACATGGGCATCGGCCCGGTCCCGGCCACGCGCAAGGTGCTCGAACGCGCGGGACTGACCGTTGCCGATCTCGACGTAATCGAAGCGAACGAGGCGTTTGCCGCCCAGGCGTGCGCGGTGACCCAGGAACTGGGCCTCGATCCCGCGAAGGTCAATCCGAACGGCTCGGGCATTTCGCTCGGTCACCCGATCGGAGCGACCGGTGCGCTGATCACCGTGAAGGCGCTGTACGAACTGCAACGTATCGGCGGACGTTATGCGCTCGTGACGATGTGTATCGGCGGCGGGCAGGGCATCGCTGCGATATTCGAACGGCTCTGACCGGTTGCGAGGCGGTTGCGCAGGCAGGCCGTCGCGCAGTCAAAAGCAAGCAAGGAAGACAAGCATGCAGGATTCAGGATCGATGAAGCAGGCCGGAGCGCCGCGCGGATGGAGGGTGAATGCGACGGCTGCAGCGTGCGTCGCCTGTGCCGTGCTCGTCGCGCTCGCCATGCCGGTTCACGCATGGGCGCAAAGCGATGCAGTCAAGGAACTGGCCGCTCCCGCACCCATCCAGCTACCGCTGAAACCCAGTGTGGAATTCGCAAAATTTCCGCGCTATGCAGGCACGCTGGGCAAGCGGCAGATCGTACTGCGGCTCGGCCCGAAAACCGACGACCCATCCGGCGTACACGGCGAATACCAGTTCGCCGATACCGGCGAAGTGATCCTGATCGCCGGCGACCGCGACAACGATACGCTCGAGGTCGAAGAATCCAACGATGGCACGCATATCACCGGCAACTGGGTCGGCAAGTTCGCCGCCGACGGGTCGCTGGCCGGCGACCGCATGAACGTCGACGATTCCGATCCGCAACCGTTCGATCTGCGCCCGCTTGCGGCGGGGCAAACCGCGCCGTCACCGGCAACCGCAGGCGCATCTGCAACTGCAGCGAAGACAGGCGCCCAGCCCGTCGGCGGTGTCAGCAACCTGACCACCGGCGAATGAACCCGCGTTGCACACGTCGCGCGACGTCGCCTGCAGTCCCTGAAGAAGATCCAACCCAAATTCCATCATGACGAAATCCCATTCCAGCCACGAGCTGCAAACGCGCATCGTGCATCCGGAGGACGATCTGCCGCCGGGCTACGCCTCGTTCTCGGTGCCGGTGACGCGTGCATCGACGGTTGTGTTTCCCGATCTTGCAACGATGCGCGCACTCGACTGGCGCAACGATGCCGCATGGCGCTACGGCCTGCACGCCACGCCGACCTCGATGACGCTCGCGCAGCGTCTTGCCGCGCTCGAAGGCGGCAATCATGCGCTGCTGCAGCCGTCAGGATTGTCGGCGATCTCGAACGTGTACTTCGGCCTCGTCAAGGCCGGCGACGACGTGCTGATTCCCGACAACGTGTATTCGCCAAACCGCGACCACGGCGACTGGCTCGCGAAAGATTTCGGCATCACGGCGCGCTACTACGATCCGATGATCGGCGCGGGCATCGCCGATCTGATCCTGCCGAACACACGGCTGATCTGGATCGAGGCACCCGGTTCGGTGACGATGGAAGTGCCCGATGTGCCGGCCATTACCGCAGCCGCACGCGCACGCGGCGTCGTGACTGCGATCGACAACACGTGGTCGGCGGGGCTTGCGTTTCGCCCGTTCGATCACGGCGTCGACATCTCGGTGCAGGCGTTGACGAAGTATCAGTCGGGCGGTGCCGATGTGCTGATGGGCGCGACGATCACCGTCGATCGCGAGTTACATCTGAAGCTGAAACTTGCGCGCATGCGCATGGGTATCGGCGTGTCGGCCGACGACTGCTCGCTGGTCCTGCGCAGCCTGCCGAGCATGAAGGTGCGCTTCGAGCAGCACGACCGCACCGCGCTCGCGCTGGCGCAGTGGCTGAAGACGCGGCCGGAGATCGCCGCGGTGCTGCATCCCGCGCTACCCGACTGTCCGGGTCACGAATTCTACAAGCGCGATTTCAGCGGCGCAGGTGGGTTGTTCTCGGTGGTGTTCGATGAACGCTATAGCGCCGCGCAGATCGATACGTTCTGCGAGTCGCTTGAACTGTTTGCGATAGGCTGGAGCTGGGGTGCCGCGCAGAGTCTTGCGATGCCGTACGACATCGCCTCGATGCGCACCGAGGCGCAATGGCCGCATCGCGGCACGCTGGTGCGTTTCTTTATCGGTCTTGAGGAAGAGGCCGACCTGCGCGCGGATATCGAAGCGCGTCTCGTCGCGCTGACGTAGGGCGATACGCGAGGGCCCGGTATGCGTATCCGTAAAACGGCCGGCCCGCCCGCCGTATCAGAACAACCGCAGCAGCCCGTCGAGCCCAACGTGATCGAATGCAACGCTGGCCGCTTCGCGCACGACGGGCTTGGCGCGGAACGCAACCGATAGTCCGGCTACTGCCATCATCTTCAGGTCGTTTGAACCGTCGCCCATCGCAATCGCGCGCGACGGCTCGATGCCGAGTTGCGCGCACGTGTCGCGCAATGTCCGCGCTTTCACTTCCGCATTGACGATCTCGCCGGTGACACGACCCGTCAGCTTGCCGTCGACGATTTCAAGCGTATTCGCGTGCGTGAAATCGAGGCCGAGGCGCGCACGCAGTTTCTCGGTGAAGAACGTGAAGCCGCCGGACACGAGCAGGGTTTTCAGGCCGGTGGCTTTCACGCCGGCCAGCATTCGCTCCGCGCCCGGCGATAGCTGCAGCCGCTCGTCGTAGACACGTTCGAGCGCGCTTGCGTCGAGTCCCTTGAGCAATGCGACGCGGCGCGTCAGGCTCTCGTTGAAGTCCTTGATCTCGCCGCGCATCGATGCCTCGGTAATGGCCGCGACTTCCGCCTTCAGGCCGCAGAAATCCGCAATCTCGTCGATGCATTCGATCGTGATCAGCGTCGAATCCATGTCCATCGTCAACAGCCCAAAGTCGCGCAGGTGCTTGCCCGGCTCGACGAACGCATAGTCGAGTTCGTGCGTGTGACAGTACACGTCGAGATCGCCGCGCTGCGCAGGGTCGGCGCCGTCGATGCGGATCGCCTGCGTATCGATGACCGTCGCATGTTTGCCACGTGCAAGCCCGACGAGCGGCTTGTGATGTTCCGGACCGATTGGCGTGAGACTTTGGATGACGAGGTTCATGAAGACGCGGGGCAGGGACGCGGAGTGGGCCAGCCAGGCGCAGGATGCGCGTGACAACAGGCAATCCGGCATTGTACCGGGTCGGCGCGGCGCAACCGGGCCGCGCCTAAGCGCCAGGCTCGCGATCCCAATACGGCGGATCGCCGAAATGCGCGGCGATGAAATCGATGAATGCCACGGTCTTGGGCGGCACGAACGCGCGGCTCGGGTAGACGGCCCAGATCGCAACGGTTTCCGCGAGCGGATAGCTGTCGAGCACGGCGACGAGTTCGCCGCTGCGCAGGTAGGGCGCGACATCCCAGGTCGATTTCAGCGCGATACCGAAGCCTGCCAGCAGCGCGTCGCGGATCACTTCGCCGTTGTCGACGTCGAGGCGGCCGCTCACGCGCACATTGAGATGACCCGCGGGTGTGACGAAGCCCCAGTCGCGCTGATTCGACAACACGATGCATTCGTGCTCGGTGAGATCAGATGGATGATGCGGCGTGCCGCGCTCGGCCAGATACGCGGGCGAGCAGCAGATCACACGCCGGTTCTCGGCGAGCCGGCGCGCAACCAGCGACGAATCCTTCAGCGCGCCGAGCCGGATCGCGACATCGATGCCGGCGTCGACGAGATCGACAAGCTGATCGGTGATACGCAGATCGACGCTCACGCCCGGATGACGACGCAGGAACTCGGGTATGACCGGCGACACATGTTGCCGCCCAAACGACGACGACATGGCGACGCGCAGCCGCCCCTGCGGCTCGGCCTGTGCCCGTCCAACCGATGCGCGCGCCGCGTCGGCCGCATCGAGCAGCGTCCGCGCCTGCACCATGAAGACTTCACCGTCTTGGGTCAAACTGATGCGGCGCGTGGTTCGATGCAGCAGCCGCGCGCCGAGCAGCCGTTCGAGCTGGGCGATCCGCGCGCTGGCCACTGCCGCCGACAGCCCGAATTCCCGCCCCGCAGCCGATACGTTGGCAAGCAGCGCGGCACGCGTGAACAACGCGACATCGAGCAGATCGAGCCGGTCGCGTTCGGTGTGGGAAGCAGGGGAAAGCGCCATTATTCTGAAAATCAAAAAAATGTTTCAGTAATTATGACTGTTTTCAAAGAATAACCAAGGTCTTACGATGGCATTCATCGGATCGGCGACGCGCACTTGTCACCCCAGGCGCTGCCGGTCCTGGCGTCCCCATCCTTATCGATCCGCATCAAGAAACAGGAGCTGTCATGAAAGCCATAGGTCTGCATCGCTATCTGCCCATCGATCACCCCGAAGCGCTGCTCGACGTCGAACTGCCGCAACCGCAGGCAAGCGGTCGCGATCTGCTCGTGAAGGTCGAGGCCATTTCCGTGAATCCCGTCGATTACAAGGTGCGTTCGCCGAAGGACGCCGTCGAGAAAACGCCGCGCGTGCTCGGCTGGGACGCGGCCGGCACGGTCGCCGCAGTCGGTCCCGAGGTGACGCTGTTCAAGGTCGGCGATCCGGTGTTCTATGCGGGCAGCATTACGCGGCCCGGTGCGAACAGCGAATATCACCTGGTGGACGAGCGCATCGTCGGGCGCAAGCCGGCTTCACTCGATTTTGCACACGCTGCCGCGTTGCCGCTCACCGCAATCACCGCGTGGGAAGCGCTATTTGACCGGCTTGGTGTATCGCCGCAGGGCGAGGATGAAGGGCGCTCGGTGCTGATCATCGGCGGGGCGGGTGGGGTCGGCTCGATCGGCATCCAGCTCGCGAAGCAGCTCGGCAAGCTGAAGGTGATCGCAACCGCGTCGCGGCCAGCGTCGGCGAAGTGGGCCACCGAACTGGGCGCGGACCATATCGTCGATCACTTCGGCGACATGCCCGCACAGTTGAAGCAATTCGGTATCGAGCAGGTCGACTATGTGCTGATATTCAACGATACGGACACGCATTTTCCCGCAGCGGCAGCGGTGGTGAAACCGCAGGGCGGCATCTGCACGATCGTCGAGAACAGCAAGCCGGTCGAGATCGAACTGTTGAAGTTGAAGAGCGCGGCGTTCCACTGGGAATTCATGTTCACGCGCTCGATGTTCGGCACACCCGACATGATCGAACAGCACAAGCTGCTGACCGAAGTGGCGCGACTCGTCGATGCAGGCACGCTGCGCACGACCGTCGGCGAGAACCTGGGCCCGATCAATGCCGACAACGTGCGGCGCGCGCACCGGATGCTCGAGGAAGGGCGCGCGATCGGCAAGCTGGTGCTGAGCGGGTTCTGATGTTGGGTCGCTAACGTGCTTGCGGCACGGCGTCGCTTACCCGGAAATGGCAAACGCAAAACGGGAAACGACGCCGCCGCAAGCGGGGTAACACCTGATCCACGCGAGGCGCGCAAGCCGTCGCTTGGCGGTAGACTGGCAGGGCTTCATGCTTAAGAACGGCTGCGCGACCTCGACGGACCGCGCAGCGGCACAACAACGAGGTGACAGTATGAGCCCGAGCTTCAGACTTTCCGCCGTTGCTGCTATTTCTGCCGCCTGCCTTGCCTGCGCGCTTGTCACGATTTCGTCTTCCGCGCTCGCGGCGACGCCGATCAAGATCACGTCCCAGGCCGCACTCGATGGCCCGATCCGCTACACGCTGAAGATCACCTCGAAGCAGTTCGGCAACGCGCAGGACACGCGCACGATCCGCTCGGGCCAGTCCGACGATTACACATGGAAGACCGTGCCGCCAGGCGGTCCGGTTGCCGCTCCCGAGGCCTGTCCCGACTACGCGTCGCTACCGCTCGATGCGAACGGCGCCATGATCCGGCAGATTCAGGTGCGCCTTGCGCCGGTCGTCGGTGCTGACGGTACCGCGACTGTCCAACTGAATTTTCAGGCGCAGACGCCGCGTGGCACGAAGAGCGTGACCCAGGCGGGCAAGACGCTGAAGTGTCCGAATGCGTTGATGACGAGTCAGATCGTCCGCTTCACGATGCCGACCAGTGGCAGCACCAAAGCGGTCACGCTCAGCGACGGCACGGAGATCGTGCTGTCGGCCAAACGCTAGCGCGCACACTGCATCAACGGCGCGCTGACGTGCTGCGTTCCACCAGCCGGGAAGCAAGAAAACGATGCTCCGGCGAGAACACGCGCCGGTATGTGAGCAGCACGGCACCGACGGTGCCGAGCGCCGACGACGCCGCGATCAGAAACATGATGACGATCTGATAGCGGACTGCCTGCAACGGCGACTGGCCGGCCAGCACCTGGCCCGTCATCATGCCGGGCAGGCTCACGATGCCGACAACGGCCATCTGGTTCAGCGTGGGCAGCATGCCTGCACGCACGGCCTGGCGTGCCGGTTCCTGCGCCGCTTCCCAGCGCGTCGCGCCGAGCGCGAGCGCCATCTCGACGCGGTCGCGCCGCGCGGTCAGTTCATCGATCATCCGCTCGATACCCAGCGATACCCCAGTGAGCGTATTGCCGAGAATCATGCCGAGTATCGGAATCGCATATTGCGGCTCGTACCACGGACGAATCCGGATCACGAGGAAGAGGCCAACCGCTGCCACCAGCCACGAACTGACCCAGATCGACACGATGCTGTCGGCACGCTGACCCACGTAGGTCCACGGACCGCGTTGTGCGCCCGCGAAGCCGGCGATCAGCGTCATCAGCGCCATCAGCGGTAGCACGACGAACCAGCGGTCGTAGCTGAAGACCCAGCCGAGTACATAACCGATCGCCAGCAACTGCACGACAGTGCGTAATGCGGCCCAGGCGAGCTTGCGTTCGAGATCGAGCTTCAGCGCCACCGATAGCGCACCGTTCACGACGATCAGCAGCGCCGCGATCCCGACATCCCAGAGACTGAGGTTCTGCAGCATCATCGTGTGGCGCGCTCGCGGTCCAGGGAAATCAGAGGAGCTTCATCGAGCACACCCGCTTGCATGCTCAGATGCCGTTCGCTCATGCGTTCGGCCTGGGCGGGATCGTGCGATACCCATACCGAGGCACGCGCCGTGTCTCTCGCTGTGCCAGCGTCGAACCATGCGCCTATGAGTCCCTCGATCGCATGCGATGATGCCGGGTCGAGCGAAGCAGTCGGCTCGTCGAGCAGCAGCACTTCAGGGTCGAGTTGCAACACGCGGATCAATGCAGCAATCTGCGCTTCGCCACCGGACAGCTCGCTTGCCCGCCGGTCGAGGAAATCGTTGTCGCGGCCGGCCTGTAGCGCGAGCGATGCGACACGCTCGCGCTCGAACTGCAGGTCGCGGTAGGCGCGCAGTGTGAACGGATAACGCAGGTTGTCTTCGACGGTGCCGTCGAGCAGCGCCGGCCGCTGACGAATATAGGCGATGCTGCGGCGATAGCGCGGAATGGCTGCGCGCGCGACGCGTTTGCCGTGCCACTCGACATGACCGCCGTCGAGCGGATCGAGCAGTGCGAGCGCACGCAGGAACACGCTCTTGCCCGAACCCGACGGCCCGGTGATCGACAGGCGCTCGCCGCCATGTAGCGCGAGACTGGCCGGATGCAGAAGCCAGCGGCCGTGCTGCGGATCGCGGCGCGCGATGTCGGTTGCTGCAACGAGAGGGGACGCGGAAGTCATGGGGGCTGGGCTGGTGCGCCTTTTGCAGTGCGGGGCGGATATTGGTGCGAACCGGGCACGGGCTGTGCTGTCCTACCGGTTATCAGAAAAACAAGGGAGTTTTCATGGTGTCGTCGCTCAACCTCGGAAGAACGGTTGGCAAGATCATCGCATGGCTGCTGGCGATTATCGTGGTTCTGGTGGCTGCGCTGGCCGTTTTCATCGTGACTTTCGACTGGAATCACGCGCGTCCCTGGGTCAACGACAAAGTGAGTCAGGCTATTGGCCGGCCGTTTGCGATCGAGGGCGATCTGAAGGTCGACTGGCAACACCCGGTGGGCGAGATCGGCTGGCGTGCGTGGGTGCCGTGGCCGCGTTTCTCGGCGGCCAATATCACGGTGGCCAATCCGGACTGGACGAAACAGCCGCATTTCGCGACCCTCGATGAGATCGATTTCCAGGTCGAGGTGTTGCCGCTGCTTGCGCACGACATCGTCATTCCTTCCATCAATCTCGTGAATCCGTCGGTGGACCTCGAACGGCTTGTCGATAACCGCAATAACTGGACCTTCAAACTGCCGGCGTCGTCCGGGCCCTCCGAGTGGAAGCTCGATCTGCACGACATCGTGTTTTCGAAAGGCTATGTCGCGCTGGCCGACCAGAAGTCGAAGACCGATGTGAAGGTGACGATCGATACGCTCGGTCAGCCGATCCCGGTCGGCGAGGTGATGAAGCAGCAGGAGGCGGCGTCGCGCAGTGCGTCGGCGCAGGTGGTCGGCAAGCAGGGGGCGCGACGGCTGGCGGCGCAGTCTGCGGCGGCAACGGCTGCGGCAGCGGCTTCGGAGGCATCGGCTGCGGCAGCGTCGGAAGCCACGGCGGCTTCAGGGGTGTCCGACGCAACGACGGGCACGCAGACCGCTTCGGCGTCTTCAGCAGTGTCCGGCGCGGCAGTTGGAGCGCAGACCGCGTCCACGGCTTCTTCCGCAAGCGCAACCACGGCACCGCGCTCGGCGAAACCGGACGTGCAGGCGTATTCGCTCGGCTGGACCATCAAAGGGACTTACAACCACACGCCGCTGTCCGGTAGCGGCAAGGTAGGCGGTGTGCTGGCGCTGCAGGATGCGGACCGGCCATTCCCGATCCAGGCCGACGTGAAGGCCGGCGACCTGCGCGTCGCCCTGGTCGGCACGCTGACCGATCCGGCGCACCTCGCCGCACTCGACCTGCGCCTGTGGCTGCAAGGTACGAGCATGGCGCATCTGTATGCGCTGACCGGCGTGACCCTGCCCGATACCCCGCCTTACGCAACCGATGGCCGCCTGATCGGCCAGTTCCGCCGCGGCGCCAGCACGTTCCGCTATGAAAACTTTACGGGCCGGGTTGGCGGCAGCGATCTGAACGGTACGTTGAGCTATACGCAGCGCGAGCCGCGGCCGCTGCTACAGGGCGAACTGGTGTCGAACCTGCTGCAATTCGCCGATCTTGCACCGATCATCGGCGCCGACAGCAAGGCGAGCAAAGCGAAGCGCGGCGACACCACGCAGCAGCCGGCCGGCAGGGTGCTGCCGGTCGAGCAGTTCCGTACCGATCGCTGGAAAGCAATCGACGCCGACGTCAAGTTCACGGGCCGGCGCATCGTCAAGGACGCGGATCTGCCGATCACCGACCTCTACACGCATATCGTGATGACCGACGGCGTGCTGTCGCTGACGCCGCTGCGCTTCGGTGTGGCGGGCGGAACGCTTAGCTCCGACATTCATCTCGATGGCAGCTCGACGCCGCTGAAGGGACGCGTATCGACGTCGGCGCGCCACCTGAAGCTCAAGCAGCTGTTCCCGACCTTCAAGACGATGCAGAGCGCGCTCGGCGAAATCAACGGCGATGCGGCGCTGTCGGCTACCGGCAACTCGCCGGCGGCGCTTGCCGCGACGTCGAACGGCGAGGTGAAGACGCTCGTGACGCAGGGCACGGTGAGCCGCCTGCTCATGGAGGCAGCGGGGCTGAACGTCGCGAATGTGGTCTACGAGAAGCTGTTCGGCGGCAAGGACGTGAAGATCAATTGCGCGGCGGCGGATTTCGTCGCGACCAACGGTGTGCTCGATGCGCGCGTATTTGCGCTCGATACCGACGATGCGGTGATCAATATCGACGGCCACATCGACCTGCGCGACGAGTCGCTCGATCTCGGCGTCCATCCGCACACGAAGGGCTTCCGCATCTTTTCGCTACGTTCGCCGCTGTATGTGAAGGGCACGTTCAAGGACCCGCATGTCGGCGTGGACGTGGGCGCGCTGGCGCTGCGCGGCGGCGCGATGGTCGGGTTGGGGTTGCTCAATCCGTTCGCCGCGCTGATTCCGCTGATCGCACCGAGCAACAACAAGGCCTTACCATGCAGCGAATTGCTGGCTCAGGTGAACAGCAAGCCGGTCGCGCCGCCGCCGGGGCAGAAGGAAAAACCGAAGCCGCCGCTCAAGGGAGCGCCCGGCGCATCGCCGGCCGGTGCGGCCAAGCCCGCCACGGCTCGCACACCGGCACCCGCCGACGCCGCCGCATACAAGGGAAGTTGATCGCCGCGGCGTAGCAGCGCTGCGGATGCCCGATACGACGACGCCCCGGTAACGGGGCGTCGTGCTTTGAGGCGTTGGAGAACTTGCCGGATCTGACAGCCCAGAGGCGCGGCTTGGCGGGGGCCGACAGGCTACGGCGCGCGCGTCTCAGCGCAGCGAGCGCGGCGTAGCATCTCCTGCCGCGTTGCGCCTCACACCACGCCGCGCGCCACCCCCAGCCGCGCGGGTTGCACCGAATTCGGGCAGCACACGGCTGCGTGCACGGCTCGCGAACACCAGAAAACCGAAACCATCGGCTTCGTACCAGTAACCGCCGTTCTCGAGGCCATCGAGCGGCTGTTCCAGCGCGTTGGCAATCGATTCGATGCAGCGGCGGCGCAGTTCCGCCACGGCCGGGTACGGCGGCTGTGCCCCGCGGACGCTGCACAACAGCACGTCGAGCCCCGGCAGCACATGTGCATAAAGCACCGGCTCGTCCTGTGCACGGGCCCGCGTGATTTTCGTGTCGAGCTGGCCGAACGGCTTGAAATGCTTCAGCACGGCGAGGAACGACTCGTCGCCGTCCGCCTTCGCGCGCCTACGCTTCTTCGGGAAGGACATAAAAATTCGCCTGAAAAAGAATTGCAAAAAACGCAGCGTCCTCATGCGACCACTCCCGGCTTCGCGCGCCGCACGTCGATCTTTTATAGCATACGAAAATGCCGGATTCACGACGATTCGACCGCTCGCGGCGACCCAGTCGGACTACTGTCGCCGTGCGAACCATGCCGAACCGGCACCCCGCACACCTTCGCATTCCCTGTACCGCTGTCTTCATCATAGACTCACGCGCCGAAGTATGTCTTCCGTCACCGATAAAAAAGCACGGCTTCTGTGCTCCAGCGCCCGTCCGGCGCACATTGAAATATCTCAAATTCGCGTCGATAATTGGCGTCGTCCCGACGGCGCTGCGCAAGGTGCCGCAGCGCGACAGGGCTTCGAGATCCGCCTTCGGCGCGCGGCCATGCCGCCGCGGCCGACAAACGGCTAAAAGGTCTGTCAGGCGTACATGAAACTTTTCACGAAGGGTCTGCTGCTGATCGCAGTGCCAAGCGCGGTCGAACTGGCGCTGCTCGGGGTCGTATTCGACGCGCAGGAACAGACGACGCAGGCCGCGCAGTGGTCGACCAACAGCAAGCAGATCCTCTATCAGGCGGCTTCGGTGATCGACCCGCTGCTGCGTCAGGCCGCCCGGGTGAGGACGGGGATCGTGGTCGGCGATGCATCGTTCATCGATCGCCATGCGGTATGGGTCGATCTGTCCGACCGCCTGACCCATCTGGAACAACTGGTGGCCGATACGCCGCAGCAGACCGCGCGGGTCCAGCGCATGCGCGCCGCTATCGAGGCGTATCGCAAGCAGGCCACCGAGATCTCGCAGGCGCTCCACGACGGCCGCAACATCGGCCCGTTTACCGCCGACGAAGGTCGCGACATGCCGGCGCAGATCGCTATCTTCAATGACGAGCTGAATGCGCTGATCGCCGAGGAATCGCGGCTCGATGCGCAACGCAGCGAGTCGCTGAACGAAACCCGCACGCGCCAGCAATATGCGCTGATCGCCGCAGTGGTCGGTTCGATGCTGATCTGGGCGGCCACCGCGGCGGCTTTCGCGCGCAATATCGGCCGCCGGCTCGATGTGCTGACCGGCAACGCGGAGCGTCTCGGCGACGGCGAGCCGCTGATGCCGCCGCTCTCGGGCAACGACGAAATCGCCTCGCTCGACGCCGTGCTGCATCGGACCGGCGCGCGGCTGCGGGTCGCCGAGCGCGACCAGGCGGTGCTGAAATCGCGCCTCGAAGCGCGCGCCGCCGAACTGGCCGGTGTCAACGAGGAATTGCGCCAGGAAACCCAGGACAACGAGATGTTCATCTACAGCGTGTCGCACGATCTGCGCTCGCCGCTCGTGAACCTGCAAGGGTTTTCGAAAGAGCTGCAGGTATCCTGCGATGAGCTGAACAGCGTCGTCGATGCGGCACGACTGCCGGAGAACGAGCACCGGCGGTTGACGCGGGTGCTCGACGGCGATATCCGCGAGTCGCTGCAGTTTCTGCGCACGGCGGTGACTCGCGCTGCGGCGATCATCGATGCACTCTTGCGCATTTCGCGCGCCGGGCGGCTCGAGTACCAGTGGCAGCGCGTGAGCGTCGGGCGGGCAGTGGCCAAGGTGGTCGACACGCTGCAGGCGGCGATCGGCGAGCGCGCGGCGCTCGTCACGGTGCGCGACCTGCCGCCCGCGTGGGGCGATCCGTCGGCAATCGAACAGATTTTCAGCAACCTGATCGGCAATGCGGTGAACTACCTCGACCCCAGCCGGCCAGGCCGTATCGAAGTCGGTGCGCTGGAGCCGGGCGTCGTCGACGTGCCGCAACCGGGCGTGCCGCGCACGCGCACGTACTACGTGCGCGACAACGGGCTCGGGATTCCCGCGGCCTATATGTCGAAAACGTTCCGCGCGTTTCAGCGTCTGCACGGCGACGTCGCCAAGGGCGACGGCATCGGCCTCGCGCTGGTGCGGCGGATCGTCGAGCGGCATGGCGGGCGGGTGTGGGTGGAATCGGCGGAAGGGGCGGGCTCGACCTTCTTCATTGTCTTGCCAGAACAACCGGTGCGTATCGCATGACCTATTCAACGACGATCGTGACGCAGACAGACAGCAGTCCTGGAGCCAGTATGGCAACAAATGGTGAAACCGTTGGCATCATCCTGATCGAGGATGACGACGGACACGCGACGCTGGTCGAACGTAACCTGCGACGTGCAGGCGTTTCGAACGGCTTCCTGCGTTTCTCGGACGGCCAGGAAGCGCTCGATTATTTCTTCGGCGATCCGGCCGCAGCCGACGACGCGACCGGGCGTCCCGCACCTCGCGAGCTGACCAATTTCGTCGTGCTGCTCGATCTGAAGATGCCGCGCGTCGACGGTTTCGAGGTGCTGCGCCGTCTGAAGACGTCGCCATCCACGGCAGCGGTGCCGGTGATCGTGCTGACCACAACCGACGATCCGCGCGAAATCGCCCGCTGCTACGAACTCGGATGCAACGTCTACATCACCAAGCCGGTCGAGTACGACGCGTTTATCGAGGCCGTGCGCCGCCTCGGCTTTTTCCTGCAGGTGGTGAAGCTGCCGCCCGGGCATCCCCTTTCGAGGCCGTAAGCGCAAGATGGAAGAACCCGCATGACCGAAGACGTTTCCACGCATTCGCCCGCGTTTGTGCTTGTCGTCGATGACGACGAGGGCATTCTGCGGCTTGCGCGCAAGTCGCTCGAGCGCGCCGGCTGCCGGGTAGCCGCGAGCCGCTCGGTCGGCGACGCCCGCGCGCGTATCGCCGAAGGCGAGCCCGATCTGCTCGTGCTCGACTATCAGCTCGACGGTCCCGAGACAGGGCTCGATTTCTTCCGGCGCCTGCGTGCCGAAGGCATTCGCATTCCCGCCATCCTCGTGACCGGTTTCACCGACGAGTCGCGCGTGATCGAAGCATTGCGCGCCGGGGTGTCGGATGTCGTGCCGAAATCGGGCGACTACCTCGACTACCTGCCCGAAGCGGTCGAACGTGTGCTGTTGCAGGTGCGGTTGCAGAAGGCATCGGCAGAAGCGCTGTTGCTGCGCGATCGCGAAGCGCATTACCGCACGTTGTCAGAAGCGCTGCCGCACCTTGTGCTCACCTGCAACGCCGACGGCAATTGCGATTTCCTGTCGAAGCAGTGGCTCGAATACACGGGCCTGAGCGAGAGCATGTCGCAAGGGCTCGCATGGCTCGATGCAGTTCATCCGGAAGATCGCGACGAGATTCGCCGGACCTGGCTGAAAACCGTGCGCAGCGGCGCCGTCGATTATCGGCATGAACTGCGGATTCGTCGTCATGACGGCGCTTACCGCTGGTTCGATGCGCGGATCGTCGCGATGCGCGACGCGGACGGCGTGGTCAGCAAGTGGTTCGGCAGTTGCACGGACGTGCATCAGCAGCGCGAGGCGATCGAAGAGCGCGAGCAACTGCTTGCCTCCGAGCAGGCCGCGCGGCAAAACGCCGAAGAAGCAAACCGGGCGAAAGACCGTTTTCTCGCGATGCTCTCGCACGAGCTACGCACGCCGCTCACACCGGTGCTGGCCGGCACGCGCATCCTCGAAATGCTTGCCGAGCTGCCGGACAGCGCGCGCTCCAGCGTGCGGATGATCCGCCGCAACATCGAACTCGAGGCGCGGCTGATCGACGATCTGCTCGATCTCACGCGCGTTGCGAACGGCAAGCTGCGTCTGTCGCTGGAAACGGTCGATGTGCATGAAGTAATCGACAGTGTGCTTGAACTGTTCCGCAGCGAAATCCAGGTCAAGGAACAGGACGTGCATGTCGAGAAGCATGCGCAACATCACTACGTGCTCGCCGATCGCGCGCGACTGCAGCAGATGCTATGGAACCTGATTCGCAACGCCGCGAAGTTCACACCGGACGGTGGCCACATCTATGTGCGCACGTCCGATGAGCGCATGCATATACAGATCTCGATCGAGGACACCGGCATCGGTATCGAACCCGAACAGATCGGCAAGCTCTTCAATGCGTTCGAGCAGGGCAGCCAGAACATGACGCGGCAGTTCGGCGGGCTCGGTCTTGGACTAGCGATCACCAAAGCGTTGACCGACGCGCACGGCGGTACCGTGACCGCGCGCAGCCCGGGCGCGCACTGTGGCGCGACGTTCGCGATCACGATGCCGACAGCCGAGCCGCCGGTCGAAGAGCCCGTCGTGGCGACGACAAGCGAGGAACATCCGCCGGAGCTGCTGACCATTCTGCTCGTCGAGGATCACGTCGATACCGCCGAAGTGATGGCGCAACTCATACGCGGGTTGGGGCACGACGTGACCGTGGTCGGTTGTGTGGCCGATGCGCTCGCTGCGACACGTGTAGGGGTGTTCGATCTCGTCGTCAGCGATGTGGGGCTGCCGGACGGCACGGGGATCGATTTCATCAAGGCGTATCGCGAGCATTCCGATGTGCCAGCGATCGCGCTGACCGGTTTCGGCACCGATGAAGATGTGCGCCGCTGCCTCGCGGCGGGCTTCAATGCGCATCTGACCAAACCGGTTAACTTCTCGCAGCTCGAACAGCTGATCGAAAGCACGGCGAACCTGAAGGCAGGGGAGAACCACGCACCGGCAGCGGCCGGCGGCGCGTCACGCTGACGCTATTTCATCATCGATGCGAGTGCACAACGCTCGCACGCGTTAAAAGGCCCGCTGACGCATCGCGTACAGCGGGCCAATCTTTTGCCTGCGGGTTTGTCGACTAGCGACCAGGCACGCTTAGCGCGGATTTCTCAACGATTCCTCAACGAATCGCGAATCTCGCGCAGCAGCAGCACATCTTCGGCCGGAGCCGGCGGCGGCGCATCCGCAGCGGGCTTGCGCAGGTTGTTGATGAACTTGACCATCAGGAAAATGATGAACGCGAGGATGATGAAGTTGATCAACACCGTGATGAACGAGCCGTAGCCAAACGCAGCGACGCCCGCAGTCTGCAAGTCTTTGTACGAATCGGGGTTGCCCTTGAAGTTGTCGGGAATATGGCCGAGCAGGATGAATTTGTTCGAGAAATCGAGGCCGCCCGTCACGACACCGACTACCGGCATGATCAGGTCTTTAACAATTGAAGTCACGATCGTAGAGAACGCCGCGCCGATGATCACACCAACCGCGAGGTCCATTACGTTGCCCTTGAGGGCAAATTCCTTGAACTCCTTGAACATGCTCATTGGGATTCCTCCTTGATGTCGATGGCGCAATAATAGCCAACGATCAGGAGAACGGGTAGTTTTTTGCTACAAGCTGTGTGCGCTTCGTACGCTCGATGCCTGCTTAGTGTTGAGTGCGGGCGCGTTCGATGTGGGTGGCGAAGGTCTGCGGATCGGTATTCGTACCGCACAGTAACACCCCGACACGCTTGCCCTGCAAGGTTTCGCGCAGCGGTCCGAGCAACGCCGCTGTTGCGGCCGCACACGCGGGTTCGACCGCGAGTTTGAGCTGCGCGAACAGCGTGAGCATTGCGGCACGCAGTGCGTCGTCGCTGACGGTGACGATGCGATCGATATGACGTCGGCACAATTCGTAGCTGTACTGCTCGGTGTGCGGTGCCATTAGCGAATCGGCGATGCCTTGCATCGGACCCATCTTGATCGTGTGATTGGCCGCGAAGCTGCGGCTCATTGCATCCGCGCCTTCGGGCTCGACGCCATACACATGGATATGTGGATTCGCGAGGCGCAGTGCGGTCGAGACGCCTGCCGCGAGTCCGCCACCGCCGATCGGTACGATGACCGCGTCGAGATCGGGCGTCTGCGTCGCCCATTCGTAACCGAGCGTCGCTGTGCCGAGCACCGTGCGATAGCCGTTGAACGGATGAACGAAGTAGCGACCTTCTTCGGCCTCGATGCGACGCACGAACTCGAACGCTTCGGCCGGGTTGTCCGCCATCACGATATCGGCCTTGTACGCCTTGCACAAAGCGATCCGCGCCGGATTTGCCGAGCGGAACAGCACGACTTTCGCACTGACGCCGAGGCGCATCGCCGCGTACGAAACCGCGATTGCATGATTGCCGGCCGACACGCAGGTTACGCCGGCATTACGCTGCGCTTCGTCGAGTGCGAGCAGATTCGTGAACGTACCGCGCGCCTTGAAGCTGCCTGCTGCTTGCAGCAACTCGAACTTGAAGTTGATGACCGTGTCTTCCAGCGACGGAAAGTCGAGCCGGTCGAACACCGGCGTGCGCACCACCCAGGGCGTCAACGCGAAGTGCTGGGTGGCAATGTCATCGAGCGTCGGGATCGGTTCGCCGTCGATCGTGTGGTCGGTGTGCTGCGGCGTAGTGGTGGACATGGTGCGGATAGACGAGAGAGCAGGTGAGCGGGACTGACCGCCGGTCGTGGCCGGCGGTTGCGCGTTTAGTGGGTATGAGCGTCGACAGACATGCTGTGTACGAACCTGGCCAGAAAACGTTCGCACGCGACGAGTTGTTCGAGCTCGACGAATTCGTTGGCCTTGTGCGCCTGCTGAATGTCGCCAGGCCCGCAGACGATGCTCGGAATGCCCGCGAGCGAGAACAGGCCGGCTTCGGTACCGTAGGCGACCTTGCGCCGGTCTTGATCCGCAGTCAGTGCGCGCACGAGTTGTGTGATCGCGGCCTGTTCGGCTGCATCGAGACCCGGGGCGGCTGCGAGCTTCGTGAATTCGATGGCGGCGGCCGGATGTTCGGCGAGCATCTTCGGCAGCAGCGTATCGCGTGCGTATTGCTCGATGCGCGCGAAGATCGGTTCCGGCGCGAGCGTCGGCAGATTGCGGAATTCGAATTCGAAGTGACATTCGGCGGGCACCGTGTTGATCGCGTTGCCGCCTTTGATCGTGCTGGTTTGCGCCGTCGTGAACGGGACGTCGTAGAGCTCGTCGAACGGACCTTCTGCGCGGAACCGGTCGGCGATATCGCGGATATGGCAGATGAGGCGCGCCGCGTATTCGATCGCGTTGAGCCCCTTTGGCGTCAACGACGAATGCGCGGCGTGGCCGCGGATGCAGCACTGGTACGCGTTGACTCCTTTGTGCGCGATGATCGGGCGCATGCTGGTCGGCTCGCCGACGATGCAGCCGTCCGGCTTGATGCCGCGCTTGAGCAGGTCGGCGATCATCAGCGGTGCACCGACGCAACCGATCTCTTCGTCGAACGACAGCGCCAGGTGAATCGGTTTCGCGAGTTTCGTTTCCTGCATCTGCGGCACGAGCGCGAGCGCTGCGCCGATAAAACCCTTCATGTCGCAGGTGCCGCGCCCGTACAGCTTGTCGCCGCGAATCTCCGGCTTGAACGGATCGCTGTCCCATTGCTGGCCGTCGACCGGCACGACATCGGTGTGACCCGACAGCACGATGCCGCCGTTGGTCTCGCCGTCGTGCGCGGGAATCGTTGCGAACAGGTTGGCCCATTTGCCGCTGTCGTCGTGTGTGAGCGTGGCTTCTACACCGCGTGCGCGCAGCGCGTCGCGTACGGTTTCGATCAGACCGAGATTCGGATTGCGGCTGACCGTGTCGATCGACACGAGCTGCGTAACCCACGGAAGTGAAACGGGAGACGGTGTGGAGGAACTGCCAGAAGCGGGGGAAGAAGACACGGGCTTCGCTGATTCAGCGACCTGGGACATGACGGAGACTCCTGCATAGGGTCTTTCGATCATACCCAAAAAGCGTCGGGCGAGCTATGTAACGCGCATGCTACTGCGCTAGATGGCGCGTCGCAGCAAGTGTTTGAAACGTTACCGCGCGTTACTGCCCGTGCGGCGTGAAGTGCGATCGAACGAACGAGCCTGGCGATTCGTTATCGAGCCACCGCCAGGCCCCTGCAAGACTCTGTCAACGCGCTGCAGCCGCTGTACTACGCGCCGGCGCACCCAGCGCGCGCAGCGTTTCCTTGACCGTCGCGACGCGCACCGACAGATCGGGGCTGCGCGTTTCGATGCGCAGCTTGTCCTGACCCGCGAGCTTGATGTGTTTGTGCTTCTGCACCATCTCGATGATCCGCATCGCGTCGACAGGCGGATTCGGTACGAACTGCAAACCGATAACCGTTTCGCCCGCATCGATCTTCGAAATGCCGAGCGGTTTTGCCGCGAGCCGCAGCCGGTGCGTTTCGACGAGTGCCTGTGCTTGCGGCGGCAGTTTGCCGAAGCGATCGATCAGTTCCTCCTGGATGCCGTCGATTGCGTCGTCGTATTCGCAACTCGCGAGCCGCTTGTACAGCGACAGCCGTTCCTGCACGTCGACGCAGTAGTCGGCGGGCAGGATCGCGGGGGCGTGCAGATTGATCTCGGTAGTCGCGGCGAGCGGTGCCGTGAGATCGGGTTCGCGACCTTCCTTGAGCGCTTTCACAGCGTCGTTGAGCATGTCCGTGTAGAGCTGGAAACCGATCTCCTGGATCTCGCCCGACTGCTTGTCGCCAAGCACTTCGCCGGTGCCGCGAATCTCGAGATCGTGCATCGCGAGGTAGAAGCCTGCACCGAGTTCTTCCATCTGCTGGATCGCTTCGAGCCGGCGCTGCGCCTGTTTCGTCAGACCCTGCGGATCGTGCACGAGCAGGTACGAATACGCCTGGTGATGCGAGCGACCGACGCGACCGCGCAACTGGTGCAACTGCGCCAGACCGAACTTGTCGGAGCGGTGGATCAGAATTGTGTTCGCGGTCGGTACATCGATGCCGGTTTCGATGATCGTCGTGCACAACAGCACGTTCGCGCGCTGGGCGACGAAATCGCGCATCACGCGTTCGAGTTCGCGCTCGTGCATCTGGCCGTGCGCCACTGCAATACGTGCTTCGGGGACCAGCGCTTCGAGCATCGCGCGACGATTCTCGATCGTCTCGACCTCGTTGTGCAGGAAGTACACCTGACCGCCGCGCTTCAGTTCGCGCAACATCGCTTCGCGAATCACGCCGTCTTCTTCGCGCCGTACGAAGGTCTTGATCGCGAGGCGCTTTTGCGGTGCGGTGGCGATCACCGAGAAATCGCGCAGCCCTTCGAGCGCCATCCCGAGCGTGCGCGGAATCGGCGTCGCGGTCAGCGTCAGCACGTCGACCTCGGCGCGCAGCGCTTTCAGCGCTTCTTTCTGGCGCACACCGAAGCGGTGCTCTTCATCGATGATGACAAGCCCGAGCCGCTTGAACTGCACATCCGACGACAGCAGCTTGTGCGTGCCGATCACGATATCGACGCTACCGTCGTTGATCAGCTGGATCGACGCGTTGACTTCCTTCGTCGACTTGAAGCGCGACAGTTCGGCAATGCGCACGGGCCAGTCGGAGAAGCGGTCGGTGAAGGTTTGCGTGTGCTGCTCGGCGAGCAGCGTGGTCGGCGAGAGCAGCGCGACCTGTTTGCCGCCCATCACCGCGATAAACGCCGCGCGCAACGCTACCTCGGTCTTGCCGAAACCGACGTCGCCGCACACGAGACGATCCATCGGTTTGCCGCTTGTCATGTCGCCGATCACGGCCGCAATCGCGGCGGCTTGATCGGGCGTTTCTTCGAAGCCGAAGCTTTCGGCGAACTTCACGTAGTCGCGCGGTTCGAGTGAGAATGCATGACCTTCGCGTGCGGCGCGACGAGCGTACAGGTTGAGCAGTTCGGCGGCGGTATCGCGAATCTGTTGTGCGGCCTTGCGCTTCGCTTTTTCCCATTGGCCCGAACCGAGCGAGTGCAACGGCGCACTTTCCGGATCGGCGCCGCTGTAGCGCGAGATCACGTGCAACTGGGAGACCGGTACGTAGAGCTTGCTGTTGCTCGCGTATTCGAGGTGCAGGAACTCGGTGTCGCCTTCACCGAGATCCATCGTCACGAGCCCCATGTAGCGGCCGATGCCGTGCTGTGAATGCACGACCGGATCGCCGATCTTCAGCTCGGACAGATCGCGCACCATCGAGTCGACGTTGCTGGCCTGTTCCTGGCGACGGCGTCCCGCGCGGCGCGCGAGCGGTCCGTACAGTTCCGTTTCGGTGACGATCGCGAAGCCTTCGGCCGGCACGGTGAAGCCGATGCCGAGCGGCGCCACGCCGAGTGCGAAGCGCGTGTCCGAGGTCAACCAGTCTTCGTAGCTGTCGCTCGAGCCCGGTTGCAGGTGATTGTCGATCAGCAACTGCGCGATGGTCTCGCGGCGGCCCGCCGATTCGGCCGCGAACAGCACGCGGTTTGGCGTCGTGGCGAGATACGCGCGCAGTGCGGCGACCGGGTCGTCGGCGTGACGATCGATCGCGAGGTTCGGCAGCGGCGTCGACCAGCCGCCACCTGCGTTCGACGGCAGTGCTAGCCGTGCGAATGGTTTCGCGAACGTGTAGAAATCGTCGTCGGAGAGGAACAGCCGCTGCGGCTCGAGAATCGGCCGCTCGCGATCGTGCGAGAGGAAATTGAAGCGCTGTTTTGTATCGGCGGAGAAGCGCTTGATCGCCGTATCCAGATCGCCGACGAAGGCGAGCTGCGCATTGTCCGGAAGATAGTGAAACAGCGTCGCGGTCTCGTCGAAAAACAGCGGCAAATAGTATTCGATACCCGCCGACGGCACACCGTTGCCCATGTCCTTATAGATCGAAGCGCGGCTCGGATCGCCTTCGAACACCTCGCGCCAGCGGCTGCGAAACGCGGTGCGCGCGGCTTCGTCGAACGGAAACTCGCGGCCGGGCAAGAGGCGTACATCGCGTACCGGGTACAGGCTGCGCTGCGTGTCGGGATCGAATGCGCGGATCGAATCGACCTGATCGTCGAATAGATCGATCCGGTAAGGCAGCGGCGAACCCATCGGGAACAGATCGATCAGCGAGCCGCGCACGCAGTATTCGCCGGGCCGCACCACCTGGCTCACGTGGTCGTAGCCGGCCAGCGTCAACTGGGCTTTGAGCTTCGCTTCGTCGAGGCGCTCGCCCTGCGAAAACGAGAACGTATAGGCCGCCATGAACGACGCGGGCGGCATGCGATACAACGCCGTCGTGGCGGGCACGAGCAGAATGTCACAGCGACCTTCGCCGAGGTCGTGCAGCGTCGCAAGCCGCTCCGACACCAGGTCCTGGTGCGGCGAGAACGAATCGTAAGGCAGTGTTTCCCAGTCGGGCAGCAGACGCACGCGCGCTTCGGGCGCGAAGAAAGCGATTTCCTGCGTGAGTCGCTGCGCGTCGACGGCATTGGCGCACACCACCGCCAGCAACGGCACCTGTTGCCGGTATGCGAGGTGGTAGCGGGCGATCAGCAGCGCGTCGGACGAACCGTGCGTACCGTCGAAAACGAAGCGCTGGCCGGCCTTGACGAGAGCGACCGGCGACAGGGAAGACGAAGAAGCAGCAGTGTCTGGCATAGAAAAAAAGCGGCCGGTGGGCGTCGAATGTGCGGGAAGTCTACGCGTGTTGCCCGTGGATTGCCCATCTTCGGGCGGCGATTTTCGGGTGTTGACCCGAGCCACCTATTATAAAATCCGTCCTTCACTTTCATTTCGCGGCGTCCGCCTTCGTGACTTCACGCCTCTTTGCCCTGATCCCGTGCGCCGGCACCGGCAGCCGTTCCGGCTCCGCGATGCCCAAGCAATATCGCACTGTCGCCGGCCGCGACCTCCTGCATTACACGCTCGCCGCGTTCGACGCCTGCAGCGAATTCGCGCAGACGCTCGTCGCGATCGCACCCGACGACCCGCACTTCGACGCACGCCGCTTCGCCGGGCTGCGCTTCGCGGTACGCCGCTGCGGTGGCGCTTCGCGGCAGGCAACCGTGCTGAACGGGCTGCACGCGCTCACCGAATTCGGCGCACACGACGACGACTGGGTGCTCGTACACGACGCCGCACGGCCCGGTATCACGCCGGAGCTGATTCGCGCGCTGATCGGTGCGCTGAAGGACGACCCGGTGGGCGGGATCATTGCGTTGCCGGTCGCGGATACGCTCAAGCGCATCGCACCCGACAGCGACGGCCGGATTGCGCGCACCGAGCCGCGCGACGGGCTCTGGCAGGCGCAGACGCCGCAGATGTTCCGCATCGGCATGCTGCGCGAAGCGATTCTGCGGGCCCAGCAGGACGGCCACGATCTTACCGACGAAGCGAGCGCGATCGAATGGCTCGGCCACGCGCCGCGGCTCGTGCAGGGCAGTCTGCGCAATTTCAAGGTCACGTGGCCGGAAGACTTCGACCTGGCCGAGGCGATTCTGAGCCGGCCGGCGGCGTCGTAGACCGGCGCGTCATAGACCAATACACAGCACATTCATCATCAACAGACGGATTCAAGGCATATGGACTTCAGGATCGGACAAGGCTACGACGTGCACGCGCTGGTACCGGGGCGGCCGTTGATTATCGGCGGTGTGACGGTGCCTTACGACCGCGGGCTGCTCGGCCATTCGGATGCCGATGTGCTGCTGCACGCGATCACCGATGCGCTGTTCGGCGCTGCCGCGCTTGGCGACATCGGGCGTCATTTTCCTGACACCGACAAGCAGTTTTTCGGCGCCAACAGCCGTGTGCTGCTGCGCGAATGCGTGGCACGGGTCGTGAAAGCAGGCTTCTCGATCGTCAACGTGGACAGCACGGTGATTGCGCAGGCGCCGAAGCTCGCGCCGCACATCGATGCGATGCGCGCGAATATCGCTGAAGATCTTGCGTTGCCGCTCGATCGAGTCAACGTGAAGGCGAAAACCAATGAGAAGCTCGGTTATCTCGGGCGAGGCGAGGGGATCGAAGCGCAGGCTGCTGTGTTGTTGAATCGCGTGTGAGCGGAATGAAGGGCATTGAGCACGTCGCACGCAGCGCATAAGACAAAGCCCCGCTTTCGAACGAAAGCAGGGCTTGCAAAATGAAGTGCTGCAGAGGTCCCGCAGAGCCGTAACGGCGACCGCCGGCGGTTTACTTCCCTTCAGCCTCAATAACCTGAGCGGCCGCGTTAACCACCGCCGCGATGCGACCCACGTCGCGCACCTGGGTCGAGCTCATCCCTTCAGCGAGCAGCGTATCGAAGTGCGACTTCACGCAGAAGTGGCACTTGCCAATGATCGACGCAGCCAGCGCATACATCTCGAAGCGGCGCTTGTCGACGCCGCCGTGCGACGCGTAGGCGTTCATCCGTAGACCAGCCGGTTGCGACTTCAGGTCGGCGTTGCCGGTCATCTCGACGTACGGGTACCACACGTTGTTCATGCCCATCAGCGCGGCTGCAGTCAGCGCGGCATGGGTTTCTTCCGGCGACAGCACGCCCGCGTTGCGGATCGCGTCGATCAGCGTCTTGCTCTTCGCCGCGAACGCAGCGGCCAGCGCAACGCCGACTGCATCGCTGCCTTCCAGCGACGAACGGCCAATCGTGCCGTCGATATTCAGGCGAATGTCCTTCGCGTAGTCGGGGATGAGTTCCTTAATCGCGTTCAAGAATTCCATTAACTTCTCCTATCAATCTGTCGCAAAAAAAGCCCGCCGGCTCTTTCAAGCATGCGGGCCTCGGGAGCACCACGCTTACAGCGTTGCGCCGCCGACCGAACGGTTGCACGGGCACAGTTCGTCCGTTTGCAGACCGTCGAGAATACGCAGCACTTCGTCCGGGTTACGGCCGACGTTCAGGTTGTTCACCGACACGTGCTGGATCGTGTTGTCCGGGTCAACGATGAACGTTGCACGCAGTGCCACACCGGCTTCGCGGTCGCGCACGCCGAGCTGGTCGATCAGCTCGCCCTTGACGTCGCCGAACGCGTAGTGGTTCAGCTTGTCCAGATCCTTGTGTTCGCGACGCCACGCCAGCTTCACGAACTCGTTATCCGAGCTACCGCCGAGCAATACGGCATCGCGCTCTTCGAAATGCTTGGCAAGCTTGCCGAATTCGACGATTTCCGTCGGGCACACGAAGGTGAAGTCCTTCGGGTAGAAATAGATGATCTTCCACTTGCCCGGGAACGATTGTTCGGTGATTTCTTCGAACGCCGACACGCCGTTCTCTTCATGATGGTTGAAGCCCGGCTTCGCAGCAGTGACGGTGAAAGCTTCGAGTTTATCGCCGACAGTTTTCATGCGGATGCTCCTGTGAGAGGTTGCAAATGGGTTGAGATACAGCTGATCAAGCTACCTGCGTGCTGTAACGAAGGCGTTACATGGCCTCGACTATAACTCTATTAAGCAATCTATTCAATAGTTTTTAACTAACGAGGCGGATAGATTTTCTTCACCGCGGTGATAGCTTGCGTTGGCACAGCGGTTTGCGGGGAGTGTCAGCGGGATTCTTGCGGTTTGTTCGAAGACGTCTGGCTCTTGACCGCAGGAAACTCGATCGTCACTTCGAGCCCGGGTCCTGGCGTGCGGTTACGCAGGCGCAGCGTACCGCGATAACGGCTGACGAGCCGCTGCACGATGGCCATCCCGAGGCCGGTGCCGTTTGCCTGGGTGCGCGCCGAATTGACGCGGTAGAACGGCCGTGTAACGAGCGCGAGCTGATCTTCCGGAATGCCGGGGCCCTCGTCGACCACCGACAGTTCCACGCGGGCATGCGACACCCGCGTTTCGAGAATCACGTGCGGAATGCCGTCGGCTTCGCTTAAACCATACTTGCGCGCGTTTTCGATCAGGTTGCCGACCACGCGGCGCATATCGGTCTCGTCGGCTTCAATCATCGCCGTAGGCGCGAGCCGGGTGATCAGGCGCATGCCGTCTTCATTCGAGAGCCGCGCGGCGAGTTCTCCAGCGATCACCGAGAGATCGACGGGCTCCGGCATACGTTGCACCGGGCGCGCGTAATCGAGGAAGCGCCCGATGATCATGTCCATCTGCTCGATGTCGTCGACCATCGCATCTTTGGTGGTCTGATCGGATGGACTCATTTCGGTTTCGAGCCGCAGTCGCGCGAGCGGTGTGCGCAGATCGTGCGAGATACCGGCCAGCATCAACGCGCGATCGGCCTCGAGCTGATCGAGGTCCTGCACCATCTGGTTGAAGCTGCGATTGGTTTCGGCGGCGACGCCCATGCCGCGCTCGGGCAGCGGCTCGGGTGACTGGCCGGAGCCGACCTTGCGCGCCGCCAGCGCGAGTCGCGCGAACGGACGATTCACGAGGCTCGTGATAAATGCGGCGCCGAATAGCGACAGCGTGAGCGCAAAGACCCCCAGCCTGCCCACTGCAGCCCGGTTGCGTTATCGAGTTGATCGCGATCGAGCGCGACCCAATAGTCGTCGTCGTCGATCTTGAAGCTGATCCACACACCGGGAATGTCGTTGACCGATTGCGCGATCACCGTATCGTCGCCGAGCCGGCCGCGGATGTCGTGTTCGATCAACCGGTTCAGCGATTCGTCCGGTTGCAGGCGGTATTTGTCGGTGGTCTCGCGCGGGTACACGCGCACGCCTTCATTGCTCTCGAGATCCTGCAGCAGCGCGCGCCGCAAGTCGGGATCGGAGTAGAGCAGGGCGGTGCGCGTGAGCTTCACGATCGCGACGAGCTGCAACGCGACGCGCTGCGCGCGCGGTTCGCGCTCGATCACCCGGAAGCTCTGGAACCACGCAGCCAGGCTCACGGCGATCAGCAGCGCGATCAGCAGGAAGGTCCGCCAGAAAAGGCCGCCGAACGCAAGCGTCAGGAGGCGCCGGTCAGTCCGCATGGGCCCTTCATGTCGAGAGAAGCGGGATCAACCTC
Source organism: Paraburkholderia megapolitana (assembly GCF_007556815.1). NCBI lineage: Bacteria > Pseudomonadati > Pseudomonadota > Betaproteobacteria > Burkholderiales > Burkholderiaceae > Paraburkholderia > Paraburkholderia megapolitana. The sequence goes on from NZ_CP041745.1 coordinate 2,019,381, forward strand.
AAGAATCAAACTCAGGCCGCACCGTCAGGAATGAACACGTATCCAAGACCCCAGACGGTCTGAATGAAACGAGGGCTGCCTGGATCGGGTTCGATCAGTTTGCGCAGACGCGAAATCTGCACGTCGAGACTGCGGTCGAACACTTCGTATTCGCGACCGCGTGCGAGCTCCATCAGCTTCTCACGCGAGAGCGGCGCCCGCGGATGGCGGGCAAATACCTTCAGCACCGAGAATTCGCCGGTGGTGAGCGGAATCTCCTGGCCGGCCTTCGTGAGCGTGCGCGTCGCGAGATTGAGCGCGAAGTCGCCGAACTCGAAGACCTCGGTAGTTTCGGACGGCGCACCCGGCAACTCGGAAGGCGACTGGCGGCGCAGCACCGCGTGAATGCGCGCGACGAGTTCGCGCGGGTTGAAGGGCTTCGGCAGATAGTCGTCGGCACCCATCTCGAGACCGACGATGCGATCGACGTCTTCACCCTTCGCGGTCAACATGATGATCGGTGTGCGGTCGTTGCTGCCACGCAGACGGCGGCAGATGGAAAGACCGTCTTCGCCTGGCAGCATCAGGTCGAGCACGAGCAGATCGAAACGCTCTCGTACCCACAGCTTGTTCATTGACGGAGCGTTTTCGGCGACGTAGACGTTGAAGCCTTGTTCGCCGAGGTAGCGGCGCAGCAGATCGCGCAGACGCGGATCGTCATCGACGACGAGGATTTTCGAAGGGTTTTTGGTTTCCATGGTCGGCATCTTAGCGCGATTAGAAAGGGGTGCGCGATTGCAGCAATTCGGGGGTTACAGTCAGTTACAAAATTTACCCGCATGGTGGCACGACGTAAAGCGGTCACGCGTAGACTCCTTTACTGAATGCGGTAGTTCGGTGGATACTTCAGCCGGTTAAAACTCTCGCACCCGGCTTTGCAGCGGGGTCTGCATACGCTTTTGAGGTAGCCGGTTGCCGCGCGACGAAGGGAACAAGATGAAGGGAGGGGTTTGGCCGAACGTTCGGCTAAGCATGATCGCGCTGGCTGTGGCCGGTACGCTCGCAGGCACCCTTGGCCCGCAACCCGCTCGCGCCCAGCCTCCTGCCGACAACCCCGCGAACCCACACAAGCCGCCGCGCTTCAGCGGTTTCAAACCTCCGAGGCAGCCGCGCAACCCCGAGCATGCCGCGCCCGAAGAACCGATGCGTCCTGCCGTTCCCCCCGATCTCGACCAGCGTCGCCGCGACGGCCATATGACGCCCGAAGAAAGACGACTGTTGCGCCAGCATATTGAAGACGCCGTGCGTGAGTTGTACAAGCGCTAGGTTTTTCGGTTGGTGCATGCTCGACGTCCCGGTGCGTCGACACATCGATGTTGCGTGAAAGTTTCGGTTGCAATTCATCCGTCAACGTGTGTCCTCGACGCTTCGTTGAATCGCAGGAGACGCCTGCGCTGTCGTCTCAGGCTCGCGGTGCCCCGACAACGTGGATGGAACCCGGACGATGAACTTCTTTCCCAGGCTCGCTCGATATCTTTCGGTCGGCGTGGTCGTTGCGGTCTCGAGTGTCGCGGTGCTTGCCGCGCAGCAGGACGCGCTTCATCCGTTGCGACCCAAACACCGCGCAAGCACAACTGCCACTGCAAAGACTCCCATCGCAGACGAAGCGCTGCTCGATGCCGACGATGCGCGTTTTTTTCTGACGCGTGTCGGCTTTGCACCCGATAGCGCGGAGGTCGTGCAGTACGTCGGGCTGACCCGCGAACAGGCAGTCGACCGTGTGCTCGCGTCGACCCGCACCGAGTCCGTGACGCCGCCACTCGCGTGGGTCGCCGAACCGATTCCGACACGCGCGGAACGCAATGCATGGACACCCGACCAGCGACGCGACGAGCAGCGCGTGCGCGGGCAGCGTTACGACGAGTTACGCGCATGGTGGGTGCGCGAAATGGTGACGACGCCGTCGCCGCTGACCGAGCGCATGGCACTCTTCTGGCACGACCACTTCACGTCGGGGCAGGACAAGGTCGGATATCCACAGATGATGGCGCGCCAGAACATGTTGCTGCGCCAGGACGCGCTCGGCAATTTCGGCGACATGCTGCATGGCGTCGCCAAAGATCCGGCGATGCTGCTGTATCTCGACGGAGCCGGTAGCCGCAAGGGCAAGCCCAACGAGAATTTCGCCCGCGAAGTGATGGAGCTGTTCACGCTCGGCGAAGGGCATTATTCGCAGCGGGACGTATCGGAAGCGGCACGCGCCTATACCGGCTGGACACTCGATCCCGATACGCAGGCGTATGTGTGGCGCGCCCCCTTGCACGATGACGGCATCAAGACCGTGCTCGGGCAGAGCGGTCCGTTCGACGGCGATCAGGTGCTCGACATCCTGCTCGCGCGCCCCGAGACCGCGACCTTCGTCACGACGAAACTGTGGCGCGAGTTCATCTCCGATACGCCTGAGCCCGCCGTCATCGCACCGATCGCCGAACGCTTTCGCGCGAGTCATTACGACATCAAGGTGGCGCTGCGTGGACTCTTTCTGTCCGACGCGTTCTGGGATGACAGCAATCGCGGCGTGCTCGTGAAATCGCCGGCGGAGTTTGTCGTCGGCACGTTGCGCGCGTTCGATATCGGCTATGACACGACGACGCCGTTCGCCGGCGCGATCCGCAATTTCGGCGAGAACCTGTTTTATCCGCCGAACGTCAAGGGTTGGCCTGGCGGCGAAACGTGGATCAACAGCACGACGCTGCTCGCGCGCAAACAGTTCGTCGAGCAGCTGTTTCGCGCGACCGAAGCGGCACGGCCGCATCCGGGAGCCAAAGGTGCAAATGCCGGCATGCAGGCGAGTGCGCCGCTTCAGCGCGTAGCCGCGCGTACCGGTGAGGGTGGCGTACGCTTCGATATCGACGGCTGGCTCGCGCGCTACAACACTGCGCCGGCCGCAAAGGCGGACTTGTCGACCGAACTGCAACTGCAGCACGCCGTGCTGCCGATAGCGCCGGTCGATGCAATCGAAACCGATTCGACGGCGAGCGCCTATCTTGAGGCGCTGCTGATGGACCCGGCGTATCAACTGAAGTAGAACGACGCTCACAGACGAGGTGCAGCATGAAACGACGCAACTTTCTCTCGATGACCGCGGCCGCCGGCACGTCGCTGTGGTTGCCGCGCGTATTCGCAGCGCAGGGGGCGGCGTCCGGTGTTTTCGGTGGAACATCGGCATCGACATCAACGGCGCATGGCTACGCGAACCTGCTGATTCTCGTCGAACTGAAGGGCGGCAACGATGGCCTGAACACGGTCGTGCCCTACGCCGATCCGACGTATTACGCGCTGCGCAAGAACATCGGTGTGAAACGCGAGCAACTGATCCAGCTCGATGAACGCACCGCGCTGCATCCCGCGCTACAGCCGCTGATGCCGCTCTGGCAAAACCACCAGTTGGCGATCGTGCAGGGCGTCAGTTATACGCAACCGAATCTGTCGCATTTCCGTTCGATCGAGATATGGGACACCGCGTCGCGCTCCGATCAGTATCTGCGCGAAGGATGGCTCACGCGCGCGTTTGGGCAGCGTCCGGTGCCCGCGGGGTTTGCGGCCGACGGTGTCGTGATCGGTAGTGCGGAGATGGGGCCGCTCGCCAACGGTGCGCAGGCTATCGCGCTCGTCAACCCGGCGCAGTTCGTGCGCGCGTCGCGGCTCGTCACGCCGGTGTCGCTGCACGAACGCAACCCCGAGCTCGCTCATATCCTCGATGTGGAGAACGACATCGTGAAGGCCGCCGATCGCCTGCGGCCTCGTGCCGGTCAATACGCGCTCACGACGCATTTTCCGAATGGCGCATTCGGCACATCGGTGAAGACGGCGATGCAGGTGCTCGCGGCAAGCGGTACGCCGCAGGGGATGCCGGTTGCAGGGCAGGGTGTCGCAGTGATTCGCCTGACGCTGAACGGTTTCGATACGCATCAGAATCAGCCCGGCCAGCAGGCGGCGTTGTTGAAGCAACTGGCCGACGGTCTCGTTGCAATGAAGGATGCGCTCACCGAACTCGGTCGATGGAACAACACGCTCGTCATGACCTATGCCGAGTTCGGCCGGCGACCGCGTGAGAATCAGAGTAACGGTACCGATCACGGTACCGTTGCGCCGCATTTCGTGACGGGTGGACGGGTGCGGGGTGGTCTATATGGTGTGCCGCCGGTGTTGGCGCGGCTCGACGGCAATGGCAACTTGCCAGTCGGCGTCGATTTCCAGCAGTTGTATGCGACCGTGCTGGGGCCGTGGTGGGGACTCGATGCAACATCGATTCTTCAGCAGCGGTTCGAAACCTTGCCGCTGCTGCGCGCGTGATGTGACGTGTTGCTTGCTGCTGCGTTCGATGAATCCGTTGCGTGCGATGCGGCGGGACGTGTAGCCGTCACGCGGCGCGCCAAGCAATCCACAGCTTGCGGATCGGCGTAAGGGCAATGCGTTGATGCAGCACCTGGTAGCCGTCGCGCTCGATCTCATCGAGCAACGCTAGCGCCAGCGCAACGAGTGCACGCAACGTGCGCTGTGCGCGGCGCTCCTGAGTGGGCAGGTTCGCGAGCGCCTCGCGCAGCGCGTTGCGTGCACGGTCGGTCTGAAAGCGCATCAGCTCGGTGAACGCATCGCTGTAGCGCCGGTTGATGACATCGGCGGCGGTTACGTTGAAGCGCTGCATCTCATCGATGGGAATGTAGATGCGACCGTGCCGCGCATCGTTGCCCAGTTCGGCGACGATCTGCGCGAGCATCAGCGCGTTGCCGAGCGGTGCGGCCCAGCTCGACGCCTGTGCGCGATCGACGGCACCCGCGCGGGCGACCATCGATGCAAACGTGCCGCCGACACTTTCCAAATAGCGCCGCAGGTTCGGATAGTCGAGGTAGCGCGCCTGGTCCAGGTCCATTTCGAAACCGGCTAGCAGCGCTTCGAGCGCCGGGGCCTCTTCGGAGACATCGCCGAGATGGGCCGCCAGCGCTTTCGACACCGGATGCGACGGCGTACCTGCGGCCAGCGCAGCCAGTTCCTTTTGCCACCAGGCGAGCCGCGTGCGGCCGATAGTCGGATCGCTGGTCTCTTTGACCGTCTCCTCGAACTCCCGACGCAACGCGAAGAGGGCGGTCAACAGCGGCTGGCGTGCGGCGGAAGCGCGACGGAGCGCGTAGTAGGTGCTCGATCCGGGCGGGGCTGCCTTCTGCTGGCAATAGTCGTCGAAATTCACTTGATGGGGCGTGTGGGGAAACGGACGGGATGGAAAGCGTGTGGGGTTGTCGCTGGGCCCGGGTTGCCAGGCTCGGGCCGTCAGGTGCGGCGGGCCTCAGCGAGCGCGAAATTGTAGCACCGCCCCGCATGGGCAAATGCAGACAAGCGGATGACGATCAGTTAGAATCTCGCGCTTACGCTTTCGGGTGCCGCTTCTTACAAGGGCGCGCAGCCGCTGGCGAGGCAGACATCGGGTGATGCGCGAGCGGAAAACATTGCACGTATCGCCCGGCTGCGAGGATGGCGAAATTGGTAGACGCACCAGGTTTAGGTCCTGACGCTCGCAAGAGTGTGGGGGTTCGAGTCCCCCTCCTCGCACCAGTATTTTTCCCGAGCTTCACATGGACGCTCCCCAGAACCCCGCCAGTCTTGGACTTGCGGGGTTTTGTATTTGAGCCGCCCATTCTGCGATCAGGCGCAGCGCATATCTATCGGCGTTATTTTTGAGCGATCTGGATCTCGATTGGCATCACTTCAAGCAATAGTGATTTCCGATTTAGGTATTTACCCTATAAGGGTATTTACGTAGAATGCTTGCATCGACTCGCACCAGTACGCGTGCGACGCCCTACAAAACGATCTTCGGAGGTATCAACCATGAAGTCTCTGTTCGAAGCAATTGCCATCGCTGTCCTGATCACTGTGCCCCTCGCCGCGTTCGCGCAGTCCAATCAGCCGCTGACCCGCGCCGAAGTCCGCGCGGACCTCGCTCGCCTGGAAAAGGCCGGCTACAACCCGCACGACTGGATGAACTATCCGGCCAACATTCAGGCTGCCGAAGCGCGCGTTGCCGCTGAGGACGCGAGCAAAGCAAGCGGTTACGGCTCGTCGACGAGCGGTTCTTCGCAAGCTGGTCAGTAAATGACGTAGCAGAGCGTGGCGGCTTGCCGCGCTCGGTGGTTAGCGGGCCCGCGCTTCTCTGGAGGCGCGGGCTCGTCGTTTACCGGGATATCGTGTCCCGTGCGCCGTGGCGAATTGTTCGTAGATCCGGTCATCGCATGCGAAATTCCAACAATGTGGCGTAGCAAGGAAATTTCCAGCTTTCGCCGATGATGTCGTCTCGAAGCCCGGTACAAGGACATTTTGTCTACGCATTGCCCATTTTTACCGTTGTTTCGATGCAACATGAAAAGACGTCCGTATTTATACCCGTTGCTGTGAAATTGCTTGCGATGCAATCTCCTACTGCCTTCCGAGGGCTACGGGCATCAGGAATAAAAGAAGCGCAAAGCCGTTCCGCCCAGACTGCTGAACCATGCGTCCGAGAGAAGCGAAAACGCACCTCGACGCACATCGAGCCCGCTTATGCGGGCTTTCTTTTTTTGCGGCGTCGAGCGGTTATTTGCTGTTGCTGTCCGGCGATCGTGCCTTTGCACGACGGCGCCGACGATCGCCAATCTCGTTGCGCGCACAACGAGATTGGCCGATTGGGTAGAATGGCGAAGGCGGCTATCCGATGCTCGCCACCAAGAACCAGGAGAGTGCCGTGCAAGCAGTCGACACCCCTCATCCCGAGACTGCCGCGCCATCAGATGCCGCGGACGCAGCGCAGACCGAGCGCGCATTGCGTATTCAGCTGGCCGGCACCTATCGCATCTTTGCGATGCTCGGCTGGAGCGAACTGATCTACAACCACATCACGCTGCGTGTGCCCGGTCCGCAGACGCACTTTCTGATCAATCCGTTCGGCTTGCATTACACCGAAGTCACCGCGTCGAATCTCGTCAAGATCGATCTGGATGGTCGCATGATCGGCGAATCGGCTTATCCGGTGAATCCGGCGGGTTTCGTGGTGCATGCGGCGATCCATCGTGCGCGGCCCGACGCGCATTGTGTGATGCATACGCATACGACGGCGGGCCTCGCCGTCGCTTGCTCGCAGGCGGGGCTCGAGAACTCGAACTTCTATTCCGCGCAACTGGACAGCATGGTGGCGTATCACGACTTCGAAGGCATCACGATTCGCGCCGACGAAGGTCCGCGGTTGCTCGCCGACCTCGGTGACAAATCCCTGCTGGTTTTACGCAATCACGGTTTGCTGGCGCTCGGCACGACAATCGCCCAGGCGTTCGCACGACTCTGGACGCTCAACCGCGCCTGCGAAATCCAGCTCGCGACGGCGGCGCTCGGGCCGGCCCGTCGCATTCCGGACGACGTCGCTGCACGTTGCACACGAGACTCGCTGCAGTTCGATCCGCGTCACGGCGCAGGCCGCGATGTGTTGGACGCGCTGCTGCGGCAGGTCGACCGGATCGATCCTTCCTATCGCGATTGAGGCACGTATGAATCAGCATTCCCCTCGCACGGCCATTGTCGGCGCCGGCGCGATAGGCAGCCTGATCGCCGCCGCGCTTGCACGTGCCGGACACACGGTGAGTGTGCTCGCGCGCGGCAAGACGCTCGACGCAATCCGGGCGAACGGTATCCGTGTTCTTGACGGGACCAGTGAGTCGACGGCGGCAGTCGCGGCAAGCGACGATGCCGCTGCGCTCGGTGTCCAGGATTTCGTCGTCGTGGCGCTGAAAGCGCAGGTGCTGCCGGCAATCGCCGGGAGCCTGCGCCCACTCGTGGAACCGCATACCGTGATCGTCGCTGCGATGAACGGCTTGCCCTGGTGGTTTCTCAATGGGACGACGGGCGTGCTCGCCGGCGAGCACATCGAAGCGGTCGATCCGGCCGGCGTCGTCTCGGCGGCGTTGCCGTCTGCGCAGTCGGTGGGCTGCGTCGTGCATCTGTCTTCATCTACCGATGCGCCTGGCGTCGTGCGTCGCGGGCGCGGCAACCGGTTGATCGTCGGTGCTGCTCGTGCGGAACTGGCCGAGCGTACCCGGTCATTGTCTGCATCGCTCAAGGAGGGAGGCTTCGACGTCGAGGAATCCGAAGACATCCGCACTGAGATCTGGGCGAAGCTGTGGGGCAACATGAACATGAACCCGCTGAGCGCGCTCAGCGGTTCGACAGCGGACCTTCTGCTGGACGATCCGTACACGCACGCGCTCGTGCTGCGGATGATGGAGGAGGCCGACGCGATCGGTACGCAACTGGGGTTGTCGACGGGCATGAGCGCGCCGGCGCGCGTCGCGGTTACGCGCGAACTCGGCGCATTTCGCACGTCGATGCTGCAGGATTTCGAAGCGGGGCGCGCGCTGGAAATCGGCCCGATCCTGGGCGTGTTTCCGGAACTCGGACGCCGCTTGAACGTGCCGACGCCGTTTTGCGACGCGGTGCTGGGTTTGCTACGACAGCGCGCGGCGAATAGCGGACTGTGAAGCGATACGTTTGAGATGTTTGAGATGCGAGCCCGCGAAAAAGCGGGCTTTTTTATGACTTGTGAAGTACCGCTGTATCAGATCGGAGGATCATGCTGAAAATTCGCCACGAAGGATCCTTGATTTCAGTATTCGGCGAGCAACTTCGTTCTTAACGGGGTAGATCGACGGCGATAATCGAAAATAAGGCTGAGTGGCTATATCGGACTCCGGCATATCGACCGGCCGATACAGAAGTAGCCGGCAAAGGGGAGAGGGAATGATCTGGGTTCTGGGTGTGATCGGTTTCTTGATCGGCGTCGCGGTGGGGTTCGTGAACGACTGGTGGATCTTTGGTTGCGGGATCGCCGGTGCGATAGTCGGTGCAGCGTCAGGCGCACTGCTATCCAGCAGGAAACCTCGCACCAGTCAGGCAACGGGGCAAGCGCCGGAACCGGCCATAGCGCCACCTGCCACCGACGACTGGACCCGCCCGGCTCCCCTGGAGGCGCGCGTAGAGCGGCTCGAGTGGGAGGTTTCCACACTCAAACGGGAGCTTGCGCAACTGCGCGGACAGCCGGATGCTGCCGCCGCGACCGATGTCGCGCCGGTGTCGCAAGCGCCGGATACCCAACCCCTCGCTGCAACTAGAACCGGCGCTGCGCCACCGCCCGAACGCGAGACGGCGTTGCCTGCACAACCCGCGGCGGTATCGCTTCCGACAGCCAGCACTCTGGTCGCACCGAGGCCAGCATTGCCGTCCGCAGAGACAGACGAACCGGCGGTCGCGAAACCCGTCACCGCACCGGCTGAGCCATCCAAGTCACCGCAACCGCCGCAACCGCCACAACCACCGGTCCCGCGCGAACCCGACTTCGTCGAACGCCTTTTCAAGGCAGGCCGGGACTGGCTGGTCGGCGGCAATACCGTCGTGCGCGTCGGCATGATCGTGCTGTTTTTCGGTCTCGCGTTTCTGCTCAAGTACGCGGCCGACAACAACATGCTGCCAATCGAGTTTCGTCTCGCCGGTGTGGCGCTCGCCGCGACGGCGTTGCTCGCGGTCGGTTGGCGCGTCGGCGATCGTCGCGGCGCGTACGGGCTCGTGCTGCAGGGCGGTGGCGTCGGTGTGCTGTATCTGACCGTATTCGCCGCGACGAAGTTGTATCACCTGTTGCCCGCCGGCGCGGCGTTTCCGCTGATGGTCGCGATCTGCGGTTTGAGCGCGTTCCTCGCGGTCCGCCAGGATGCACGTGCGCTTGCGTTCATGGGCAGCGCAGGCGGCTTTCTCGCGCCGATATTGCTGGCGAGCGGTGGCGGCAGCCACGTGCTGCTGTTCGGCTACTACGCGCTGCTGAACGCGGGCATCTTTGCGATCGCGTGGTTCAAGGCGTGGCGGCCGCTCAACCTTCTTGGTTTCGTCTTCACGTTTTCGATCGGCACGGCATGGGGCGTGACTGCCTACCATCCCGGGTTGTTCGCGAGCACCGAGCCGTTCCTCATCCTGTTCTTCCTGATGTACGTGGGCATCGCGTTGCTCTACGCGGTGCATCGCGAGCTTGCGTTGAAGCACTACGTCGACGGGACGCTCGTGTTCGGTACTCCGGTCGTCGTCATGGGTCTGCAGGCCGCGTTGCTCAAGGACGTCGAGTTCGGTCTCGCATGGAGCGCGGTGGGGTTCGCCGCGTTCTATCTGGTCGTCGCGGCATGGTTGATGCGCCGGCGCGACCGGCTCGAGCTGCTGTTCGAAGCGATGCTCGCGCTCGCCGTGATCTTCGCGACGCTCGCGATACCGCTCGCATTCTCCGGCCCGACCACGAGCGCGGCGTGGGCGATCGAAGGCGCGGCGATCGTGTGGCTCGGTGTACGTCAGCGGCGTCTCGCGCCGTTCGGTTTCGGCATTGCGATGCAGATCGCCGCGGCCGGCGCGTTCGTCACGGGGCTCGCGATCGATACACCGGCGCACGGATTGCCTGTCCTCAACAGCGCCTATCTCGCGACGCTGCTGATCGCACTGGGCGGTCTGTTCACGGGCTGGTGGCTGCACGGGCGCGACGAAGCACGCGCATGGCACGACTGGATGCCGCAGATCGGTCTTGCGGCCGCGGCGTGGGGGCTTGCGTGGTGGATCGGCGGGGGTGCCAACGAGATTGTTGCCTACATGCCGCAACAGGTCGCGCTGGGTAGCTACGTGCGTCTCACGACCGAAGCTTTCGTGCTCTTCGCGGTACTCACTGCGTGGCTTGCGCATGCGGCGTGCGCAAGACTCAAGTGGTCGCTTGCCGAATGGCCTGCGCTCGCGTTGGCGCCCGTGCTGTCGCTGCTGGTTTTCAGTGTGTTCACGTTGAACCAGGCGCCGTTCGCGGCGTTCGGCTGGGTCGTATGGCTCGCCGCCGTGGTGGGCGCGTATTGGCTGCTGTGGCGTGAGCAGCGCACCATCGGCGAGAAGATTCTCGCGCCGCTGCATACGCTGATGTTCTGGAATTGCTGCGTGCTGCTCGCGCTGGAAGGTTACTGGCGTCTGAGCAGCTATGTGCCCGAAGGCGCATGGAGCTGGAGTGCGTGGGCGTACGGGTTCGGTGTGCTGCTCCTGCTGGTGTCCGGTGTGGGCCCGCGGGTGCGCTGGCCGGTCGCCCGGTTTGCGTTCGCGTATCAGGTATGGGGCGCGGCACCGCTCGCCGCGTTGCTGTGGGTCTGGAGTATCGCCAGCGTGACGAGCGACGGCAATGCCGCGCCGCTCTTCTGGCTGCCGATCCTGAACCCGCTCGATGTCGCGCAGTTGCTGGCGTTCATGGCCGTCGGGGTGTGGTTGCGGCGCCTTGCCGCACTCGGTGTGCGCTGGCATCCACGCGCTTTCGACTACGCGGTGCTCGCCACACTGTTCCTGTGGTTCAACGCGGTACTGCTGCGCACGCTGCATCATCGGTTCGGCGCGGCGTACGACGTCGACGCGGTATTCGAATCGTTCGGTTACCAGCAGGTGTTTGTGGTCGGCTGGAGTGCGTTCGCGTTTGCCGGCCTATGGCTCGCACGGCGCGACAGTATCGTGCGGCTGTGCGCGATTGCTTCGACGCCGCTCGTCGCCGTGATGTGGCTCTGGACGTTCTACGCGAATCTCACGCAGGACGGCGGCAGCTGGGGCCGCCTGCCGCTGCTCAATCCGCTCGATCTCGTGCAGGTCGTGATCTACGCGCTCGCCGCACTGTGGCTCGTACGCGTGAACCGGCTCGGTGTGCCGGTGCGCAACTATCGTTTGCCGCTGCAGATTGTTGTCGGTGCGACCGCGTTCCTGTGGCTCAATACGATGCTGCTGCGCACGCTGCATCACTGGACCGGCATCCCGTACGAGTTCGACGCGATGGCGCAGTCGACGCTCGTGCAGGCTTCGGTATCGGTATTCTGGACGGTGTGCGCGCTCGCGACGATGATCTGGGCCACGCGCAGCGCGACGCGTACGCTGTGGTTCGTCGGTGCGGGATTGCTGGCGCTGACTGTGGTCAAGCTGTTTCTGTTCGACCTGTCGCACGTCACGGGCATTGCGCGCATCGTGTCGTTCATCGGCATCGGTGTGATGCTGTTGCTGATCGGCTATTTTTCGCCGCTGCCGCCTAAACGCGCGGTGCGGGCGGAGAGCGGAGAAATCGGAGAAGGCAGTCAATGAAGCGTTTTGTTGCCACGTTGATGCTGGGTGCGCTGTCCTCATGGGCGGCTGCGGACACGGACCATTTCGCCCAGCGGTTCGCGCTCGACCTCGACGGTAACGCCGCGTACTACACGCTGACGTTGCCCGATACCGTCTACGCGGCAAGCCAGCGTACCGATCTCGGCGACGTGCGGGTGTTCAACGGTGCAGGGGAGCCGGTGCCGTATTCGCTCGATGGGCGTCGTGCGGCCGCGCCCGCGCCGACGCTGCGTGCAGTGAAATGGTTCGCGCTGCCGACGCCCGATGCGGCAGCACCGTCGGCTGCGCTCGGCGTGACGATCGCGTCGGACGGCTCGCTACGCGCCGCGCCTGCGGCGAAAGCGGCCGGTACAGCGGCGGGCACGCAGGCCGATCTGATCGATCTCGGCCGGCTCGACGGCAGTGCCGATGCGTTGCAGGTTCATCTGGGTAACGACAGTTATCAGGGGCGCGTGAGTGTCGACGCCAGCGCCAATTTGCGCGACTGGCAGGCGTTGCCCGATGCGCAGTTGCTCAAGGTCGGCCGTGACGGCGACACGCTGACCCAGGAGCGGATCGCGCTCGATGGTTTGCGGGTGCGCTATGTTCGTCTGCACTGGCTCGATCGCGCGCCGCAGATTGCGTCGATCGACGTCGAAGTGCAACCGGGCGACACGGCGGCAACGGCGAACGCAAGCGCGCCGCGGCAATGGCGCGAAGGGGTCGCGGCGACGCCTGGGGCCGCCGCGGGCGACTATCTTTTCGACACCGGCGGTGCGTACCCGGTAGACCGTTTGCGTTTGAATCTACCGCAACCGAACACGGTTGCCCGCGTCTCGATCTACTCGCGACCCGATGCGCAGACGCCGTGGCGGGAGCTCACGCAGGCGACGCTGTATCGCTTGCACGGCGCGACCGGCGAACAGGTGAATCCGCCGCTCGAGGTAGAACCGGATTCGGACCGCCAATGGCGTGTATCGGTCGATATGCGTAACGGCGGCCTAGGCGCCGGTGCGTTGACCGTCGCCGTGGGCTGGCGACCCGCGGTGCTGACGTTCGTCGCACGCGGTGAAGCGCCGTTCACACTGGGTGTGGGTAATGGCGCGCTGACTTCGGTGGCGGCGAAACGCGAAGACATCGTGATCGACGAGTCGTCCAGCACGGCATCCGCGCGGGTCGGCGCCGCGCTGCCGGCGTTGCCGCAGGACGCACCCGCGCCGCCTGCGGCAGACCGCGACGCAAAGCGTCGTTACGTGCTGTGGGCGGCGCTGATCCTGGCAGTCGGGTCGCTCGGCGCGATGGCCTGGCGGCTGGCTCGCGGAGCGAGCCGCGGATGACAGGCGAGCGCTAACAAGCGAAGGATGAGATGAAAACGAAGCGAGCGCCGGATAACCCGGCGCAGCAGCCGTTATGCGCGCGCCTCGACTTCACCCGCCATGCGGGCGAGCGCGTTTTCGATCGCCTTGTCCAGCGCGTGACCGAGCAGCGCCTTTTCCTTGTCGTCGAGGCAGTCGAAGAAATCCTCGTTCCACTTGCGCGCGATCGGCATCACCTTGCGATACAGCGCGCGGCCTTCGGTCGTGAGCGACACCAGCACGACGCGGCCGTCGTCGTCGCTCGCTTCGCGTTGCACGAGCCCCTGTTTGATCAGCGCTTCGGCTGCGCGGCTCGCCTGGCTCTTGTCGAGATTGGCGTGACGCGCGAGATCCATGATCGAGAACGGCCCAAACGATCCCACCGAGGCAATCACGCGCGCTTCCGGCACCGTGATGCCGAGCTTCGCCTGATACCGTTCGCCGATGCCGCGCTCGGAGAGCTTGTTCAGTACGTGCAGGCGATATGTCAGAAACTGGTCGAGTCCGGCTTTGTCGGCTGCCTTCATGGTCTTCCCTGTAGTAGGTGGATGCGGCTGGCGGTGTGATTGTTGCCGCATCCGCCGACCGGGTCAACGCGTGCCGTACTTCAGGCGGGTCAGTTGCTCGGCTTCGTTGGCGAGCAGCGTCGCCGCATCGCGGATCGCGACCTCGAGCGTGATCGGACCCGGCGCCGGCGAGAAACACCCGCTGAAATGCTCGGCGAGTCGCGGCAGTGCGGCCGGATCGACGGCGCCGGAGAGCAGGGTGGCCGGCACCTGTGCCGCCTGTGCATGGCGACAGGCAATGAACGGCGCCTTGCCGTGCAGCGTCTGCACGTCCGAGCGGCCCTCGCCAGTGATCAGCCAGTGCGCGCCGTCGAGTGCGGCATCGAGACCGATCTGCCGCGCGACGACTTCCGCGCCCGGTTCGAACTGCGCGCCCAGCATGCGCAGCGCGAAGCCGAGGCCGCCGGCCGCGCCCGCGCCGGGTTCGTCGCGGGCGGTGCGGTTCAGCGCCGGCTCGAGCAGATCGGCGAAGTGCGCGAGCGCGGCATCGATGGGTGCGATCTGTTCCGGTTGCACGCCTTTTTGCGGACCGAACACGGCGGTGGCGCCATGTTCGCCGGTGAGCGGATTGTCGACGTCGGACATGCCGATGAAGGTCGCCTCGGCCACCCGCGTGTCGAGTTGCGACGCATCGACACGAGCGAGCCGCGCGAGCTGGGCCGGTGTCGGCTCGAGTGCTTCGCCTTGCGCGTCATACAGCTTCAGACCGAGCCCGACGAGCAGGCCGGCGCCGCCGTCGTTGGTACTGCTGCCGCCTAGCGCGACGAAGAAACGCCGTACGCCTGCATCGAGCAGCGCGACGATCGCTTCGCCCATGCCGCGTGTGCTGCGTGCTTCGACAGGCACGCCCATGCCGACTGGATCGGTGATGCCGACCACTTCCGCCGTTTCGACGATCGCGCCGCCGTCGGCCAGCACGCCGACCGTGGCGTCGCGCAACGCACCTGCCGCACCGCGCACCGACACGATGCGCCGTTCGCCGCCTTGCGTGAGCATGGCATCGAGCGTGCCTTCGCCGCCGTCGGCCATCGGGCAGATTCGTACGACCGCGTCGGGACGGGCCCGGCCGATACCGGTGGCGATCGCCTGGGCGACCTGCTCGGCGCTCAGCGAACCTTTGAACGAATCGGGGGCAATGACGACGACGGGCGTGGACTGCGGACTGGGCATGGTGTCTCGAGTGTCTCTGGAGGGTTGGAATCGTGCTGCGGCACGCGGTGGTCCGACTCGCGCGCCGCGCCCGCTAGCTTATCAGCATGACGCGCGCCGCTGAATATGTGGGACGGCATGACCGGCATGGGGCGGTGGTTGCGTGGTCGCCAGGCGGTCCATGAGCCGCCAAAGCAGGAAAAGTCCGTTGGAACGGCCCGAAAATGCGCTGTAAAGCAGACAAAAAGCCCGCCAAACATCGATTCCCGGTTAGGCGCGCGAATAGTTTGCTAAAATATTCGGCTCTTTTGACCCAAACCGTGCTGCAGGCGGCCTGAGAGCCCGCGGCGACAGGCGCGCGATCGTTCCCGGATATCCGGCGACGCCGCGGCTCATTGCTCCTGGGGGGCACCCAGGTGGCGTTCAGACAGGACGCACACCAGGCCCGGACGAACCTCGACAGACGGCACGGCAAAGATAACTGATTCGCTCGAATAATTTTAGGACGATTGAAGCCATGGCTAACGTTGTTGAAAACCTCGGCAAGCTCGAACGCCGTGTGACGATTTCCCTGCCGAAGGACACCGTGCAGAAGGAAGTGGATTCCCGTATCCGTCAGCTTGCAAAGAACGTGCGGATGCCGGGCTTCCGGCCGGGCAAGGTGCCGCTCAAGATGGTCACCCAGCAGTACTCGGGTCAGGTGGAAGCCGAGGTTCTGAGCGACAAGGTCGGCAAGGAGTTCTTCGACATCAGCCGCGCAGAAAACCTGCGCGTGGCCGGCCAACCGAGCTTTGCCCCGAAGGTCGACGCACCGGAAAGCGACTACGCTTTCGACGCCACGTTCGAGGTGTATCCGGAAGTGAAGCTGGGCGACGTCGCCACCGCTGAAATCGAACGCACGAAGACCACGATCAGCGAAGCCGAAATCGACCGTACGCTCGACATCCTCCGCAAGCAGCGCGTGCATTTCCACGCGCGCGGCGAAGCCGGCGAGCATGGCGACGGCGGTGCTGACACCGCGGCGAAAGACGGCGACCGCGTCACGGTGGACTTCGTCGGCAAGATCGACGGTGAAGTGTTCCAGGGCGGCAGCGCTGAAGATTTCGCCTTCGTGCTCGGCGAAGGCCGCATGCTGCCGGAATTCGAAAAGGCCGCGGTTGGCCAGAAGGTCGGCGAAGCACGCGAATTCGACCTGACGTTCCCCGCCGATTACCACGGCAAGGATGTCGCCGGTAAGACCGCGCAGTTCACGATCACGATGAAGAAGATCGAGTGGCCGCATCTGCCGGAAATCGATGCGGAATTCGCGAAGTCGCTGGGCATTGCAGACGGCGATCTGACGAAGATGCGCGCCGAAATCAAGGACAACCTCGAGCGCGAAGCGAAGCGCCGCATGCAGTCCATCGTGAAGAACCAGGTGATGGATGCACTGCTGAAAATCTCCGAGCTCGACGTGCCGAACGCGCTGATCGAACAGGACCAGCAGCGTCTCGTCGAAATGGCGCGCCAGGACCTCGCGCAACGTGGCGTGCCGAACGCCGAAACCGCACCGATTCCCGCTGAAATGTTCAAGGAACAGGCTGAGCGTCGCGTCAAGCTCGGCCTCGTGCTGGCCGAACTCGTGAAGGCGAACGAACTGCAGGCGAAGCCGGAACAGATCCGCGCCGAAGTCGACGAATTCGCGAAAAGCTACGAGGACCCGAAGGAAGTCGTCCGCTGGTATTATTCCAACCAGCAGCGCCTCGCCGAGATGGAAGCGTACGTCGTGGAAGCCAACGTCGTCGATTTCGTGCTCGAGAAGGCCAAGGTGACGGACAAGGAAGTGAGCTTCGAAGAACTGGCAAGCGCGACCGCGCAAGCGTAAGCATCGCTGAAACGGCGTGCCGGCTGTCGGAGCAGACAGCCGGCACGCCGTTTTTTCAGGTTGCGTGTGCTGGGGCCGTCATGCCCGCTGCAGTGTTGTGCGGCGTTTGCGAAGCTGGTGCGCAGCGTGTGTCGGAGTCGTGCGGTCGTGCGGTTTCGTGTACTTGAATACAGCGTTACAGGACCCACCTCGCACTCACCTGTCCAGTCCCGAACAGATATTCCCAGACAAGGATCCATTGCATGACTTTTCGCGCCCAAATGCTGGACACGTTGACTTCCCAGTCGTCGCGGGATCTCGAAGCACAGGCGCTCGGTCTCGTGCCGATCGTCGTGGAGACGAGCGGTCGCGGCGAGCGTTCGTATGACATCTACTCGCGGCTGCTCAAAGAGCGTCTCGTGTTCCTCGTCGGTGAAGTGAACGACCAGACGGCGAATCTCGTCGTCGCACAGTTGCTGTTTCTCGAAAGCGAGAATCCCGACAAGGACATCAATTTCTACATCAACAGCCCGGGTGGTTCCGTTTCGGCGGGCATGGCGATCTACGATACGATGCAGTTCATCAAGCCTGACGTATCGACGCTGTGCATGGGGCTCGCGGCCAGCATGGGCGCATTCCTGCTGGCAGCCGGCGCGAAGGGCAAGCGGTTCGCGTTGCCCAATTCGCGCGTGATGATCCACCAGCCGCTTGGCGGCGCACGCGGTCAGGCGTCGGACATCGAAATTCAGGCGCGCGAAATCCTGTACCTGAAAGAGCGCCTGAACGGTCTGCTCGCCCATCACACCGGCCAGCCGGTCGAACGGATTGCGCGCGACACCGACCGCGACAATTTCATGTCCGGCGAGGATGCGCAGGCGTATGGCCTCGTCGATCAGGTGCTGCACAAGCGCCCCTGACAGGTTGAACGGATTTGATCTGGCCCGGGTTGCCCCGTTTTGGGGCGCCTGGCCGGAAAAATCCGCAAAACCAGCGAAGCCCGCCCTGAGCGCCCGCGGCCCACGCCGTTCCTGCCATTGCCCTGTCATCCCCGCCCAGACTGCGGGGGTGGGGCAAACGGCGTATCATGTCACACGAGTGTCCGGAGGCTCATACATCTATGGCGGACAAGAAAGGTTCTAACAGCGAAAAGCTGTTGTATTGCTCGTTCTGCGGCAAGAGTCAGCATGAGGTCAAGAAACTCATTGCCGGCCCGTCGGTGTTCATCTGCGATGAATGTATCGACCTGTGCAACGAGATCATCCGCGATGAAGCGGCAGGTGCAGGTGTCGAGGCCGGATTGTCGCGGTCCGATCTGCCGAGCCCGCAGGAAATCCGTGAAATCCTCGATCAATACGTGATCGGCCAGGAGCGCGCGAAGAAGATTCTCGCGGTCGCGGTGTACAACCACTACAAGCGGCTCAAGCATCTCGAGAAGAAGGACGAAATCGAGCTGTCGAAGAGCAACATCCTGCTGATCGGCCCGACTGGCTCGGGCAAGACGCTGCTCGCGCAGACGCTCGCACGCCTCCTGAACGTACCGTTCGTGATCGCCGATGCGACCACGCTGACGGAAGCGGGCTATGTCGGCGAGGACGTCGAAAACATCATCCAGAAGCTCCTGCAGAACTGCAACTACGAAGTCGACAAGGCGCAGCGCGGGATCGTCTATATCGACGAAATCGACAAGATCAGCCGCAAGTCCGACAACCCGTCCATTACCCGCGACGTATCGGGTGAGGGCGTGCAGCAGGCGCTGCTGAAGCTGGTCGAAGGCACGATGGCGTCGGTGCCGCCGCAGGGCGGGCGCAAGCATCCGAACCAGGACTTCATCCAGGTCGATACGACGAACATTCTGTTCATTTGCGGCGGTGCGTTCGATGGCCTCGAAAAGGTCATCGTCGACCGGACGGAAAAGACCGGCATTGGCTTCGGCGCGAGCGTGAAGAGCAAGCAGGATCGCGATGCGGGCGAAGTGCTGCGCGAAGTCGAACCGGAAGATCTGATCAAGTTCGGCCTGATTCCCGAGCTGATCGGCCGTCTGCCGGTTGTCGCGACCCTCGGCAAGCTCGATGAAGTCGCGCTGATGAAGATCCTCGTGGAGCCGAAGAACGCGCTGGTGAAGCAGTATCACAAGCTGTTCAACATGGAACGGGTCGAGCTGGAAATTCGTCCGGCCGCGCTGCAAGCCGTAGCGCGCAAGGCGATTCGCCGCAAGACCGGTGCCCGTGGTTTGCGCTCCATCCTGGAACAGGCGTTGCTCGACGTGATGTACGACCTGCCGGCCATGAAAGGCGTCAGCAAGGTCATCATCGATGACAACGTCATCGACGGCGATGGAAAGCCCCTGTTGATCTACGAAGACGCGCCCAAGGTGGCAGGATCGAATTGATCGGCTTAAAGAGTTCCGGAAAAAAGCCGTTCATACGAGTGATGAACGGCTTTTTCGTTTATCTTGTGGTCAGGCAGTACTTTTTGTGGTCACTGAACTTTTCCCACCCGCGGAGGCTTGCAATCTTTTCTGCTGGCCTCAACTATCGAACGAACTGATTCCATTAATGGGGAAATGAAATGTCAGGAACCCAACTCCTCCCGCCGGAACGCATTACGCTCCCGCTGCTCCCGCTGCGCGACGTGGTGGTTTTCCCGCATATGGTCATTCCGCTCTTCGTAGGCCGGCCCAAGTCGATCAAAGCACTTGAAGTGGCAATGGAGGGCGGCAAGCACATCATGCTGGTTGCCCAGAAAACGGCGGCAAAAGACGAGCCGACCGAAAAAGACATGTACGAAGTAGGGTGTATTGCGAACATCCTGCAAATGCTGAAGCTGCCTGACGGCACCGTGAAGGTGCTGGTAGAAGGCCTGCAGCGCGCGAAGACGCTTTCCATCGAAGAACAGGAAACGCAGTTTTCGTGCGAAGTCATGCCGCTCGAACCCGACCATGCCGACAGCGCTGAAACTGAAGCGCTGCGCCGCGCCATCGTGTCGCAGTTCGATCAGTACGTGAAGCTGAACAAGAAGATCCCGCCGGAAATCCTGACCTCGCTGTCGGGCATCGACGAAGCCGGGCGTCTGGCCGACACGATCGCGGCGCATCTGCCGCTCAAGCTCGACCAGAAGCAGCACATCCTCGAAATGTTCCCGGTCATCGAACGGCTCGAGCATCTGCTCGCGCAGCTCGAAGCCGAGATCGACATCCTGCAGGTGGAAAAGCGCATCCGTGGGCGTGTGAAGCGCCAGATGGAAAAGAGCCAGCGCGAGTACTACCTGAACGAGCAGGTCAAGGCGATCCAGAAGGAACTCGGCGAAGGCGAAGAAGGTGCGGATCTCGAGGAACTCGAGAAGCGCATCACCGCTGCGCGCATGCCGAAGGAAGCCAAGAAGAAGGCGGATGCCGAGCTGAAGAAGCTCAAGCTGATGTCGCCGATGTCGGCCGAAGCGACCGTGGTGCGCAACTACATCGATACGCTGATCGGCTTGCCGTGGCGCAAGAAGAGCAAGGTCAACAACGACCTCGCGAATGCGGAACGTGTACTCGACGAAGACCACTTCGGTCTCGAGAAGGTGAAAGAACGCATTCTCGAATATCTCGCGGTCCAGCAACGCGTTGAAAAGGTCAAGGCGCCGATCCTGTGCCTGGTTGGGCCTCCGGGTGTCGGCAAGACGTCGCTGGGCCAGTCGATTGCGCGCGCAACGAACCGCAAGTTCGTGCGCATGGCACTCGGCGGCGTGCGCGACGAGGCCGAGATTCGCGGCCACCGTCGGACCTACATCGGTTCGATGCCGGGCAAGATCCTGCAGAGCCTGACCAAGGTCGCAGTGCGCAATCCGCTCTTCCTGCTCGACGAAGTCGACAAGATGGGGCAGGACTTCCGCGGCGATCCGTCGTCGGCCTTGCTTGAGGTGCTCGATCCCGAACAGAACCATACGTTCGCCGACCACTATGTGGAAGTCGACTTCGATCTGTCGGACGTGATGTTCGTCGCGACGTCGAATTCGCTGAACATCCCGCCGCCGCTGCTCGACCGGATGGAAGTGATCCGTCTGTCGGGTTATACGGAAGACGAGAAGGTCAGCATCGCGCAGCGTTACCTGTTGCCGAAGCAGAAGAAGAACAACGGGCTGAGTACCGACGAGATCGACGTCGCAGAGACGGCGATTCGCGACATCATCCGTTACTACACGCGTGAAGCCGGTGTGCGTTCGCTCGAGCGTGAAATCTCGAAGATCTGCCGCAAGGTCGTGAAGATGCTTCTGCTGAAGAAGGCGGAAGGCGCGGTGAAGGTCGACGGCAGCAACCTCGACACGTTCCTCGGTGTGCGCAAGTTCGACTTCGGTCTGGCCGCGAAGGAAAACCAGATCGGTCAGGTTACCGGTCTCGCGTGGACGGAAGTCGGTGGCGATCTGCTGACGATCGAAGCGGCAGAGATGCCTGGTAAGGGCAACGTGATCCGCACGGGTTCGCTCGGCGACGTCATGAAGGAATCCGTCGAAGCGGCGCGCTCGGTCGTGCGTTCGCGTTCGCGCCGTCTCGGCATCAAGGACGAAGCGTTCGAGAAGCGGGACATCCACATCCACGTGCCGGAAGGTGCGACGCCGAAGGACGGTCCGTCCGCCGGTGTGGCCATGACGACGGCGCTGGTGTCGGTGTTGACCGGCATCCCGGTGCGCGCAGATGTGGCGATGACCGGTGAAATCACGCTGCGTGGCGAAGTACTGCCGATCGGTGGGTTGAAGGAAAAGCTGCTTGCGGCGCACCGTGGCGGTATCAAGCTGGTGCTGATTCCGGAAGAGAACGTCAAGGATCTGACGGAGATTCCGGATAACGTGAAGAACGCCATCGAAATCATGCCGGTCCGCTGGATCGACAAGGTGCTCGAACTGGCGCTCGAACGCACGCCGCAGCCGTTGCCCGAAGAAGAAGCGAAACCGGCAGCCGCTGCTCCGGTCGCCGAGCCGGCGAAGGATGCTGGCGCAAGCGAGTTCGTGAAGCACTGACGCTCAGGCAGTTTTTCGCCAGCAAAACCCGCGGCCTTGTCCGCGGGTTTTTTATTGCCCGAACGATTATTGAAGCGTAGAGGGGCGGCTGTTTCGCCGTTTAATCGGTCGTATTCATTCGATCCCATTTTCTGAGCAGTTTCCCCCGTTTATCAGGTCGTTGCACGCGCATCGACTCCGCGCAATACCCTGTCATGAAGCGGCGCGGCGTCAGTCGGGGTTATCAGGCTCAACCCCGCTTGACACAAGGGTTTCGGCCCATTCTAATGAGTTGGCCCGGCGTTCTGTCGGACCAAATGGATACCTGTTCGGCGCATTCCTGCGCTGTCATGATTGCCCAAAACATTCTCGGGGGTTGGAATGAACAAAACGGAATTGATCGACCATATTGCGCAGCAAGCCGACATCTCCAAAGCAGCGGCGGGACGCGCGCTCGATGCGGTGATCGGCGGTGTCAAAGGGACATTGAAAACGGGCGGTTCGGTCACGCTGGTCGGCTTCGGTACGTTCGCCGTGGGCAAACGTACCGCGCGTACCGGGCGCAATCCGCGCACGGGCGCCGCGATCAAGATCAAGGCCGCCAAGGTACCCAAATTTAAGCCTGGCAAGGCACTGAAAGATGCGCTAAACTAGCGGGCTGTTGTTACCTGATTGACGGTTGTGAGCGCTGAGGGTTTTAGCGCTAATCAGACGGGTGGCAAGTGGAAGTCGCGGAACGGGTGCTTAGCTCAGTTGGTAGAGCGGCGCCCTTACAAGGCGTAGGTCGGGAGTTCGAGCCTCTCAGCACCCACCAACCGTTTCGCGATTCGCTTCCACGTAGGTCCGCAGTGACTTGCTGTAGTACACCGAAACCCGCGTGGCTATCCGCTCCGCGGGTTTTTTGTTGCCCGCGTTTCGGCGCGCCAGACAGCGAAAACCGTGCGCGGCTCATGCAATTGCGTGTTTCATCATCGTGGCCAACAAAGGGCTGCTTTCCGTCGTGCAACGGCTTCAACAGAAAGCAGCATCACCACTTCACGCGCCAAAATAAATCGACTTCATACCGTCGTTAGCGTCGGGACGGATCGATGCACGAATCTTGTGATCGACGCGAACCAGTGCCTGGTCCACGGTATGCAGCGCGTGATGAGTGCCCGCTACAAAGCCGTTTTGTGCGACGCCGTTATCCGCTCCATTCGATGCAGCAAACGAAACAGCCGGCACAGCGAGAGCAGCGGCGATGATCAGTGATTGAACGAGTTTCATGATATTTACCTCCAGACTTCGTTTCTTCGCAAACACCCGTTTGCGATTCAGTGAAGCCAGTCTAGTCCGAAGGTCGTTTGCCATTAAGCGCCGGCAGAACAAAAGAATGTTGTCGAATTTCATACAGCTCTGACGCGGCCGATGAACGCGCAACAGGTGCCCGCGTGATGGCCGGCATTCGCAACATCGAAACGATTCGCTACTGTCCCGCAGAAGCCGGACAGTAGCGTGACGGCGACCCAACAATCATCCGGCAACTTTGGCGCGCACGGCATACATCGCGGTATCGGAAGAGATGCGACCGCTATCGAGATGTATGACCCGATCCGCCAGTTTGAAATACTGATCGTCGTGAGTAATGATGATCACGCATTTTCCACGCGACTTCAGATCGGGAACCAGCACCTCATAGAAAAACCGCTTGAAGACCGGGTCTTGATCGGCAGCCCATTCATCGAGAATGTAGATCGGGCGATCTTCGATATAGGCACACAGCAACGCGAGCCTTTTACGTTGTCCCGTCGACAAAGCCTTGGTGGTCGAATAAGTTTTCCCGCGAATCTCAACCTTATCCGCCAGCCTCAGCGTCTCGAGATATTTCTGCGCAAGCTCGATGCTTGAGCTCCTCTGAGCCGGTCCGATGATGCGATTGAACAGATGAAAATCCGTAAACACCGCGGAAAACAGATTGCGATAACGCTCCCGGCCATCGTTGTCGACGACCTTTCCATCGAGAAGAATATGGCCCTCGGTAGGCGCATAGAGGCCGCTCAGTATCTTGCCCAACGTACTCTTGCCGCTGCCGTTCCCACCGATGATATAGACCAGCTCCCCAGCATGAATCGTCATGTTGATAGGGCCCAGCGCGAAGTCGGCTGACGAGTCATAGTCGTGGTAATTCATCTTCACGTCTTTCAACTCGATGAACTGCCACGGCTTCGCCGCAGGAAACTCCTTGACACCGGAGGGCTGCGGCTTTTTAGGCGAATCTTGCGCCTCATCAATCGAGAACCCAAAGTCCGACAACCGCGCGAGCGCCGTTCTGCCTTCGGCCATGGCCGGCAAAATACTGATCAACGCCGTCAACGGTCCCATCGTGTAAAGAACTGCCAGAATGCTTGCCGTGAGTACCGTGGGGTCGACGACGCCCAGCGCCGGTACGCCGAAAAGCAGAAACCCGAGCAGTACCGCTACAGTGAACTGACCGAAGCTGTCGCCGCCCATGAACCAGAAACGCTCGGTGTAGTTGTATCCCGCCACACGCTTCGACGATAGTTCGATCGCTGCCTTGGTGAACCAGCGTTGCCTGTCCCGATTGAGTTTGAGTTCCTTGATCCCGAACACGAGGCCATGTGTGTATTCGTTGAATTGAACGAATTCATCACGCACTCTTTCGGTGAAGTTGATTGCTTTCCGATAGAACGATAGATAAAGCACCACGCCGACGGCTATCAACGTGACGGTCGAGATAAAGACGATCCAGGAGAGATACGCCAGATAGAGGATGCTACACACCAGCACGACGGCCTGAACGATGATCGTGGGAATGGTCAGCAAGGTCTGACTGAGCTGTGGAATATCCTGCGTCAACATAGTCAGAACATTGGGCGCGCCACGTCTATCGATTTCCTCCAGCGGCGTCGCCAGAATCCTCTTGCATAGATCGACGCGCAGCCTCGTCATGATTTTCATGCAGGCATACGATGGCATCGCAGCAGCAGCGGTCCTGCACAAAATTGCAATCGCATTCAGTGCGATGAAGATCAGCAGCAACGTTTGCCGGTTGTTCTGATCGTGCAGCACTCTGGTGATCAGTCCCACACCGACAATCGATGCAACGCCGCTAATCAAACCTGTGACGACGGTACCTACGGTAAGCCAGGGGTGGCTGCGCCACATCAGGGCGATGACCGAATGCCACGGCGGCGATTTATTTTGAGCGGAGTCCATGGGTCACTATTCGGAGATACTGCCGATTTGATGTCGAATGACATTCAGGTAGGTGTCGGTGTTGACGCCGATCGACACATCGAGCCGCCCCGCACTGAATACGATTTCCTCGGTGGACAGCAGTCCACGGTCGACCACGACCTGAAGACGGTCATCGAACGATATGGGCGGGACAGCCCCCATCACGCACCGGGTCAACTGGGACGCTATATGGCTCGGTGCCAGCTTGGCTTTGACGCCTTCAAGAAAACCGGCCACGTTTTTTAAAGCGACCCTTCTGTTTCCGGACACAACGGCGAGTACGTAGGACAGCTGGCCATTGTCATGTTTGACCTCCACCACCATGCATTTGGCAGCCTGTTCAACGCTATGTCCGCGTAGCAAGCTGGCCGCAACGGTTTGCCCTTCCGGTGGATGCACCATGACCCGGTGGTTAACTTTTTCGGCAACCAGAAAGTCGATGATCCTTCGGAAGGAAAACACCGCGTCTTCTCTAGCCACACCCGCAACGGCTTCTGTTTCGTTGACTAAAACCATTGTTCATCTCCGCATTGATACATTCGAAAATTGTCGGCATATTGGTGAGTAGTTTTTATGGTGGAACGAAGGGTACTCAGCTGATCAGGTGGCTAAGCTCGATGTTCTCGGCGGCCGATCGCAACCTGAGGGACGTTTCCTGCTTTCCGAGGCACATGATGCTTCTAACGATTTCCAGCGGCGAATCGGAGAACAGGATGCAGCACTTGAGCAAGCGCTGCGCACGATCCCAACCGAGGTTCAACGAGCCGACCGCACTACGCAGCGATGCCTCGACCGACGCAACGGTCCAGCTGTCGTTCTGTACGAGCCGCGATTCGACCAGCCGAAGAAACTGCAACAGCACACGAGGGTTGTTCTCGATGCTGAGCATCAGGATGTAATCGATGCGCAATCTCTGTGTGATCAACGGAAAAATCAGATCGATCACGCCGGCAGCCGATTCGCATTTTCCGTGGGCCAGCGAAATGGCCTCGCCGAGCCTGCGATCCCGATGCAGCGAATCGAGCACGGACTGGACAAACTCTTCCTTGACGTCGACGGTGGTCATTTCCATGATGTTCAGTGGCCCGTTGAGGTATTCAAATGGTCAACCGGCGTTGCCGGCCGGTTGACTTCGGCGGGTGTCCCCTGGCGCTACCAGCCGTTACCACCATTAGGAATCGGAAACGGATAAGCAAGTGGCTTCTCCGGCATGTCCTCTTCCATGATGTCGGAGTAACCGGACTCCTGACCGACCAGATTCGGTTCAAAGCAATAGCAATTGAATTTCTGCTGCAGGAGCAGGTTGTTGCGGTCGACGATGGCCGGCGGGTTTTCGTTCAGCGCGATGAATGCGTCGTAAAGCGTGTCTCTGACGACATAGGCGTGCGCCGTGAGCGTCTCCACGGTTTTGACGATGTTGGGTGCGACCGGGATCGGCTGGGCGAAGTGATACGCACCGAGGAACAGCATGTGCCAGTCGTCCGGCACCTGCTCGATGAATTCCGGAAAGCGCGTGGCGAAGTCGGCGTCGAAGAACGCGTCGTCTTCGAAGATCATGACTTCGCTCGCGCCGGCGGCCTTGGCCTCTTTCACTGCATTGAGGTGACTCATGGTGCAGCCGAAATCCTGCGGACGCATATGGCTCAGCGCTTCCGGCACGGGAACGAGCTTTGCATCGACGGCGGACAGACGTTCCACCGTGAGGATGTTCTGCTCCGCAAACTTCTGTTGCATGGCTTCCCAGCGGTCGGGCCGCCGGTCCAGATTGATGCAGACCTTGCGAGCGAAGGAGTTATCGATTGTCGGCGTGGCTTTCATTGGCGATTCTTCTCCAGAGACTGATTGACATGGGTTGCAAGGACGCTCGCGTGCGGATCGAGCAGCATGGTCAGGTGGTCGCCGGGTACGTCGACTACCTCGACCGGGAGTGTCGAGAAACCGGACCATCCCCAGGTCGGATCGAGATGCAGCTGTGCGACTTCGGGCGACGGATCGAAATCGCCAGGATCGCGCTCGGTACTACGGAACAACGTGATCGGTACGGGCAGCGGTTCTGCTGCGGGTGCGTAGTCCGATTTGAAATTGGCCTGGTAGACGCGCAGATAAGCGCGCAGGCGGTCCGATCCCGTATCGGCAAACCAGTTACCGCGGTCACCGATTCTCTCGAGGATCAGTCCAGCCTGGCTGTCGGGATCGAGGTCCACAAGATCTGCGCGCGTCACCTGGAGGTCGGTTCCGAGGAAGGTGCTGATCTCGTGCGCGATCGCGACGAGCCACTCGGTGTCGTCCCAGTTGTGCCAGTAGGTTTCGCCCGTGGTGACGACCGGCGCGGACGCATCGAAGATCGCCAGCAGTTTCACGGTAGCGCCCTTGGCGACGAGTTGCCGGCTCATTTCCAGCGCCACCTGCGCGCCGAACGAGTGGCCCGCCAGGTAGTAGGGGCCCGCGCCGACCAGCGGCCAGATGCGTTCGATATGACGCGCCGCGATGTCTTCGACCTTGGTGAGCGGCAGGCACGAACCATCGAGGCCGAGCGCTTCCAGCCCGTACACAGCATGTGTGTCGACGAGGCTGTTCGCGAGCGGGCGGAAGTAGATCACGTTGCCGCCGGCGCCCGGCAGCAGGAAGAGCGGCGCAGCGGGACCGCCGTCCCTGATCGGCACGAGCCCACCGGAAGTCGCGGACGAATCTTTCTTGCCGAGTGCTGCTGCCAGTTTCTCGATCGTGGGATTCTCGAAGAGATAGGAAATCGGCAGCCGGCGATCGAATGCTTTCTCGACGTTGGCCATCAGCCGGATCGCAGTGATGGAGTGTCCGCCGAGGTCGAAGTAGTTGTCGGTGAGCTTGATGTCCTTTCTTTCGAAGACCATCTGCCAGATCTTGAGCAACGTGCTTTCGTCCGGCGTAGGGGCGACGCCGCGTGCGGTTGTGGATGCAACAGCAGTGTCCGGTTGTGCGCCAGGTTCGCCGGTTGCAGTGCTTGAATCCGGCTTGCTGCTGGAGCGAGAGTCGGACCTGGAGTCGGAGTCGTTACGACCACCATCATCTGACACCAGAGCATCGGCGAGACTACCGGTAAGCTGCACCGGATCTTCAGCGAACCGTTCCAGCAACCCACGGATGTAATCGAGCATCTGCCGCACCACGTCCGGCGCAAAACGGTTCGCATCGTGGGAAATGCGGAACGCGAGGCGCGTATCCGGATGCACGGTCAACGTCAGCGGGTAATTCGATTCCGCGAAAGCGCGCGTGTCGTGGATTTCGATTTCATCCGGTCCGAGATCGGGCGCGGCGGCAACCGGGAAGTTTTCGAACACCAGCAGGCTGTCGAACAGACTGTCGCGAGCAGGCAGTTCGCTCCACTTCTGGATATCGACGAGCGAGCTATACGAATGCGGCTCCATCTCCGTCTGCGCTGTGTGGACCGTCGCAAGCCATTCGGTGAACGGGCGCTGCGGCGCGATACGCACGCGGAACGGCAGCGTATTGATAAACAGCCCCACGATCGATTCGACACCGTCGAGCGTCGCCGGCCGGCCGGACACGGTGACGCCGAACACGACATCGTCGGTTTTCGAATAGCGGCGCAGCACCAGAGCCCAGACCGCGCGCATCAAAACGTTGAGCGTGAGGCGATTGGATCGCATCAGCGCCTGCAACCGCGTGGTCAGTGCCTCGTCCAGCAGGAAGTGTTGTTCGCGCCGCTTGTCTTGCCGCGGAGCGTCGCCGGCGGCTTGCTTGCCCGCATTGGCGTCCACAAGGATCGGCGTCGCGGCACGGAAGCCCGCCAGCTCGTTACGCCACCACGATTCATCCGCCGAACGCGGGTGACGCGAGAGCCAGTCGATATACCGGCGGTAGCCCGGAGCCGACGCCGCCACGGCGGGTACGCCGGTGCGGGCAAGCGAAACATAGTCCTCGAAGACCTCCTTCATCAGCGTGGCGGTGCTCCAGCCGTCGAGAATGATGTGATGCCCGCTCCAGCAGAAGCGATGGCGCTGCTCGGTTTCCTGAATCAGCGTGCAGCGAAATAGCGGTGCCTGCTGCAAGTCGAAGCCGCGTCGCCGGTCCTCGGCGAGGAACGCATCGAAGTCATCGTCGCGACGGGACGCATTGCGCGATCGCCAGTCGTGCGACTCCCACGTCAGCTCGACGTTGCGCAAGACGGTCTGCACCGGCTGATCGCGATCGGCCCAGACAAATGCGGTACGCAGGATCGCATGGCGCTCGAGCGCATTCGTCCACGCTTGCTTGAGCGCTGCAACCTGGAGCGCACCGCTGACGGAGAAACTGAACTGCTGGAAGTAAGCGGCAGGATCGAGGTCGTACAGCGTATGGAACAGTAGACCCTGTTGCAGCGAAGAGAGCGCATAGCTGTCTTCGACGTTGTCCCAGCCCGCCGCAACCGTGTCGGGAACGGACGCCACGAAGTCGAGCAAACGGTCCTTGAAGTGTGCGGCCAGGTTCTGCACGGTCTGGCGTCGATGGATACGCTCACCGTAGATCCAGTCCACCTGGAGCTTGCCGTTGGACACCGAAGCAACGATCTCGAACAGATGCGTGCGCAGCGATTTGTCGGAGCGTAGTGAACCGAGGTCTTCGGTCGCCGGGTTCCAGCCATCCGATCGCTGCAACACCGTATCGAGCTGCCCGTGATAGTTGAAGAGGATGTCGGCGCCCGGCAGTTGGGCGAAGCTGTCGCGTACGGCGTCGTCGGGACTCAGGTAGCGCAGCAGCGAATAACCGAGACCTTCGTTCGGAATGCGGCGTAGCTGTTGCCGTGCGGCGCGCAGCGCTTCCTCCGGTGTTTGCACGGCGGCGATTTCGAGCACGACGGGGTAAATCGAGGTGAACCAGCCTACGGTCCTCGTGAGGTCGATCGGCGCGTCCGACACGTGGCGGCCATGACTCTCGAGATCGATCTGCGTGCGCGAGTTACCCGTGACCATGCTGCAGGCTTGCGCGAGCGCGGCGAGCAGGACGTCATTGATGCGGGTGTCGTAGGCCTGCGGCAAGCGGCGCAGCAACGCGGTGGTTTCGGCTTCGTCCAGCTCGAACGAAACGGTCGCCGTGTTGCCGACATAGTTGGCCGCACGCGCAGCCGGATAATCGACCGGCATCGGTTCGATCTTCTGCGAGAGGATCTCCTGCCAGAGTCCGGCTTCGTTACCGATAGCCGGCGATTGCGCCAGTTGCTGCAGATGCAGCGCCCATTCGCGGAACGACGTCGTCTTCTCCGACAGCGGCTGGCCGTGGTACGCAGCATGCAGATCTTCGAGCAGCACGCGCCACGAGACACCGTCCACCGCAAGGTGATGAATCGATACGAACAGACGGGCGAGCGGCTCGTCGGTGAAGCTGAAAAGACGGGCGGCCAGCAACGGGCCACGTTCGATATCGATGCCACGTTCGGCGTCGGCCGCGGCGGCACGCATCGCTGCGATACGGTCATCGGCGGCGTCGGCGGTTATCGCTTGCTTCGCGAAGAGAGCCGGCTTGTCGCCGCCGCCGACAACCGTCTGGGTCCAGTAGCCCGTGCTGCGCGAGAACCGCAGGCGCAACGCGTCATGGTGTTCGTAGACCTGCTGGATCGCATCGGCGAGCCGCGATTCGTCGATATCGGCCGGCACCTGAATCAGGACCGTTTGATTGAAGTGCGACGGCGTATCGACATCCTGATCGAAGAACCAGTGCTGGACCGGCGTAAGCGGCGCGTCTCCGAGCGGATCGACCGTCGATGCATATGCGCTGCGTTCATCACGCGCGCCCGCTAGTTCGGCGATCGTCTGATACTGGAACAGCTGCTTCGCCGTAATGCGCAGCCCAGCCTGGTTGGCGCGCGAGACAACCTGAATGCTCAGGATCGAATCACCACCGAGTTCGAAAAAGTTGTCGTGGATACCGATCGACGACAGTTGCAGCACGTCTTTCCAGATCGACGACAGCAGCACTTCCCGCGGCGTGACGGCAGGCGCGTCGGTGTGAGTATCGTCGACGATTTCGGCGGGAACCGGCAGCGCCTTGCGGTTGATCTTGCCGTTGGGAAGCAGCGGCAGCGATTCAAGTGCGACGAACGTCGAAGGCACCATGTAGCTGGGCAGGTGTTCGCGCAGATAGCCGCGCAACCCGGACGTGTCCGACAATGAAGTCGCGACATAGGCGATCAGCGACGTCCGCGGACCGTCGATCTTTGCGATCACGACACAGTCGCCGACCGCCGGATGCTTGCGCAGCGTTCCCTCGATTTCACCGAGTTCGATGCGAAAACCGCGCAGCTTGATCTGATGATCGATGCGGCCAAGGAACTCGATGTTGCCATCGGGTCGGAAACGCGAGAGATCGCCGGTGCGATAGAGCCGATCCTGCGGATTGCTGGAGAACGGATCGGCGATAAACTTCGCGGCGCTCAGTTCGGGGTCGCCGTAATAGCCGCGCCCAACCGGCACACCGCCGATCATCAGTTCGCCCGCAATGCCGACCGGTACCGGTTGCATCTGCGCATCGACGATATAGAGGCGCGCATTGGCAATCGGCTTCCCGATCGGGACGATGCCTTGCGGGTCGTCGCGACGGCACTCCCAGACGCTGACTTCGACGGCGGCCTCGGTGGGGCCATAGAGGTTGAACAGCCTCGCATCCAGGCGCTCGAAGAAACGCTGCTGCAGATCGAACGGTAACGCCTCGCCGCTGCAAACCACGCGGCGCAGCGACGTGCAACGCTCGACGTCCGGATGATCGAGGAACGCGCGCAGCATCGAAGGCACGAAGTGCGCGGTGGTGATCTGCTCGCGCTCGATCAGGTCGATCAGATAGTCGGCCTCGCGCTGGCCACCCGGTCGCGCGAATACCAGACGGGCACCGGCGGCGAGCGGCCAGAAGAATTCCCACACCGACACGTCGAAGCTGAACGGCGTTTTCTGCAGGACGCTGTCGCCGGCGCCGATGGCGTGCGCGTGTTGAATCCAGAGAATACGGTTCGTGACTGCGCGGTGGGCGTTGAGCGCGCCTTTGGGCCTGCCGGTCGAGCCGGAGGTGTAGATCATGTAGGCGAGGTTGTCGCTGGTGAGCGCTGGCGCGGGATTGGTCGCTTTAGCCGCCGCAATCTCGGCCGCATCGCGATCAACCACAATCAACTGCGCCTCGATCTCAGGCAACACCGGCAGCAGATGCTGCTGCGTGAGAAGCCAGCGCAGTTGCGCGTTATCGATCATGAATCGCACGCGATCGGCGGGGTAGTCGGGATCGACGGGGACGTAAGCGCCGCCTGCCTTGAGCACCGCGAGCAGGGCGACGATCATGTCGAGCGAACGTTCCATCGACACACCGACGAGCGCATCGGGCACGACGCCGAGTTCGATAAGGCGATGCGCCAGGCGATTGGCACGAACGTTGAGTTCGGCATAGGTCAGCGACGCACCCTCGTAGACAGCAGCGATGGCTTCGGGTGTGCGCTCGACCTGCTGCTCGAACAAACGATGCAACGGTTGTTCGGCGTCCGCGCCGAAATCCGTCCCGGTGCTGTTCCACTCGACCGTTAGCACGTCGCGTTCCGCATCGCTCAACAACGAGAGCCCGTTAAGCGGCTGATTCGAACCCTCGACCACCGCATCGAGAAGATTGCGGAAGTGTTGTGCCATCCGCTCGATCGTGGCGGCGTCGAACAGATCCGTGTTGTATTCCAGCGCGCCCGCGAGTCCGCTGTCGGAATCCTGCATATAGAGCGTGAGGTCGAACTTCGCGGTGAAGGTCTCCACCGACACCGGCGTGACGCTCAGGCCAGGAAAGGTCGGCCCATTGGCCGGCACTTTCTCGTAGGCGAACATCACCTGGAAAATCGGCGTGCGGCCCAGATTGCGCTCGAGCTTGAGCGACTCCACCACCTGCTCGAACGGAATCTCCTGGCGGCTGTAACCGTCCAGCGCAACACGCTTAACGCGCGCCAGCAACTCATCGAAAGTCGGATTGCCGGACAGGTCCACGCGCAACGCGAGGGTGTTGGCAAAGAAGCCAATCAGCGGCTCGGTCATGCTCGAGCGCCGGTTGGCGATCGGCGAGCCGACGACGATATCCTGCTGATTGCTGTAGCGCGAGAGCAGCAGCGAGTACGCGGCGAGCACGACCATATACGTGCTGGTGCCGGAAGCATGGGCGATAGAGCGCAGGCGATCGGCGAGGGCGCCTTCCAGCTGGAACGG
This sequence comes from Paraburkholderia megapolitana, assembly GCF_007556815.1. Taxonomy (NCBI): domain Bacteria; kingdom Pseudomonadati; phylum Pseudomonadota; class Betaproteobacteria; order Burkholderiales; family Burkholderiaceae; genus Paraburkholderia; species Paraburkholderia megapolitana. The sequence goes on from NZ_CP041745.1 coordinate 2,052,874, forward strand.
CAGCACCGAGCCGCGGAAGCTCTGGATCGCGGGCCGCGGACGGTCGGTGGGCAGCTCGATCAGATCGGGCGCATCGGCCAGCGATGCGCTCAGAAGCGCGAGCTCCTGATGCGTGTCGGCGGAGGCGAGTCGTTCGTGCTGCCAGACGGCGTAGTCCGCGTACTGCACGGCCAGATCGGGCAGGGACTGGCCGTCGTAGAGCGCGGCCAGCTCGCCGATGAGAATGCCCGACGACCACGCATCCGAAATGATGTGATGCATCACGACACCGAAGATATGCAGGTCTTCACGGACGCGATACAGCACGGCGCGATACAGCGGTCCGGTGGCGAGATCGAAGGGGCGGTCGGTTTCCTCGGCGAGTAGCGTGAGCGAGTCGGACTCGCTGGCGATATCGACCACGGCGAGCGTGACCGGCGCCGGCGCCGCGATGCGTTGCACGCCGCGACCGTCGATAGCAGGGAACGTCGTGCGCAGAATCTCATGACGTCGGCTGATTTCGGACACGGCCGCCTGCAGACGCTGCACGTCCAGCGCGCCTTCGAAACGCAGCGCGCTCGAAATGTTATAGGCGGCCGACGGACCTTCCAGTTGCGCGAGGAACCACAGGCGCTGCTGCGGAAACGACAGCGGCAGGTCGTCGGTGCGCGATGACGGCTGGATGTTGCCGGCCATCGAACCGGACAGCGGCGACGATGCTTCGATCAGATCGGAAACCGCGCTCACAGTCTGCAGTTCGAAGATCGCATCGATGCCGATCTCGACGGAGAAACTGCTCCAGATTCGCGAGACGAGCTGCATGGCCTGCAGCGAATCGCCGCCGTAGTCGAAGAAGCGGCCGGTCAGATCGATGGCCGGATTGTCGAGCACCTCGCGCCAGATGCGCACCAGTTCTAGCTGGATCGGTGTGGCATCGAGATCGAGGGTGTCGGCTGCATCGGCTGCCGCAGTGGGTTCGATCGCGAGCAGCGCCCGGCGATCGAGTTTGCCGTTGGCATTGAGCGGAAATTCGGCGATCAGGAAAAAATCCGACGGGACCATGTAGTCGGGCAGCTTGCCGGCGAGGAAGGTCCGCAGGTCCGCCACGCTCAGGTCCGGCGTGCCCTTGACATAGGCGGCCAGCTTGCGCACCCCATGCGCCGTTTCGCGCAGCATGACCGCTGCGCCGACGACATCGGTATGCGTGGCGATTGCGGCTTCGATCTCGCCCGGTTCGACGCGGTGTCCGCGTATCTTGACCTGATCGTCGATGCGTCCGTAGCACTGGATCTGCCCGTCGGGCAGCCACCGGCCGATATCGCCGGTGCGATAGATGCGCTGCTCTCCGGCGAAAGGGTTCTCGACAAATTTCGCGGCCGTGACGTCGGGGCGGTTGTGATATCCACGCGCGAGGCCGTGACCCGCCACGCAGATTTCTCCCGCCACACCGATGGGAACCGGCTTCAGTGCTTCGTCGAGAATGTACACACGTGTGTTGGCAATAGGCCGCCCGATTAGCACCGAAGAAGCCTCGTCGTCGACGAGTTTCACGATGCAACCGACCGTCGCCTCGGTGGGGCCGTACTCGTTATAGATCTCGATCGCAGGGTCGATCTTGCGCAGAATCGCGATGTGCTGCGACGTCAGCTCTTCGCCACCCACGATCACCTTGCGCACGCCGGAGCGGGCAAGGTTCATGTACTCCAGCAGGTGAATGTGGGTCGGCGTGAGCTTGAGCGTATCGACGCCGCTACCGGGCTGGAACGCCCTCGAGAGTATCGTGTCGATGCTGTCCGACTGCGGATAGATGCGCAGCGTTTTTCCGCGCACGAGCGGGCAGAAGACGTTGGTCAGCGTGAAGTCGAAGCACAGCGAGCTATACAGGCCGAAGCTGCCGGACGCGCCGTCGGGGAAGTAGTACTGCGTGGCCCAGGAGATGTAGTGGGCGAGATTACGGTGTTCGAGCAGACAACCTTTCGGCCGCCCGGTCGAACCCGACGTGTAGATCACGTAAGCGAGCTGCTCCGGCAACGCGGTGTAAGACGGATTGGCCGGCAACGGCTTCCAGCGCGGAAGCTCCTGGTCGAGCAACAGGGTGATGCCGGAGAATTCGTACCACTGCGTCAGTTGACCCGATTGCGTCACGAGCAGCGACAAACCGGTATCGCTCAGGATGTGATTGATCCGTTCGGCCGGGTATGCCGGGTCGAGCGGTACGAACGCAGCGCCCGCCTTCAACACACCCAGAATCGCCACGATCATCAGTTCGGAGCGGTCGAGCATGATGCCGATCAGCGATTCCGGTCCGACGCCATAGTTGCTGCGCAACTGATGCGCGAGGCTGTTGGCCTTCGCGTTCAGGTCCGCGTAGGTCATGAGCGAACTGTCGGTGACGAGCGCCGGCGCCGACGGCGTGCGAGCGACCTGCGCTTCGAACATCGCGACGACCGTGGGGTGGCTCGGGCCGGGCGTCGCGGTTTCGTTGAAGGCAGCCAGCGTGCGTTGCTCTTCGGGCGGGGTCGAGTCGATTTCATCGACCGTCTTCTGAAGGTGTTCGAATCCGTGCAGAACCGTGTCGAGACTGCCGGCAAAACCGTCGAGCAACACAGGCTCGATCGTGCCGGAGTAACGGATTTCGATTTCGCCGTGCGCGAGCCGCAAGTGCAACTGCAAATCGTCGTCTTGCCGCGTCAGGGCGTCGTGCACCCGTTCATCCGCCAGCGAGACCTTCGTGAGCTGCGTGAGGTCCATATCCTTTTCGTTGCGCACGAGCGTTGCGAGCGGGAAATGCGGCTCGGCGTAGCTGTCCTCCACGATCCCGGCCACGCGCGACAGATAGTCCTCGATGCGTTCGTCGGGACGTACCTCGATGATCAGCGGAACGGTGGTCGCAGCGGCCGGTGCATGTTCGCCAAGCCCCGGCGTGCCAAGCACCGTGACGGGGATACGGAAGTATTTCCACAGCAGCAGCGCGACGGCGGCGGCCGTGATCGCAAACTCGGCAAGCTCGCCGTCGGCGATGCTTCTCAACACCTCAAGCGAAGCAGGCGTGAGCGACACCGTGCGCGATAGCAGGCCACCCTGTTGCGTACCTGAAGCACCCGAAGCGTTAGATGCATGCGGCGAAATACGATAAACGCCCGTAACCAGAGACAAACACTCGCGCCAGAAAGTCGCGGTTTGCTCAAAGCGACGGTCGGTGACCAGGACGTTATTGTCTTGCACAGAAAACTCCTTGAGACGTTGTGTTCACCCAAAGCAACGTGAAACCCACTGCACCGGCCCGCATCATGTTTTCTCCTCGAGCGCGTCGTCGGCGGTGGGCTCGGGTGCGGTCTTCAGACGAAGACCGACACGAACCCGTGGGCTGGCGGCGGGCGCATTGCTGGAGAGCGCAATACGATCGACAGGCGTGTCCGGATCGCGCCGGAAGACTTCCTGTATGTCGAGCAGTCGATCGCGCATCGCGGCGATGGTCGCGGGACGGAACAGGCGGGTGTTGTAGATAAACTGGATCAGGTGCTTGCCTTCGCTCTCGACGATCTGGAAGGACAGATCGAACTTCGCCGTCGTGTCCGTCTGCGAGATGTCGGCGATCTGGAGATCCTGCCGCGCCGGCGGTACAGAGATGTAGTTCGCCTGGATATCGAAGAACGGGAAGTGATTCGCCGGCGTGCGTACCTTCAGATCTTCCAGCAGCAGATCGAACGGATAAGACGCGTGCTCGATGGCTTCCGTAGACGCTTTCGAAACAGCGTCGATCACCTCGTTCACTGTTGCGGATTTGTGCAGCGGCACACGCAATACAACGGTGTTGAGAAACACCCCGATCTGCGCTTCGAGCTGCTCACTGTCGCGCCCGGCCGACACGCTGCCGATCACGATATCCTCACGTCCCGTATAGCGATGCAGCAGCACGCAGAACGAGGCCAGGATGACGGAGTAGGTCGAGGTATGGCGAGCGCGCGCCAGCTCCGCGAGTCCGGCAAGCTGGGTGTCCGACAGTGGCAGATCGAGTGTCTGTCCGGTATGGCTGAGTCGCTCGGGACGCGGGTAATCGAGTGCCAGTTGCAGGCGCGGTACCGGCGCCGCGAGCTTCTCGAGCCAGTAGTCGCGATGCGCGGCCGCGCGCGGACTTTCCAGATGCGCATTGTGCCAGGCGGCGTAGTCGCGGTACTGGATGGTGAGCGCCGGCAGATCGCGACCGGCATACAGCGCATGCAGATCGTCGGTTAGAACGCGGATCGACCACGCATCCGATATCACGTGGTGCATGTTCAGCAACAGCAGATGCTGCACCGACGAGAGCCGGATCAGCTTGACGCGCAGCAGGGGGCCTGCGGCGAGATCGAACGGTTGCTCCGCTTCCGTGCGGATTAGCCGGTCGATTTCCTCCGTCGAAGTTTCCTGCGCGAACTGCATCTGCTCGACCCGGAAGCCGGATTCCGCGCGCGTCAGCACGCGTTGCCGGAGACTGCCTTCGATCATCGCAAACACTGTGCGCAAGCTCTCATGCCGATCGACCAGCGCATCGAACGCACGGACAAGGCGCTCGGTATCGATCGCGCCGTTTAGTTGCAGCGCACCGGCCATGTTGTACGTCGACGGATCGGCGCTGCGGCTCGCAAGCCAGATGCGCTTCTGGGCACTCGACACCGCGTACGACGGTTGCGCGGGAAGCGCCGGGATGATTTCCTCGGCATCGACGGTCGTTGTGCCAACCAGCTTCTTCGCAAGCTCGCGCGGCGTCGGCGCATGGAAGATATCGACGATCGCGACGCCCAGTTTCAGTTCGCGCCTGATCCGGCTCACCATCTGGATCGCCTTGATGCTCTGGCCGCCTTGCTCGAAGAAGTTGTCGTCGATGCCGTTCGGCTGCCGTCCGAGCACTTCGGCGAAGATGCGCAGTAGCGCCGCTTCGGTCGGTGTCTGGGGTTCGGCCGACACGGCTTCGGGTACGTAGGAGGTATCCGGAAGCGGCAGCGCAGCGCGATTGATCTTGCCGTTGGGCGTAACGGGCAGGGCCGGCAGCAGCATCACGAAGTCGGGCACCATGTGGGCCGGCAGTTTTTCGCGCAACGCCTCACGCAGAAGCGCGGATGTCCAACCGGTTCCCGATGCGTAGCCGCACAGGTATTTGTCGCCGCCTGTGCCCTCACGTGCGACTACGACGGCATTGGAGATGCCTGCAAGACTGGTCAACGCCGCTTCGATGTCGCCAAGCTCGATGCGATATCCGCGGACCTTGACCTGGAAGTCGCGGCGTCCGAAGAAGTGAATATTGCCGTCCGACCCGAAGCAGCCTATGTCTCCCGTGTGATACAGCCGTGCGCCGGGTTCCGTGCTGAACGGATCGTCGCGGAACACGGCCTTGGTGCGTTTTTCGTCGAACAGATAGCCGCGCCCAACCCCGGTTCCCGCGATGCAGATCTCGCCCTTGACGCCGACCGGACAGAGATTCATGTCCGCGTCCACGACGTAGAGGCGCAGGTTGGCGATCGGTTTGCCGATCGGAATCGCAGGCAGGTTCGGGGCACGTTCCATCGTGTAGTGCGCGACGGAGTCGGACGCTTCGGTCGGCCCATAGGCGTTGATGAGCCGGACCGTCGGATTCAGGTGGAACCAGACCTGTGCGGAGGACACCTGCAAGGTCTCGCCGATCGTTACCAGCGTGTCGAGGTGCTGGAAGGTCGGCAGCGCGTGGCGTTCCAGTTCGACGAGAAAGGTCGCCAGATAGGACGGGACGAATTGCATCGCCGTGATGCGGTCACGATGCAGACTGTCGATCAGGAGCGTGGGCTCGAGGATGACGGCATCGGGATAGATCACCGTGGTGGCGCCCGACACGAGCGCAGCGAAGCATTGCCAGACGGAGATGTCGGAGCAATGAGAAGCGGTTTGCGCAACCGCACTGTGCGCGCCGAGTTCGACACGACGCGCCATCGCGAGCACGTGATTCAGCATGCCGCGATGTTCGACCATGGCGCCCTTCGGCTTGCCGGTCGAACCCGAGGTGAAGATCACATACGCGAGGTTCGCGGGCCGGGAACAAGGCAACGAGGGCGCGTCTGCGTGCTGTTCGTCGGGCAGGTGCGCGGGATCGATCATCGGGATCGACGACAGCGCCGCTGGTGCCACGCAGTCTCTCGCGACGATGATGATCGGTTCAGCCGCCGTGAGGATGGCCTCGACACGTTGCGCAGGGTAGGCGGGGTCGACGGGAACGTAGGCCGCACCCACCTTCCAGATGGCCAGAATGGTTTCCAGCATCAGGTCCGAGCGGGGCATCCAGACGGCGATGCGGTCGTCGGGCTGGATCGCTGCCGTTTGCAGAAGATGCCGCGCGATGCGATCGGCGCCTTCGACGAGATCCCGATAGGTACGAACCACCGTACCGTAGCGCACGGCGACGCGCTCAGGATGAGCGGCCGCCACGGCCTCGATCAGTTCAGGCAGCGTCCTGTCGGAAGGAATCGCCGTGAACGTGTCGTTCCAGTCGAGCAGGATTTCGTTGCGCTCGGCTTCGGTGAGTAGCGGAATGCTGCCGTTCGGACGATCGTCGGCAGAAGTCAGGCCGATGAGCAGGGTTTCGACATGGCGCAGCAGCCGGACGATCGTGTCGCGATCGAACCGGCCATCGTCGTACAGCACCTGCAACGACAACGATTCACCCGGTGTCACGACCAGCGTTAGCGGGTAGTTGTTCGGATCGGCAATCTGGAATTCGCCGATCCGCAGGCCGTCGAGTGCATCGGCCAGCGCTTCCTCGACCGGATAGTTCTGGAAGATCAGCAGACTCTGGAACAGCGGCACGCCCGGCGGCAGATCGGCGAACTTCTGAATTTCGGCGAGCGGATAGTGCGCATAGTCCTCCTGCTGCGCGAGATCGATCTGCAACTGCGCGAGCCACGCGGACGTCGGGCGTTGGTCGATGCGTACGCGCACCGGCAGCGTGTTGATGAAGAGCCCGACCATCTGGTCCGACTCCGGTAGCGAAGCCGGGCGACCGGAGACGATCGTGCCGAACACCACATCCGTTTCGCCGCTGTAGCGGCTCAGCAGTTGGGCCCATACGCCCTGGGCGATCGTGTTGAGCGTGACACGACTGGTTTGCGCGAACGCGACGAGATTGCGCGTATCGGCTGCGGAGAGCAGAAGCTGTTCTTCCACATAGGTGCCAGGAGCCGCCGTTCCATCGAGTTCGGGGCGTCCCAGCACGAGCGGCGTCGGCGTGGGGAAATCTTCGAGCTTCGTCTTCCAGAAATGCTCGGCGGCCGCAGGGTCCTGGCGTTCCAGCCAGCGCACGTAGTCGTGGAAAACCGGTGGTGCGGCGCGCGTTGCGCCCGTGTTGTCGGGCAGGGCCTGATAGGTGGCCACTACTTCGCTTAGAAGCAGCGCGGAACTCCAGCCATCGAGCAGGATATGGTGGTGGCTCCAGTAGAAACGCCATGCCTGCGGACCCAAGCGGAAGAGTCCGAGGCGCGTCAACGGAGCCCGCGTGAAGTCGAAGCCGCGTTCGCGGTCTTGCGTCAGATATGCGTCCCAGCGTTGCTCTGCCTCGACGACCGAGACCGCGCGAAGATCTTCTTCATGCCACGGCAATTCGACGCGACGATGCACGACCTGCACCGGGTTTTCGATTTCTTCCCAATGAAACGAGGTGCGCAAGATGTCGTGCCGGTGTATCACCGCATCCCACGCGCGGCGGAACCGTTCGACATCGAGATCCCCGTCGATACGGAAATTGAGGCTGCTGAAATACGCGTCCGATTCCGGCTCGTACAGGCTGTGGAACAGCATGCCTTGCTGGGTCGGCGTCAGCGCGTAGATGTCGGTGATCTCGTCCGGGATGCTCGTGATGAGCGTCTGCAGTGAGGCCGGTGACAGACCGGTCGCTGCGTAATCTGCAACAGAAGAACCTGAAGCGGAGCGGTGGTCCGCGACGGACTGGGCCGTATGCCCAGCGACGAGCGATTCGAGCGCCGCGATATAGCCCTGCGCGAGGCGCTCGATGTTGGCCGTGTCATGGAAGGCCCGGCTGAACTCCCAGGCCACATGCAGACGGTTGCCGGTGACGTAGGCGTTGATATCGAGCAGATGCTCGCGCTGCTGGTCCGCATTGCGACCATCGCCACTTGCCTCGGTCGCCTGTTTCCAGTCTCGCGCACCGGTGAACACCTGATCGGTCTGCCCGAGGTAGTTGAACAGCAACTGGGACTGCGGAGCCGCACCGATAAGCCGATCCTGCAGCAGACCGTAAGTGATACCCGCCGACGGTACGGTGCGCAGTTGCGCCGTGATCGACGCAACGAGGCGAGCCGGATCGTGCGCTTCCGCCTCGACTTTCAGCAGGACCGGGAAGAGGGACGTAAACCAGCCGACCGTGCGCGAGACGTCGAGGTCCGTAGTGACTTCTTCGCGGCCGTGTGCTTCGAGATCGAGCAGCACCTCGGCCGATCCGCTCCAGTCACTGACGGCTCGCGCGAGCGCAGCAAGCAATACATCGTTGATCTGCGCTTCATAGGCACGCGGTGCGGCGCCGAGCAGTGCCGTGGTCGCGGCTTCGCCGAGTTCGACCACGATCGTTTCGGCCGACGACACGGAGTTGGCGTCGGCGGCAGCGGAGCGATCGAGCGGAAGACCGGGCACGGTTGCATGTGAGAGCGCCTGCCAGTGCGCGAGATCGGCATCGGCGGCACCTGAGCCGGCCCAGTTCGAGATCGCGCGGGTCCATGCGGTCCACGACGAACCACTACCGGCGAATTCGGGCGCATTGCCGTTACGCAGGCGGGTATAGGCTTCGTACACGGTTTCGAGCAGCGCACCCCACGACACACCGTCGATCACAAGGTGATGCGCAACCAGCAGCAGACGCGCCGATCGCCCTCCATCGAGGCGGAACAGATCCGCACGCAACACCGGACCACTTAAGAGATCGAGGCTCGCATGAGACTGCGCGACATGCTGCTCGAGTTGATCGGCCGCGATATCGAACACACCGACGGGAATCTCCTGATCGTCGACGACCTCCTGTACCCAACTGGACGGATCGGATGCTCCGGCGTGGAAGCGCAGCCGAAGCGCATCGTGCCAGCGTGCCGCGTGCCGCAACGCATGACGTAGCGAGCCTGCATCCAGATCCACTGGAACTTCGAGCAGCACAGCCTGGTTGTACTGGTCCTGGTCGACTTTGCGCTGCGCGAAGAACTGCTTCTGAATCGGCGTCAACGGCAGCGGACCGGAAGCCGCGACAAACTCCGCCGCCTTGATTTCGCTGTGGGTCGCCACAGCGGCGAGTTCGGCAACCGTCGGATGCTGAAAGATCAGCCGCGTCGTGATTTTCAGGCCCGCTTTTGCCGCCAGCGAGACGATGCGCATGCTGAGAATCGAGTCGCCGCCCAGCGCAAAAATATTGTCATGAATGCCCGGCGACGGAATACCGAGCGCCTCGCCCCAGATGCGGCACAACAGCGTTTCGGTGGCGTTGCGCGGCAGCGTCGGTTCCGGTCCGGCGGCAGCAAGCGTCGACCGGTCGAGCGCCGGCAACGACTTGCGATCGATCTTGCCGTTGCTGCTCAACGGCAGCGAGTCGAGCACGACATAGATGCCCGGCACCATGTAGTCCGGCAGCGTGGTCGACAGGGCCGCAGCGATCTCGGCGTCGCTCAGCGACACGCCTTCGCGGAAGGCGACATAGGCGCACAGCGCGGCACGGCCGCCTGCGTCGCGGTAATCGAGCGCAGCCGCCTGGCGGATGGCGGGAATGGCAGCCAGTGCGTTATCGATCTCGCCCAGTTCGATGCGATAACCGCGAATTTTCAGTTGATGATCTTTGCGTCCATGCAGCAGGATCGTCCCGTCGGCCAGATAGCAACCGATGTCGCCGGTGCGATACATGCGGACACCGCGCCGCGGATGGAACGGATCTTCGAGGAAGGTCTCGCGTGTGCGCGCTTCGTTGTTCAGATAGCCGCGACCGACCGCGACGCCGGACACGCACAGCTCGCCGGATACGCCGATCGGACACAGATTCATCTGCGGATCGACGACATAGATACGCACATTGCGGATCGGCTTGCCGACCGGCACATACGGTGTAGTCGGCGCGCGATCCATGCTGTGCTGCGCGATATCGTCGGAGGCTTCGGCCGGACCATAGGCGTTGACCATGGCGATGTCGGGGAACGCCTCGAACCACTGCGCGACGAGCGCGGGGCTGACCATCTCACCGGTGACGAGAATGTCTCGCAGGTGTCGCAGCAGCGCCGGCTGTTCCGACGCGCGTTCGAGCAGGGCGGCCAGGTAGGAAGGCACCAGTTCGAGAAGACTGATCTTCGTGGCTTCGAGATACTCGAGGAAACGTGCGGGATCGCGCACGAGCTCGTCGTCGACGATCACGGTTTTGCCGCCGGCGAGCGGTGCTGCGAAAAATTGCCAGACCGAAATATCGAAGCAATGCGGCGCGGTCTGCGCGATCACCGACGAGGGCGACAGCGAAAACTCGTCGATCTCGGCGAGCATGTGATTCAACATGCCCGCGTGCTCGACCATCGCCCCTTTGGGCTTGCCGGTCGAACCGGACGTGTAAATCACGTAGGCGAGGCTGTCGGGCGAGACAGGCCGGCCGGGGTTGGACGCATCGGCGATCTCGTTGTCGACGGCGTAGTCGGCGTCGAGGTACACGACCGGCGCGAGCGCGGCCAGATCGGTGGGGAGCAGGCCGTCGCAGGTGACGATCGCATCGGCGCCGGAGTCTTCGAGGATCGTGCGGATGCGGCTCGGCGGATAGTTCGGGTCGATCGGGATATAGGCCGCGCCGCACTTCCACACGGCGAAAATCGCCTCCATCAGGCGCTCCGAGCGGTGCATGCAGATGGCGACGAGCGAGTCGGGCTTTAGCTCCGCCGCGGCCAGCAGGCGGTGCGCGGTGCGGTTGGCGCGCGCATTCAGCTCGCCTGCGCTCAGGACAGTATCGCGGTACTCGACGGCCGGTCGTTCCGGGTAGACGGCGGCGGCCTGTTCCAGCCGATGCACGACGGTGAGTTCGGCGTCGAACGGCACCTCGGTGTCGTTGAACGTTTCCAGAAGCTGATGACGCTCGGCCTCGGAGAGCATCGGCAGGCGCCCGAGCAGACGGTTCGGATCGGCCTCGAACGCGTCGAGTGTCGCGGCCACATGACCGAGCATGCGCCGCATCGTGTCTTCATCGAAACGCTGCGGATCGAACGACAGCTCCATCTTCCAGTCGTCGCGCGCCGTCACCACGAATTCGAGCGGAATGTCGGCACGGTTATAGAGCTGTACGTCGTCGACCGCCAGACCGTGCGCGCCGTGCGTCAGCGACTCGTCGAGCGGGTAGTTCATGAACGTCACGTTGCTCTCGAACAGCGGCGTCGTGAGCGGCACTTCGCTGCAACGCTGGATATCGGGCAGCGGGGTGTATTCGAACGGCGCGCGCGAGGCGACGCGCGCCTGGATCATCTTCAGCCACGGCACGAGCGGCTGCCGCGGGTCGACGCGCACGCGTACCGGCACCGTGTTGATGAACAGGCCGAGCATGCTTTCGATACCCGGCAGATTGGCGCCCCGACCGGAGACTACAGCGCCGAACACCACGTCCGTTTCCGCGCTGTAGCGCGACAGCACGAGCGCCCAGGCCGCCTGAGCGAGCGTGTTGAGCGTGAGCTGATGGCGTGCTGCAAATTGCCGCAGGCGCGCGCTGAGATCGACCGACAGATCGGCCTGAACCTGCGCGAGGCCCTGGCCAAAGCGCTCGCTTGCCTCTGCACGTGCCGCCGTGGGCAGCGGAGTCGGCGAGTGAAAACCTTCGAGGTAACGCGTCCAGTAGTGTCGCGCGGCCTGCGGTTCGCGTTGCTGGAGCCACTGGATATAGTCGCGATACGGGCGCACCGCCGGGAGCGCCGACGGCAGGCCCTGCGTGAGCGCACCGTAGACCTGAAAGATCTCTTCGATGACGAGCGACAGGCACCATCCATCGGCGAGGATGTGATGATGACTCCAGCTGAACAGATGCGTCTCGTCCGCTACCCGCACGAGACGGCACCGCACAAGCGGTGCGCGATCGAGCGCAAAGCCTTCGCTCAGATCGCGCTCGAGATGCTCGCTCCAGCGCGTGTGCTGCTCGTCTTCCGCGAGATCGCGCCAGTCGTCCTCGACCCACGGTAGCGCGGCGTGCGCGTGCACGACCTGCATCGGCTTGTCGAATTCCTCCCAGTGGAACGACGTGCGCATCACCGGATGCCGATCGACGAGCTGCTGCCACGCCGCACGAAACAGCGCGGAGTCGAGACTACCGACGATGCGGCAACCGAGCTGATTAAAGCTGCTTCTCGAGCCGGGCGAATGCACGGCATGAAAGAGCATCGCCTCCTGCATGGGGGAGAGCTCGTAGATGTCGGCAATGGTGGGGGTTGTCACGATTTGATCCTCGAGACCAGAACGTCCAGCGCTTGCTGGCTGATGCGCGCAGCCGGAAAGTCCGTTGGGCTCAGCCCGGGCTGAGCGTCGCCATCGCTGCTGGCGGCGACGATCGACAGCAGACGGCTGCGGTAGCACTGCGTCAGGTGTTCGATGACGCCGGGTTCGCAGGCTGCGCGACTGTAGTGCCAGGTCAGGCGCAGACGGCCCTCGAACACAATCCCGTCGATCTCGAACAGGTGGGCGCGCTGCGCGCGCGGGCTGTGTTCGGGGCTATGGAAATCGAGCACCGGTTTCCAGCCGGTATCGTCGGCGAGCAGGCGATCGATCTGGCCCAGGTAGTTGAAGCGCACCGGCGCGGGCGGCTGCTGGGCCAGCTCCGCGGCGATGCGTGCGTCCTTGCCGAGATAGCGTGCGACGCCATAGCTGAGTCCGCGCAGCGGTACCGCGCGCAGTTGTTCCTTGACGTTGCGCAACGCCTCGGCGGCCACGCTGGCGTCGCCGGCATTCAGCAACACGGGGTAATGCGAGGTGAACCAGCCGATGGTGCGCGACGTATCGACACCTTCGAAGATGTCCTCGCGGCCGTGGCCTTCCAGATCGACCACCAGCGAAGCATTGCCGGTCCAGTCGCCGAACGCGAGCAGCAACGCGGTCAGCAGGACTTCGTTGATCTGGGTATTGAAGGCGCGCGGCACGTCCTGCAACAGCGCGTGCGTCTGCTGTTCGTCGAATTCGACGACGACCGACCCGGCGTCGCCGATGGTGCCAGGAAGCATGTCGGCGAAGAACGCCTGCGCTTCGGCGTCGCTCTCGCGCCAGTAGTCGAGACCCTCGAGAGCCGTGGCACCGAGTTCGCCGAGACGGTTCGACCAGTCGCGCCAGGCCGTCGTCTTCGCCGGAAGCTGCACGGCATTGCCCGCTTCGATCTGACGACACGCCGCGTACAGATCCTCGAACAGGATGCGCCACGAAACGCCGTCGATCACGAGGTGATGCGCGACCACGAGCAGACGCTGCGGTTGCGCCGGGCCGAACTGAAACAGGTGTGCGCGCAGCAGTGGCGCTGTGGATAACGTGAAGCTTTCCTGCATCTGCGTGGCGATCGCGAGCATGGCGGCTTGCTGCGCAGCGGGCGTCATGTCGGCCAGCACGGTGACCGCGAGCGGTATCGCGAGAGGGGCTGCCGCATGCGATTGCTGCCAGGTATCGCCGGTGCGTTCGAAGTTCAAACGCAGCGCGTCGTGATGCGTGACGACAGCCAGCAGCGCCTGCTCGATCACGTCCGCCCGCAATGACGCGGGCACTTCGATCATGGTCGACTGGTTGTAGTGGTGCACATCTTCCACGTCCTGCTCGAAGAACCAGTGCTGGATCGGCGTGAGCGGTGCCGGGCCGGCGACCGGCTCCTGCGAAATGCTGACAACCGGCGCATCCACGGCGACCTGTGCCAGTTCGGCAATCGTGGGATGAGCGAAAAACTGCTCGGCGGTGAATTTGAGGCCGATCTGCTGCGCCCGCGACATCACCTGAATGATCAGGATCGAGTCGCCACCCAGTTCGAAGAAGTTGTCGTGCACGCCGATCTGAGCGTGGCCCAGCACTTCGGACCAGACGGTGCCGAGACGCGCTTCGATATCGTTGCTGGGCGCCGTGTAGCCGGTTTCGCGTTCGACCGGTGCCAGTTCCATGGCGGCCAGCGCCTTGCGATCGATCTTGCCGTTAGGCGTGAACGGAATGCGTTCGAGCGTCACGATCGACGCCGGCACCATGAATTCGGGGAGGCGTTCTTTCAGATGTTCGCGCAGGCCGGCGGTGCTTGCGGTAGCCGGTGCGACATAGGCAACCAGTTGCTTGTGTTGCGCAGCGTCTTCGCGCACGAGCACGATCGCTTCGGCAACGTCGGCGTGCTGCCGCAGCGCCGCTTCGATTTCACCGAGTTCGATGCGATAGCCGCGAATCTTCACCTGCGCGTCGCGACGGCCGGTGATTTCCAGATTGCCGTCCGGTAGCCAGACGCCGAGATCGCCGGTGCGATACAGGCGCTCGCCCGCTTCGAACGGGTGGGCGATGAACGCCGCGGCAGTCAGGTCGTCGCGGCCGACATAGCCGCGCGCGAGTCCGATGCCGGACACGCAGATCTCGCCGACGCAACCCTCTGGAGCCAGCGCGCCGTGCTCGTCGAGTAGATAGAGGTGAATGTTGTGGATCGGCCGGCCGACCGGCAGACGGGTCCCGTACGCGGTGGTCGCGTCGACCACATAGTCGGTGATGCACACGCTGGCCTCGGTGGGGCCATACGAGTTGTGGCACGAGCGTGTCTGGGCCAGCTTGCAGATATCGGCCACGCGCGCGTTGTCGCCCGCGCTGATAACCCGCTTGACGCTACCGAGCAAGTCCCAGTCGAGTGCGTTGAGATAAGCCGGCGCCGCATTGATCGTGGTGACGCCTTGCTGCGCGATGTATTCGACGAAACGCGGTGCGTCCTTGATCACCGAAGTCTTCGCGAGCACGAGGCGTGCGCCCGCGAGCAGCGTGACGAAGATCTCCATGATCGAGCCGTCGAAGCCCGGCGAATAGAACTGCACGAAGCGGTCGGTGGCATCGAAGCCGAACGTGTCGACGTGGTACTGCGCCATGTTCAGCAGACCCGCGTGTTCGAGCACGACACCCTTCGGCACACCCGTCGAGCCGGAGGTGTAAATGATGTATGCCGCGTCGTTGGGCTGGACATCTACCGGTGAAGACGTAGGCGCAGCTTCCAGCGTATCGAGCTGAAAGTCGAGCGCGAAGATGGGGATTTCCCAGAAATCGGCGAGCAACGACAGGTGTGTCGAGTGCGTCAGCAGTGCCTTGACTTTAGCGTCCTCGATCATGAAGCGCAGGCGTTCTTGCGGAAACTCCGGGTCGAGCGGCAGATAGACCGCACCTGCCTTGAGCACGCCGAGCATGCCGACGATCCAGCGTTCCGAGCGGTCGGCCACTACGCCGACCGTGTCGCCGCGTTCGATTGCGTATTCGCTGAGCAGGAAGCCGGCGAGGCGCGACGCCTGGTCGTCGAGTTGCGCGTAGGTCAGCGTTGTGTCGACGGTCGCGACTGCAATGCTGTCCGGCGCCGAGGTCACAAGTTGCGCGAACTGCGCGAGGAAGGTGCCCTGTACCGCAACGGGCGCCGCCTGCGAACGCAGGCGCGCGCGCTCTTCGTCGTCGAGCAGCGAGACCGTATCGAGCGGCGCATCCAGTGCATCGAAGCTGGCGAGCACGTTGCGCAGATGCCGTGCGAAATGCTGCAGATAATGCCGCGTGAAAACCGTCGGTCGGCCCGTCAGGACAATTTCGTAGCCTGCGCGATGGCTGATCTCGATCGACAGATCGTGGTCAGTCGTGCGCGAGGCTTCGTGCAGCCCGTCGAAGCGAATCGCGACATTGGTCGTGGGCGTTTCGCCGTGCAGCTTGTGGGCGAGCGCCGCGATAGGGAAATCCTGGTACGAATAGCTGCGCTGCACGCGGTCGCGAACCTGGTTCAGATACTCGCGAACCGTGGCACCCGAACGGATACCGTCGATCAGCGGAACGGTGCCGCCAGTTTCCGCTGCCGGTTCGACGATCAGGTGCGGCGAATCCATAAACAGCCCGGAGTGGGTGTCGTAGTGTCTGAGCACATGGAAGACAGCCGCCAGCACCACGACGAACGCGCTCAGGTCCTTGCCTGCAGCAAGTTTCTCCAGCACCTGCGCCGCGGCGCCATCGAGCTTGAGCGTCTCGACAGGTTCGGGCCCAAGCGGCAGCGCATACGCCTGCCACGATTGCTGAAGACGAAAGTCGCCTTCGATGCGACCGAGCGCGTCGTGCCAGAACGCCATGTGGTCCTGGTACTGCCCGCTGGTCGCGAGCGTGTTGAGATTTAGTTCTGACAAAGCACGATCTCCCTCTGCGCGTACAGGCTTTCGGATGTGATGCCTTTCGCCTTGCAGTGCTCGACAAACTGGGTGGACTGGATCAGGCTCGGCGAGTTTTCGTCGAAGGTGTTGTCAAGGAGGTGGTTCAGCCACGGCTCCTGACCCATCGCGTAGACATAGGCCGCGCTGAACGGGTAGTGATCGACCAGCGAGGTTGCCTCGGCGACGTTGCAACCGCGCGCGCGGCGCGAGTTGTTGATGTCGCGCGGTAGCGCCTTCGGAAACAGCGGACCATAGACCCACGACGGCCGCGCACCCTCGGTTTCCATACCGAGAAACAGGGTGTCCGGCCTACCGGTGATGCGGAAAATATGCTCGTACAGGCTCGGGTCGAGGTTGCACGAATCGGCGATGCTCAATACCGAGCGCGTACCGAAGCGGATCATGAAACCCGCCTTGCTCTGGATCGCCAGATCGTTGTGTTCGCCCATGAACGGAATCGCGGTGATGCTGCCGCCTTCGCACACCTTGAGTTCCTGCGCATCGCGAACCTCGATCACGTTGTCGAAACCGACGTTGCGCAACGCGAGTTCCAGCGACGGGTCCTGCGGGAAGCCGTCGCAATTCCTGCCGACCACCACGGTCTTGACCTTGTGGCGCAGCTGCAAAAGCGTTTCGAGCACGATGTGATCGTGATGGCTGTGCGTGATCAGCACGTAGTCGATCTGATCGGGCAGATCGGCGTACGTGTAGCGCGGCAGATCCGTGTCATAGCCGTAACTGATGACCGGATCGAGCAGGATGCTCACGCCGCGGCTCTGGATCAGCATGCAGGCGTGGCCGTAGTAACGGATGCGGATATCGTCGCCGTCGAACGAGCGATCCTGCTTGAGCTCAGGCGCTTCCTCGACGAAGAAGGAGCGGAACAGCGGCTCGTCCTTCTCCTCGATACGCATCAGGTCGACGATTTTCGCGTAGCTGCCCGGTTTCTCGCGCATGCTGAACAGCGTATCGAGCGCGCGGCTATCGAAGGGCATGTTGCAGAACACCGTGCGCTCGTCCTTGAGCCGCGGTGTGCTGAGAATGAACGGGCGCGGCGTGTTTTCGTCGATCGCGGACAGCGCAATGCTCTGGGCATTGCGCGCATAGAACGGGCTCGCATACAGCAGACTCTCGAAGACCCGGAAGGAGGGGTTGTGTTCGAGGTCGTAATAGATCTCGACAAAGCCTTTCAACGCTTCGGGAATCTGCGGATAGATCGGGTCCGTGGCCATCCCCTTCGCCTGTTCGAGCACGAGCGTCGAGAATGCCTTGTAAGCGGCGGCGAGTTCGAGCTGCTTCGCCGCGCGCTCGGTGGTTTGTTCGATCAACGCGCGAATTTCATCGACACGCTGGCCACCCAGGTTGATGAACGGACCGCCGCGCATGGCCGGGTTGTTGATGGCGGCCGCATGCATCATCGGCGATGCAACGTAAGACTTCATCCGCGGCAGGAACCGCTCGGCCACATTGAGGGCGGAGGTCAACGGCGGAAGGGTGTGAAACCACGCGTACCAGCCATTGATCAGCGGATCGAACTGAATGTTGGGTCGCAGATAGACTTGCGTGCTGGACGAGATAGTCACTCGATGCTCCTTAGAACGCGCTGAGTTCGACGGCAAGCTGGCCGGTCTCGGCACGCAGCGCGCGCTGGCCCAAGGTCAGGTTGCGGATGCGCACTCGCGGGTTGGCGAGCACTTCGTCGACGATCGATGTCAGTTCGCCGGCGAGGTCGTGTACGAGCGACTCGCTGAACAGGCCGCCGTTATAGACGACGCTGATCGCAAGACCCTCGGCGCGCGGCTCGGCGAGGAACCAGAAATGGGTGGCGGCTTCGGCATTCGCGCCCTGCAGGTCGTGGTTCGGCAGCTCGGAGATGCGCACCTGTCCTGCGTAGCGATCGACGGCGTCCTGCCGCTGGTTCTGTAACGTCAAGCCGATATCGAACAGCGGATTGCGTCCCGGCACACGCTTGATATGCAGCTCGTCGATCAGGCGGTCGAGCGGATAAAGCTGGTTGGAGAACGCTTCGATGGTGGTGTCGCGCACGCGACCGAGCAGCGTATCGAAATGATCGTCGCCCGCGACGCGATCGCGCAGCGCGAGCACGTTCAGGTAGGGGCCGACCTGGGACTCGAGTTCGGGTAGTTCGCGGCCCGCAACCGGCGTACCGATTACGATGTCTTCCTGGCCCGAGCGGCGATAGAACAGCGCCTTGATGGCCGACTGCAACGCGATAAACAAGGTGCCGCCATGACGCTTGCCCAGCGCTTCGAGTGCCGTCGTCGTCGCGGCCGGCAGCTCGAACTGCCAGGTCTTCCAGCTCGGTGCGGCAGGTTGCTCGACGTCGCCCGGCAGATCCAGCGCGCGCAGACCGCCACCAAGCCTCGTCAGCCAGTAATCCTTCATGCGCGCGCCTTCCGGCCCGGCGAGCAGCCGGTTCAGCCAGCCGGCGTAGTCCTTGTACTGGATCGACAGTGCGGGTAGCGGATTGTCCTGACGCTGGATGAACGCGTTATAGATCTGCGACAGGTCGTCGAGCAGCACTTCGGTGGACCAGCCGTCGCTGACGATGTGATGCATCGTGCAGATGCAGACGTGACGGATTTCGGAGAGGCGCAGCAGCTTGACGCGGAACAGCGGTCCGGTGGCGAGATCCATCGGGGCGAGCAGTTCGCGCGCTTCGATTGTCTTGACCTGGGCATCGCGATCGGCGGCTTCCTGCAGGTCCACGATCTCGACCGGGAAAGCGGCTTCGCTGGGCGGCAGCACCTGTTGCAGCGGTTGATTGCCTGCGAGGACGAAGCGTGTACGCAGGATTTCGTGGCGTTCGCTGAGCGCGCGGAACGAGCGCACGAGCGCGTCGACGTCGAGCACGCCTTCGAACAGCAGCGAGGCAGGCAATGGGCCACCGGCCTGCGCACCACTGAGGCGATCCTGAACCCACAGCCGTGTCTGGGCCGGCGAGAGTTCGTAATTCGTTTGCGCCGGCAGCGGTGTCACCGGGGCGTAATCGATGGGTTGCGTATGGGCAATGCGTTTCGCGAGGCTTGAAATCGTCGGGTGCGAAAACATGCTGCGGATTTCGAGCTTCACATGCAGATCGCGACGGATGCGCGCGGCGATCTTCGTCGCAGTGATCGAATTGCCGCCCAGTTCGAAGAAATTGGCCGTCGTGCTGATTTGCGTCTTGCCGATCACTTCGCGCCAGATTGCCGTGAGCTGCGCTTCGAGTTCGTTGTCGGGTGCGACGTGGTGCAGATCGCTCTTCGGTTCGGGCAGGCTCGCGCGGTCGAGTTTGCCGTTGGGCAGATGTTCGAACGCAGTGAGAACGACGAACGCGGACGGCACCATGTAATCGGGCAGACGCTGCTGCAGGTGGCCGCGTACTGCGCCGATCAGTTCGGCTTCGGGACGCGCGGACAGCAGCCACGCGACGAGTTTCTCGTCGTCGCCTTCGCCACGTACGGCCACGATCGCTGCATCGACCCACGGGTGCGACGCTAGCGTGGCCTCGATTTCGCCGAGTTCGATACGCAGGCCGCGCAGTTTGATCTGGTGATCGATGCGGCCGAGGAACTCGACATTACCGTCGGGACGGTAGCGCGCGAGATCGCCGGTGCGATAGAGCCGGTCCTGCGGATTGCTCGAGAACGGATCGGCGATGAACTTCGCCGCGCTCAGTTCAGGTTCGCCGTAGTAGCCACGCCCAACCGGCACACCGCCGATCAGCAGTTCGCCCGCGATGCCGACCGGCACCGGCTGCATCTGTGCGTCGACGATGTAGAGGCGCGCATTGGCAATCGGCTTTCCGATCGAGACCGTGCGGTGCACATCGTTGCGCCGGCATTCCCACGCGGTGACGTCGACGGCGGCTTCGGTCGGGCCGTAGAGGTTGTACAGCTGCGCATCCAGACGTTCGAAGAAACGCTGTTGCAGATCGAAGGGCAGGGCCTCGCCGCTGCACACCACGCGCCGCAGCGACGTGCTGCGCTCGACGTCGGATTGATCGAGGAACGCACGCAGCATCGAAGGCACGAAGTGCGCGGTGGTGATCTGCTCGCGCTCGATCAGGTCGATCAGATAGTCGGCCTCGCGCTGGCCACCGGGGCGCGCAAACACGAGGCGGGCACCGGCGATCAGCGGCCAGAAGAATTCCCACACCGATACGTCGAAGCTGAACGGGGTCTTCTGCAGGACGCTATCCTGCGCGTCGAGACCGTACGTGTGCTGCATCCAGACGATGCGGTTGGTCGCGGCACGATGCGTGTTGAGAGCGCCCTTTGGCCTGCCGGTCGAGCCGGAGGTGTAGATCATGTAGGCGAGGTTGTCGCCGGTGAGCGCTGCTGTCGGGTTCGTCGCGGGCGCGGCAGCAATATCCGCTGCATCGCGATCAACCACAATCAATTGCGCCGCGATCTCAGGCAACGCCGGCAGCAGATGCTGCTGCGTCAGGAGCCAGCGCAGTTGCGCGTTGTCGATCATGAAGCGCACGCGATCGGCCGGGTAATCCGGATCGACGGGGACATAGGCGCCGCCTGCCTTGAGCACTGCAAGCAGGGCAACGATCATGTCGAGCGAACGCTCCATCGATACACCGACGAGTGCATCGGGCACGACACCAAGTTCGATAAGACGATGCGCGAGACGATTCGCGCGAACGTTGAGCTCGGCGTAAGTCAGCGAAGCATCCTCGAAGACGGCAGCGATGGCCTCAGGTGTGCGCTCGACCTGCTGCTCGAACAAACGATGCAACGGTTGCCCGGCGGCCGCGCCGAAATCCGTCTCGGTGCGATTCCACTCGACCGTCAGCGTGTCGCGTGCCGCAGCGTCGAGCAACGGCAGCTTCGCCACGGCGGCCGTCGCATCGTCGGCAAGACTCGTCAGCAGTTTCCGGTAGATGCCGAGCAGACGCTGCACGGTGCTCGCTTCGAACAGATCCGTGTTGTAGTCGCAATCGATCAGCAGTTCCTCGCCCGCATCGAGGACGTTGACGTTCAGATCGAAGGCGGTATAGCGGATCAACGGCGCGACCAGATCGAGCTTGAGGCCGGGCAGTTCGGGCAATGCCGACACCGGCTCCAGATTGAATACCACCGATACCAGCGGCGCAGCGTTGAGATCGCGCTGTGCGCCGATTTCGCGGACCAGTTCGGCGAACGGAAAGTCCTGATGATCGAGCGCATCGAGCAAGCTCTGTCGCGTGCCGGCGAGGAAGCTCTTCACGGTGGCATCGTGCGGCAGCGTCGAGCGCAGTGGCAACAAGTGCGTGCAGTAGCCCGCGAGTCGATCGCTCCCGCTCACCGAACGACCGGTCACCGGAATGCCGGTGACGATCCTGTTCTGCCCGGCAATGCGATGCAGGAACAGATTGAAGCCCGCGAGCAGCATCATGTACAGCGTGCAGCCGTTCTTGCGAGCGGCCGTGCGCAGCGATGCCGCTGAGGTTGCGTCCAGATGCAACGAGACGCGCTCGCCATGAAACGCCTTTACCGGGGGCCTGGGATAGTCCAGTGGAAGGTTGAGCGGTTCGGTCTCGTCGGCGCATTGTGCGAGCCAGTACGCGCGATTCGCTTTCATCTCCGGGCTGTTGCGCTGCGCGTCGACCTGCTTCAGGTAATCGCGAAACTGCAGCGGCGCGGCGGCCGGGGCAGCGCCGGCATACGCGAGCGCCAGGTCCTCCAGCAGAATGCCGAACGTGGAGCCGTCGCAGATGATGTGATGCGCGGTCATCACCAGCAGATGACGCTCGCTGTTCACACGCACGAGCGCGGCACGAAACAGCGGGCCGTTCACGAGATCGAATGGCTGACGGCTTTCGCTCTCGCGCCAGGCATCCTGATCCGCGTCGATCAACGGAATCTGCAGCGTCAACGTGGGATGCACGATCTGGCCGGAACCGTCCGGTGTCAACGTCGTGCGCAACGCCTCATGCCGGTCGACCAAACCCTGGACCGCCGCGCGAATGGCCGGCTCGTCGAGCTTGCCGTTCAGTTCGAGCGTGGTGTTGACGTTATAGGCGAGCGAGCCTTCCGGATCGACTTCCGACAGAACCCACAACTGGCGTTGTGCTTCGCTCAGCGCAGCGACCGTGCCGTGCTTCGAGTGCGGCCGGATGAATCCGCCGCGACGCAGGTCGGCGACGCTGTCTTTCACCGCGCGGACGAAGCGGTCGACATCGGCGTCCGAATGCGCGGTCGACAGGAAGCAGGTACGCCATTCCCAGATGTAGATGCCCTTTTCGAGCATGTGATAGAAGAACAGGTCGAGGTTCTCGGTGAACTCGAAGCGGAACATGGAGCCGAACCACGTGACCTTGATCGGCGCTTCGGCTTCCTTGAAGAACGCGTTCAGCGTTTCGGCGATCTGCGCGGTCCGGTCGTTGAGCTTCGCCTGCAGTTCCGGGCCTTCCTGTTCGATATGCTCGAGCACCGACAATGCGGCCGCCATGGCGAGCGGATACTGACAGAACGTGCCGCCGAACGCGGTACGGTCGGCAGCCGGGAACGAGTGATCGCCGTACTCCCACATGCCGCCGTCGATGCAGTCCATGAAGCGTCGCGTGCCGGCGATCACACCAAGCGGCAGACCGCCGCCGATAATCTTCCCGTACGTCGCGAGGTCGGCCTTGATGCCGAAGATGGCCTGCGAGCCACCCGGATGAACGCGGAAGCCCGTGATCATTTCGTCGAAAATCAGCGCGACGCCGGCTTCTTCGGTGATACGGCGCAGTTCCTTGAGGAA
Source organism: Paraburkholderia megapolitana (assembly GCF_007556815.1). Classification (NCBI taxonomy): domain Bacteria; kingdom Pseudomonadati; phylum Pseudomonadota; class Betaproteobacteria; order Burkholderiales; family Burkholderiaceae; genus Paraburkholderia; species Paraburkholderia megapolitana. Next base: position 2,075,973 of record NZ_CP041745.1, read on the forward strand.
CGCGACCGGTTGCAGCGACGGGTTACGGCTTTGCACCGGCTCCACCATCACGGCAGCGATCTCCGACGACATCCCGCGGATCGCTTCGAGCGCCGCGTCGGTGCCGTAGTCGAGCAGAACCATGTTCTCGATCGAACCGAACGGCACACCCGGAGCGATGCCTTCCGTGACGCCTTCCGCGTTCGCCGCGGCAAGCGTGCCGTCGGCATGGCCGTGATACGAGTGCGTGAACATCACGATCTTGTCGCGCCCCGTCACCGCACGCGCGAGACGCATCGCGGTCATGACCGCTTCGGTACCCGTGTTCGAGAACGCGACGCGATCGAGACCGGTGACGCGCGCAAAACGTTTCGCCACTTCGCCGACGAGCGCGGAGCGCGCGCCGAGTTCGAGCGGACGTTGCCATTCGCGTGTGACCTGCTTCTCGATGAAGTCCGGCGTATGGCCGAACAGATGCACACCGAAGCCCATCGTGAAGTCGATGTACTCGTTGCCGTCGATATCCCACAGCCGCGAACCAGCCGCGCGATCGCCGACGATCGGATACAGCATTTCCTTGGTCGAGAAGCGGAAACCGACCGTGGCGCGGCTATCGGCCAGCACCGAGCGCGACGCCTGCACCGATTCCTTCGATTTCTTCGTGCGCGTGGTGTAGCGCACGATCAGCGATTCAAGGTGTTCCTGCTGTACGGCGGACAGACCGCGCGCGCGTTGTTCGACGGGGCTACCCCACGGCATCATCGGTTTGCGCGGGGCTTCTGCGGCCGCAGCGGCCGGCGTGGCTTTCGCAACGGGCGCGACCGCTTTCACGGGACTCGGAGCCGGCACAGCAACAGCAGCCTTGAGCACCGTGCTCGCGATGGCTTGCGCGGCGACCGTCTGCCGCACTTCGACGTGGCCCGTCAGGGACGTGCGCAGCAGATCCATCTGCTGGCTCATGACCTGCGACAGCAACTGGTTCTGCTCGCGCAACACGCGTTCCACCGCGGAGCCGCCTTCGGCTGCAGGCAACCCGGTCGGGACGAGCGTGAGTGGTGTTACATGTGCGACCGGCGCAACCACTGCGGTGGACGAAGCTACCTCGACTGCGTCCGCTACCGGTGCAGCCTCGACGGCTTGCACCGCTTCCGGCACCTCTTGCGGCAGGTTGTCGGCGACATATTCGGCCAGCGCTTGCACGGTTGCCAGGTCTTCGAAGAACCGGCGCATGACGAGCTTCACGCCGTACTGCTTTTCGATGTGACGGATCGCTTCGATCAGGATGATCGAGTCGGCGCCCATCTCGAGGAAGGGGAGTTCGATATTGATGCTGGCAGGATCGGCCTGGATCAATTCGCCGATCTTGCCGCGAAGCCATTCGAGAACCTCGGCGCTGCGGTCGATGGGCAGCGGTTCGGCGATGGAGAGTGCGCTTGTCTGAGTCATGGGCTTGTCCGCTTTCTGGATCTGGAACCAGGTACGACTGCGTTGGAAGGGATAGGAAGGCAATGAAACACGCCTGAGCGCAGGCGTTTCGGCAGAGGCCCAGGCGACATTCACGCCGCGGGCATACAGATTCAAAAGAGTTTCAACGAGGGCTTGCTGCTCCACCTGCGGTCGCTGCAGGCTGAGGAACTGGATGCCGGCGTCCGCGGCGCAGCAGGCACGCGCCATATTCGCGAGCACCGGCTTCGGACCGATTTCGACGAGCAGGTTGAAGCCGGCTTCGGCGAGACGCTCGACGCTGCTCGCGAACTGCACCGGCTCGCGGCAGTGACGGCGCCAGTACTCGTCGGTGGGCGCTTCGTCGAGCGCGGTGCCCGTGAGATTGGAATAGAACGGGATTGCCGGAGGATTCGTGTGGACTTCTTTCGCCACGGCCTGGAAGCTGTCCAGCATCGGCTCGACCAGCTGCGAGTGAAACGCGTGCGAGGTGTTGAGCGGTACCGAGCGCACTTCTTGCGCGGCGAACGCTTCGATCACCTTCGCGATGCTCTCGCGCTTGCCGGAGATCACGATGCTGGCGGGACCGTTGACGGCGGCGACGGCGATGTCGTGCGGATACGCTGCGATTGCGCGCTCGACGGTCGCGAGGTCGGTGAAGATCGCCGCCATTTCACCGCCATGCGGCAACGCCTGCATGAGCCGACCGCGCTCGATGATCAGGCGCAGGCCATCTTCCGGCGAGAAGATGCCGGCGGCGCAGGCTGCCGCGTACTCGCCGACGCTGTGTCCCATGACGGCATCGGGCACGACGCCGAACGACGCGAGCAAGGTGGTCAGCGCGAATTGCAGCGAGAACAGCGCGGGCTGGCTGTAGCCGGTCTGATGGATGTCCTCGTTCTGGGCGGACAACACATCGAGCAACGGTTTGGCGAGCAGCGGATCGGCGACAGCGCGGCAGCGGTCGATGGCCGCGCGGAACACGGGGTACGCGTCGTACAGGCGGCGCCCCATGCCGGCGTATTGCGAACCCTGGCCGGTGAACAGGAACGCCATCTTCACCCGCGTGTTCGGTTGTGACGTACCGGTGGGTTCCTTCGTCTGCTTCGCCTGGAAGTCGCGCAGCTTTTCAATCGCGTCTTCGATCGACGACACCGGTAGCGCCAGCCGATGCGCAAAATGCGAGCGGCCCGTCGACGCCGAGAACGCGACCGTCGCGACATCGAGCGCAGGTTCGGCTTCGAGCTGCCGCTGATAGCGCCCAGCGAGCTCGCGCAGTGCCGCGGGCGTCTTCGCCGACAGGACCAGCGGATGCACCTTGTGTCGCGACGGCGTTGCTTGCAGTGCCGGTGCGGGCGCTTCTTCGAGCACCAGGTGAGCGTTGGTGCCGCTCGCGCCGAACGCGCTGACACCGGCTCGCCGCGGTTGGTCGCCAGGCAGCCAGTCGCTGGCTTCGGCGCAGACCTCGATGGGAATCTCGTTCCAGCGCACCAGCGGACTCGGATTACGGAAATGCAGGTGCGCGGGAATGCGGTCGTGGTTTAGCGATAGCACGACCTTGATGACCCCCGCGATACCGGCGGCCGATTCCGTGTGGCCGATGTTCGTTTTTACCGAGCCGACGCGCAGCCGCCGGCTCGCGTCGCGGTCGGGACCGAACACGGTCGCGAGTGCCTGTACTTCGACCGGATCGCCGAGTGGAGTACCGGTGCCGTGCGCTTCCACGTAATCGATGGATGCAGCGGGAATGCCGCCCAGTGCCTTGCGAATGACTTCTTCCTGGGCGCGTCCATTGGGCGCGGTAAAGCCGCTCGACGCACCGTCGTGGTTGACCGCCGAACCGCGAATCACCGCCAGCACGCGATCGCCGGCAGCCTGCGCATCCGACAGACGCTTGAGCACCAGTGCGCCGCAACCTTCGCTGCGTACGAAACCATCCGCGGCCGCATCGAAGGTTTTGCAATGGCCGTCTGGCGCCAGTGCCCGCGTGCGCGAGACGGCGATCGAGTTATCGGGCGAGAGGATCAGATTGACGCCGCCCGCGATCGCGAGATCGCAGTCGCCCGCGCGCAGGTTCTGGCTGGCCGTATGGATCGCCGTCAGCGACGAGGAACAGGCGGTATCGATCGCCATGCTCGGGCCGTGCACACCAAGACCGTAGGAGATGCGACCGGCCGCCGTATTGAGCGGATTGCCGGTAAAGAAGTAACCGTCAATGCCGCTGCCGTCGCCGTTGTTGAGCTGCAGGTTCGCGTAATCGTTGGTGGTGATGCCGACGAAGACACCGGTCCGGCTGCCCTTGAGACTGTCGACCGGAATGCCCGCGTGTTCGAGCGCTTCGTGACTGACTTCGAGCAGCAGGCGCTGCTGCGGGTCCATCGCGGCCGCTTCGCGCGGCGTGATGCGGAAAAATGCCGGGTCGAACTGGTCGACGTCGTCGATAAAGCCACCGGAGCGGCAATACATGCGCCCCGGCGCTTCCGGATCGGCATCGTAGTACGCGTCGATATTCCAGCGCTCGCGCGGCACTTCGGTAATCGCATCGACGCCGTTGCTGAGCAGTTGCCAGTAGGCGTCGAGATCGTGCGCGGCGCCCGGAAAGCGGCAGCTCATACCGACGATCGCGATCGGTTCGGGCGTGCCGGCTTCGCGTGTCGCCGGTGCTTGCGCAATCGGTTGCGTCGACGCGATTGCCGCAGGTGCGACAGGCGCATCGGGTGCGGTGGCCGACGACTGCTCCACGAGGAAATCCGCGAGGGCGTTGACCGTCGGATGATCGAACAGCAGCGCAACCGACAACGCGGTACCCAGCGTTGTTTCAAGTTGCGTGCGCAGGTCGAGCGCCATGATCGAATCCATGCCCATCTCGAAGAAGCCGAGATCGCGGTTCAGCGCCGTCGAGCCGAAGCCGAGCACCTGAGCCACCGCTCGTTCGATGATCTCCGCGAGCAGACGCTTGCGTTCGCGCGGTGATTTGTCGCTCAAGGCGGGCATCGCAAGCGTCTTTGCGGGGGCGGGGGAGGCACCGACCCGCACGCGGTCGAGGAACGGCTTCGGTCCGCGCGCCTCGTAGGAGCCCTGGAACAGCGCGAGATCGATATCGACGACGGCAACCTGCGGCACGAGCGGGAGATGATCGAGCACATCGAGTGCGCGTTCGGCTGCAAGCGTCTTGATACCGACACGCCGCAGCAACGCTTCGGCTTCGGGGAAGGTCATGCCGCCTTGTGCCCACGGTCCCCAGTTCAGGCTCAGGGCCGGCAAGCCGAGGTTGCGGCGATGATGCGCGAGCGCATCGAGGAACCGGTTCGCGGCGCTGTAGTGCGCCTGGTCGCGCGAGCCCCATGCGGAGGCGATCGAAGAAAAGAGAATGAAGAAGTCGAGCGGGAATGGCCCGCTGTGCTGATGGAGCAGCCAGGCGCCGGCTACCTTCGGCTGCAGCACGGCTTCGAGTTCCTCGCGCTCGACCTGCAGGATCGGCTTGTAGCCAATGACACCGGCCGCATGCACGATGCCGCGCAGCGGCACACCTTCGCGCTGGAGCGCGGCGAAGAAAGCTTCGACAGCGGTGGAGTCGGCGATATCGAGGCGCTCGCAACGCACGGTCACGTTCTGGTCGTGCAGTTCGGCAATCGCGCGCTGGCTTTCCTCGCTACCCGCGCCTTGCCTGCCGACCAGGATCAGGGTGCCCGCGCCGTGCGCGGCCAGCCATCTGGCGGTGTGCAATCCAAGTGCGCCGAAGCCACCGGTGATCAGATACGCCGCTTCCGGGTCGATCTGTAGCGCGCTTGTTTCGGCTTGAGCGAGCTGGCTCAATCGTGCGACATAGCGCGCGTCGTGCCGCAGGGCGACCTGTTCTTCGCGACTCTCGCCGAGCACTTCCTGCAGCAGCGTTTGTGTTTCGTTCTCCGGTGCAGCCGGATCGAGATCGATGGCGGTGCCGAACAATTCCGGATGCTCGATCATCGCGCCGCGAGCAAGCCCCACCAGCGCGGACTGCGCGAGCCCCGATACGAGCGGCGCTTCGCCGGCTTCGACCGCGTCGCGCGTGACCACCCAGATCTTCGGGCGGGTTTGCGGCGCCCACTCGCGCTCGCTACCACCCAGTGCGCGCACGAGATGCAGGAAGGCCGTCGACATGCGCGCCGCACCGACCACTTCGTCGAGCGCCCACAGGAAGACGATGCGCTGTCCTGGGACCGCTGCGTCCTTCAGCAAGCGGACGAAATGCTCAGCCTTCGCAGGATCGACGTACCAGGCGCCGTCTTTGCGCTCGCCGTATTTGCTGCCAGGGCGAACCAGCGAGCAGGACGCGCCACGCTCGCGCAGCAGCGTCGCAAAGCGCTCGCCGACACCGCTCTCATCCGCGAAGATCAACCACGAAGAGGGCTCGCCAGCGAACTCGGCCACCGGCAGTGCGGCTTGCTGTTCCCACACCACGTGATAAAGCGGATTTGCATCCGACGAAGCAGCGGTTTCAGTCGGAGCGAAGGCGGTCTGCAACAACTCCGGGAACGTGGCCAGCAACTCGTCCGAATACTTGCCGGACTTCTTCAGTTGCCGCAGCGCTTCCTGGATGCTGGCGGCATCCATACCGACGGTCGGCGACTGGGTTTCACCAAGACTGAAACGTTGCCGTTCGAACGGATAATTCGGCAGGTTCGTGACGGGTTGGGCGGACGTCGGGAACAACGCGCTCCAGTCGAAGTGCCAGCCTTGCACGTAGAGGCTCGCAATGGCCTGCTCCAGGGCGGAGCCGGAGCAGGGCGCCGGTAACCAGCCATCGGCGGCGGCGAGTTCTTCGGCCCTGCGCGGCGCTTCGCTCTGACTCGACGAAGCGGCATGCTGCAACCAGTACTGCGGATTCGTGGCCTCGTCGGTTACCTCGGCGCCGGAATGCGCGGAGATCAGGCGGACAGAGGGACGCGTAAGCGCGATGTCCTGAAGCGTTGCGCGCAGCGCCTCGGGATCCGATCGCACGGCGACCAGACGCAGCGCGTCGGCAACGCTCATGACACCCGCGACGCAAGCCGCGACATAGGCGCCGATGCCATGACCCGATAAGACGTACGGCTGAATACCCCACGCCTTCCACAACTCCGCCCAGGCGAAGTCGATGGCAAAGCGGCCCGCGTCGGTATCGAGTGCGCTCAGCGGGACCGCGCAACGATCGAAGGCTGCGCGGAAATGCGACTCGGTTGCGTGGAGTTCGCGCGCGATATCTGCGACACCCGGTTCCTGCGAGTCGAAGCCGAAGCTGAAGCCCATGCGCGAAGCTTTAGCGGTACGCGCGGCATCGGTCGCGATCTGTTTCACACCCGACGATGTCCACGCCGCACGGAACGGATAGTGACTACGTCCTGTGGCCGCCGCGCGACTGATCGCGGACAACTCCTGCGGCGCTGCGCTCGCGAGCACGCTCTCGTAGCGTCGTACCAGTGCGCTCAGCGCCGTCTCCGATCTGGCCGACAGCAGCAGAACTGCTCGCTGCGCATCGTGCGCGCTAGCGACAGGCGGTTCCTCGATGATGGCGTGAGCATTCGTGCCGCTAAATCCAAACGCGCTTAGCCCTGCGACCCGCTTGCGTTCGCCGCGCTGCCACGTAACCGGATCGGCGGCGACGCGGATAGGGATGTCCTGCCACGGCGTGTGTGGGTTCGGCTGCCTGAAATGCAGATGCGCGGGAATCCGGTCGTGCTCGAACGACAGCAGGACCTTGATCAGCCCCGCGATGCCGGACGCCGATTCCAGATGCCCGATATTGGTCTTGACCGAACCGATCATGAGCGGATCGGCGGCCGCGCGTCCCGGTCCATAAACGCCGGCCAGTGCTTCGACCTCGATCGGATCGCCGAGCGACGTGCCGGTGCCGTGCGCTTCCACGTAGGAGATGTCGCCCGGCGTGAGGCCAGCCTGATTCAGCGCGCGACGGATCACACGCTCTTGCGAATCGCGGCTCGGAACGGTCAGTCCGCCGCCCGCACCGCCCTGATCGACGGCTGTGCCGCGCACGATGCCGAGCACACGGTCGCCGTCGGCGAGCGCGTCGGAGAGGCGCTTGAGCACCACCATGCCGCAGCCTTCGCCGCGTACGTAGCCGTCCGCGGATGCATCGAAGGTCTTGCAGTGCCCATCCGGCGACAGCATGCGAGCCTGCGAGAAACTGATCATGACCTCGGGCGAGAGCATGAGATTGACGCCGCCCGCGAGCGCCATGTTGCTTTCGCGCGAACGCAGGCTCTCGCACGCCAGGTGCAGGCAGACCAGCGACGACGAGCACGCGGTATCGATAGCCATGCTGGGGCCGGTAAGACCGAGCACGAACGACAGTCGGCCCGCGGCCATGTTCAATGCGCTACCGGTGCCCGCGTAGCTGCTCGACGGCGTCGACGCGCTGGACACCTGGATCGCATGATCGAAGCAGGTGATGCCGACGTACACGCCGGTGGGCGATTGCCTGAAGCGCTCGGGCGCGAGATGGGCGTTTTCGAGCGCTTCCCAGGCCACTTCGAGCAGCAGGCGTTGCTGCGGGTCCAGATACGTCGCTTCGCGCGGCGCAATGCCGAAGAACGCGGCGTCGAATTCATCGACGCGTTCGATAAACGCGCCGTGGCGAGTCGCCATCTTGCCGGGCGTAGCGGGGTCCGCATCGTAGTAACGATCGATGTCCCAGCGCTCGCGCGGCACTTCGGTGACGGCATCGCGGGCGTTATCGAGCAGTTGCCAGAACGCATCCGGCGTATCGCTCGCGCCCGGAAAACGGCAGGCCATACCGATGACGGCGATCGGCTCGTTACGATCCGAGCGCAGAGCCGCGATTTCCGCGCGCCGCAGGCGCAGTTCGTCGAGCGCGGCTTTCAGCGCAGTGGTGGCTTTGGAGTTCATTGGGCGCCGATCTCCTGGGCAATCAGTTCGGACAGTTCGTCCTCACTGAGGTCTTCGTCGGAGGCTTCCTCGACAACAGCAGCAGGCAGCGACGGCGACAGTTCGTTGAGGATGTACTGGGCCAGCGATTGCAAATTCGGGTAGGAGAAGAACAGCGTGGCGCGGAACGGTCTGCCGAACACCTTCGTGATCCGGTCGGTCAGTTCGAGCGCGATCAGCGAATCGAGACCGAGATCGAACAGCGATTGGCCCGGCGGAATCGCATCGGGACGCGACAGCCGCAGCGTCTTGACGAGCATCTGCGAGAGCGTGCTCGTGACCAGTTCGAGCCGCTCGCGCGGCGCGCATGACTTGAGCTGACCGAGCAATTCCGTTTCTTGCTGCGCCGGCTGTGCGGCCGGTTGCGCGAGTTCGGAGAAGAGCGCCGACTGCGCGGCTGGTGCATCGACGCGGAACAACGTCGGCCAGTCGATCCTCGCAACGCCTGACTGGGCGACGCCTGACGCCATCAATCGTTCGAGTGCCGCAATGGCCAACTCGGGCGGCAACGGCGTGACGCCGAATCCGGCGAGCTGTTCGTGCGCGCGACGTCCGTAGTCGGTGGCGGCGTGGCCGATCTCGGCCCATGGTCCCCAGTTGACGCTGAGCCCCGGTTTTCCCTGCGCGCGACGGTGATGTGCGAGCGCGTCGAGGAAGCCATTCGCGGCGGCGTAGTTGCCCTGGCCCGGCATCGTGAGCAGCGAGGCCATCGAGGAGAACAGGACGAAGTGGTCGAGCGGCAGGTCGGCAGTCAGCTCGTGCAGGTACCACGCACCGTCGGCCTTGCCGCTACCGGCGCGGTGGAAAAAGTCGTCGTCCTGGCGCGTGAGCAGCGCATCGTCGAGCGCGCCGGCCAGATGGAACACGCCCTTGAGCGGCGGCATCGAGCGAGCGATCTCGTCGATCGCCGCGGCGACTTCTTCGCGCTGCGACAGATCGGCGCGCACGACATGCGCGTCGAGCGTGCGCAGAATTTTTTCGGCCGCGGGCTTCGGCTCGCCGCGCCCGAGCAGCACGACTTTGCCGGCGCCGTTCGCGGTGAGCCAGGAAGCGAGCCGCAAACCGAGGCCGCCGAGGCCGCCGGTTACCAGGTAGGTCGCATCGCTGTGGAACCGGATCGGGCGGTGACTGACGAACTCGCGATCGTCGCGGGCGATACGCGCAACGTAACGCTGTCCGTGGCGGAACGCGATCATGTCTTCGCGGCCGGCAGCCTGAAGCGTTTCCACGATGTGCGTGGCGGACTGCTGCGCGGGATCGAGGTCGATCAGTCCACCCCACATCGCGGTGTGCTCGACGGCGATCGCACGGCCCAGACCCCACAGCGGGGCTTGTGACACAGCCGTCGCTTCGCCGTCGAGTATCGGCATCGCGCCCGACGTCACCAGCCACAGACGCGTTTGCCGCGCTGCCGCGTCACCCGATGCGAGCGTTCTGACCAGGTGCAGCACACTCATGCTGACATGTTTTCTCGTCGCGCTGTCGGCAAGCGCGAGATCGAGACTCCAGAGATGCAGGATGCCCTTTAACGGCCGGTCGAGTGCGGGTAGGGCGAGTGTTTCATCGACGTAGTGCAACGAGCACGTATTGCCGGTGCCTTCGAGCAACGCCGCGGCTTTTTTAGCAACGCCACCGCGATCCGCGAAGATCAGCCATTCGCCGGCCGCAGTCGCAGCTGCGCTGGCGGTTGTCGCCTCCGCACTCGACGCTCTCCAGACACGTTGATACAGCAGAGGCGCAAACTCATGACGCTCGACCGGCTGCGCGGAATGTACATGCTGCAACCGCAGCGCGTCGATTTCGATCAGCAGTTTCCCGGCGATGTCATAGACGCGGATATCGCCTTCGAGCGTGCCCTGTGCGGTCGATTGGCGCAGCGTGGCATGACTCCATGCATCGGGCGCCGACGGTTGATGATGAACACGTACTGCACCGATCGAGCTCGGCAGATAGATGCCGTTCGCGTCCAGCGCGTCGGTATCGATAGCGGCGGCGAGCACGCGGCTGCAGGCGTCGAGAAACGCGGGATGGACTTCGTATTGCGACGATGCGAGCGCATCGATGGGCAGACTGATTTTTCCGAGCGCTTCCCCGGCACTGCGCCAGATCTGTTCGATTGCATGGAACACGCCGTCGATCTGCACGCCGTGTTGCTGGATTTCGCCATTGAAGTCCGCGCCCGACACGATATCGGTGCAGCGAGCCTGCACCGGAGCCGGGTCGAACTTGCCCTGAGGAACGACACGCTTTGGCGCGCACATCTCGCGCAGCCGGAGCAAATGCGGCAGATTGCCGAGGATCAGATCCGCCGACGGACCGAAGTCGAGCAGACACGCCACTTCATCGACACCGATCGATTCCAGATCGCGCACCAGCTCGACACCGGTTTCCGGCGTACCGATCAGCCCACGCGATTGCGCGAAGCGTTCATAGAGAAAATTGACGAACTCGTCCAGTTCGCGCGCGCCCATGCTGCGCACGTCCACGGTCTGACCGCGGCTTTGCGCGAGTCCATTCAACAGACCGATATTGCTGCGGATGTAGTTGCAGAACGGCG